>DATAWF010000154.1:0-8153 GCA_036267335.1 Acidobacteriaceae bacterium
AAACCTTGAATCGCGACATGCTCTCTTGTCGCCCAACTCCCCACTGAATTACAAGTACCTTGTGTAGTTCTCACGCGGACACTTCAGCCCCTGAGGGCTCCACTCCATTTCGCCAAATTGTTCAATGAACTTCAGACTCACCACGCTAGCGAGTAGCTTTGAGAGGGAGCCGGTCTATTTCCAGCTAACCGCTAACTGCCAGCGCAGATGCCGCTGAGCCGTCTTGCGGAGAACGCGCTCGAACTCTTCCATCTCTTGGGTCACCGCCAGGGTTTCCGTGCCGAGTGCCGTCGGAGAGGCCTTCAGATGGTCGAGCAGCTTGCAGACCGTAACCAAGCCGTCTTCGGGCGCAAACCACTGCGGCGGAGGCAATGTCTTTGCCCACTCCGGATCGCCCGCGCCCTCTTCGAGTAACAGCGCCATGGAGTTCACGTCCGCTGAAAAGAACTCCAGAAGCGGCTTTATGCCAATCCGCTGAGCCATCTTTTCGAGCGCATCTTCATTGCGGGCAAGCGCACGGCCGTTGACGAAGATATCAAATCCTGGATCCTCGCCCTCGACGACGATGTACAGAGAAGCGCTCATCGAGTGCAGTGTATCGCAACTTCCATCGCTCCAGACTGAAGAAACTGACGGTTGCCTCATCAGTTAAACCAGCCAAAAACGCTCTCAATTCGGGTTTCAGAATATTTCGATGACATAAAAAGGCCGCGCTTGCGCGCGGCCTTTTTATGCTTTCCGTTTTTGTATCTTTCTTAGAGACCGGCTTGTCGGGCAATTGCTATGCCCGGCTCCCGCCCCCCGGCCCACTGCGTCCACGGCCACGGCCACGGCCGCGGCGGCGCTGTCCGCCACCCGGACCGCCGGCGCCTGGAGCGCTGGGTCTGCGGGCTTCCGTCGCCGTTGAGCCATCCGCACGATTGAAGTTCGGCTCTGTATCGTCGTCGAAAGCAGGTGCGTTTTCGTCGAAGTCTTCTCCGCCCTCGATGGTGATGGTGCTGGCATTCGAAACAGGCTGGCGCTCGACCGCCGGAGACGGAGAGGGAGACGGAGCCGGACGACTTGCACGTCCGGAGTGAGAGTCTCCGCCTTCCTCGTCCGCCGAACGCGGGGCTTTCGCAGGATCGGGGAGTCCCAGCTTTTCGCGCTGCTCGCGCAGCAGAGCTTTCCGCGAGAGCTTGATACGGTTGCCTTCGATCCCGAGCACCTTGACCAGGACCTGATCGCCTTCGCGCAGCTCGTCTTTCACATCCTTCACGCGGTGCTCCGCGATCTCGCTGATGTGCAGCAAACCGTCGGTGCCGGGAAAGATCTCGACAAAGGCGCCGAATTCGGCAAGCCGAACGACCTTGCCCAGGTAGGTCTTTCCGGCTTCGGGCACGGCAGTCAGGTTGTTGATGATCTCCAGCGCCCTCTTGAGCGAATCCTCATCGCTGGATGCGACATTGACCCGGCCGGTGTCATCGACGTCGATCTTGACTCCCGTCTCCTCGATGATGCCGCGAATGGTCTTGCCTCCGGGCCCGATCAGATCGCGAATCTTGTCGGTAGGAATCTGCAAGGTACGGATTTGCGGGGCAAACTTCGAGCGCTCCTCGCGCGGGCCGTTTTGAACCGCGTCCATCTTGTCGAGCAAGAAGAGCCGGCCGCGGCGTGCCTGCGCCAGTGCTTCGCGCATGATGCTTCCCGTGATGCCGGGGATCTTGATGTCCATTTGGAGCGCGGTGATGCCATCGCGCGTTCCGGCAACTTTGAAGTCCATGTCGCCATAGTGATCTTCGGCTCCAGCGATGTCGGTCAGGATGGCGTACTGATCGCCTTCCTTGACCAATCCCATGGCCACACCGGCGACCGCGGCCTTCAGCGGAATGCCGGCGTGCATCAGCGCCAGGCTGGCGCCGCAAACCGAAGCCATCGATGAGGAACCATTTGATTCCAAAATGTCGGAGACCACCCGCAGCGTGTAGGGCGACTCGTCTTCTGTCGGCAAAACAGCGCTGATCGCGCGCTCCGCCAACGCTCCGTGGCCCACCTCGCGGCGGCCGACGCCGGTCATGCGGCCGACTTCCCCAACGGAAAAAGGCGGGAAGTTGTAATGCAGCATGAAGCGCTTGCGCTGCTCGCCCTGGAACGATTCCAGCCGTTGCTGATCGTCGGTGGTGCCCAGGGTTGCGCTGACCAAGGCCTGGGTCTCTCCACGGGTAAAGAGCGCGGAACCGTGAACACGCGGCAGAACTCCGACCTCGATCGAGATTTGCCGAATTTCGTCGAAACCGCGGCGGTCGGGGCGAACCCGCTCGTTGATGACCTGATCGCGGAAGATCTTCTCGCGCAGCGCCTCGAGATATTTCGAGAGTTTCTTTTTCCCGTCCGGTTCGTCCGCAGGCAGATCGGCGACCAACTCATCTTTCAGTTTCTTGACCAGCACCACGCTTTCGGCCTTGGGATGAACCTTGGTGTCCAGAGCATCCTGCAAGCGGCTGCCCGCCTTGGATTGCAGCTGATCGAAATACGCCTGGTCGAACTCTGCCGGCGCCACGGCCCGCTTGGGCTTGCCCGCTTTTGCGACGAGCTCGTCCACGACCGCGCAGATCTTCTTGATCTCGGCATGACCGAACTCGATCGCATCGACGACTGTTTCCTCGCTGACGCCCTTGGCGCCGCTCTCAATCATCACGATGCCGTCTTTGGTGGCGACAACGGTGATATTGAGCGTGCTTTGCGCGCGCTCCTCATAGCTTGGATTGATGACAAACTCGCCTTCGACCTGGCCGACGCGCACCGCGCCGATGGGGCCGCCGAAAGGAATGTCCGAGAGCGCCAGCGCCGCGCCCGCGGCGTTGATGCCGATGATGTCCGGGTCGTTTTCCTTGTCCGCGGAGAGCACCAGCGCAATCACCTGAGTCTCGTTGCGGAAGGTTTCCGGGAACATGGGGCGAATGGGGCGGTCGATCTGGCGGCAGGTAAGAACCTCGCGCTCGCTAGGACGCCCTTCGCGCTTGATGAATCCGCCGGGAATGCGGCCGCCGGCATAGGCGTACTCGCGGTAATCCACGGTCAAGGGGAAAAAGTCCAGGCCTTCTTTCTGCTCGGGAGCAGCCACGGCCGTGGCCAGAACAACTGTATCTCCCTGGGTAACCAGCGCGGCTCCAGAAGCCTGCTTGGCCATGCGGCCAGTTTCAAAGGTCAAGCGTTTGCCACCGGCAAGCTCGACAGTCACTTCGTGTTTCATAAATTCCTCATTTCAGATTTCGCACCCGGATGGGGCAGGAGAGGCAGGCCGAAAGGCGTTCCATTGCGGAAAGCCGGCCGGACACACTCCGGCGACATACGGAGTTCGAGACAACGGCGACCGTGACAAGCGCCCGCACATTCTGCGGGCCATGCCCTCGATCGGTTCTGTTCTCCCTTGTCGCGCTAAGCGTATTGGCAAGTTGCCCGCTTCTATTTGCGGATACCCAGCTTACCGATGACATCCCGGTAACGGTCGGAGTTGTTCGTCTTCAGATAATCGAGCAGGCGGCGGCGTTTGCTGACAAGCATCAGAAGCCCGCGCCGGGAGGCGTGGTCTTTCTTGTGCAGCTTGAAATGCTCGGTGAGTTCGCCAATCCGTTCGCTGAGAATCGCGATCTGCACTTCCGGGCTGCCCGTGTCGGTATCGTGGGCGCGGAAGCGAGTAATAACGTCAGTTTTCTTTTGAGGTGCCAGCACAGCAGCGCGTTACCCCTTGTCCTTTGTCTCGAGTCCACTCTCTAAGTGTCTACCTAAGAGTAACATGGTAGGAAATTTTCCGCTATTCCGGAACTTTACGATTACGCTTAAGGTCGAATGCTTAAGCGTCGCCGCGCATTGCTCGCCATCCTGGCCCTGGCAGTCACTTTCTTGCTGTGGTCGCGCCCGTTTCACTGGACGCTTCGCGCCGGGGAGCCTGACGCACGCGACTTCGCCCCTCTGATTGCGGGCGCGCACTGCCTTTTCCATGCCTGCAACCCCTACGATTCCAATGTGGTGGAGCATCTCTTTCAGCGCCTGGCCGGTCGCAACGTTTTTATCGTGCCGGAGGTTCCCGTCTATCCGCCGAGCAGCTTCCTCGCGGTTTCGCCTTTGCTCCTGTTGCGTTGGCCGGCCATGCATCTCGCCTGGACGTTGCTCGGGGGTGGCCTCCTGCTTGCGGTCTATGTCTTCCTGATTCTGCGATTCGATCTGTACACCAGTGTCGTCGCCTATCTGCCCATTGTTTTCGTGATCCAGAGCGGAATCATGTTTCCCGCGCTGTGGGTGGGCCAGCCGATCATCATCGCTGCTGGATGCGGCCTTTTAGGGGTCACGCTTCTCGTCTCCGGGGAGGTCCCGCTGCTTGCGATCGCTCTGCTTGTCGTCAGCTTGGCGTTGAAACCCCAAGTCGCGCTCGCCCCGGCGCTGTTCCTGCTGTTTCGCAGATCCACTGCAAAAGCCGCCGCGGCTGCTCTGGCATTCGCAGCCGCGCTGTTGCTCGCGGGCGCCGCGCTGCTCTCTTTCCAGTTGCATTCTCTCTCGTTTTTTTCGCAGGAATCGGCCAACGTGAAGCTCTCCCTTCAGCCAGGCCGCCTATCGGATCCATCCGCCGCCAACGCCGATTCGGCAACCTTCCTCAATTTGCAGGCTCCCCTCTCCCGTCTGATTCCGAATCTCCATGCGGACAATCTTGTCGCCTATGCAATCAGTCTTGCCCTTTTGGTTGCAATCGTTCTCGCGTGCCTGGATCCAATCACCCGTCGCAACCGGCCCTACACGATCATCGCTGCGCTGGTAATGCTAAGCACCCTCCCCCTCTACCATCGCGTCTTCGATGGATTGCTGCTGATCTTCGTCATCCCGGCCCTGGCGGAGCTCCGCTGGCGTTCGCGCCCGCTCTACTGGGGCGTGACCGCGCTTAGTTTTCTTTGGTTCTTCAGCCACCGGCTGCTAAGCCATCTTTTTCCCCGAACCGCCCTCTTCCCCTATACGGCGTTTGTCGGAGTGGCAATCTGTCTGGGGCTGATTCTCAGTCTCGGGGTCGGGCGCCATGGAGAGCTACGGAGACAAGAGGGAGCGGCGTTGGAGGCTGGCGGTCAACCGCAGCCGTCGTAGGCATCATTCCATCAAGACCGCGCGCTCCCCGCCGGGACGATTTTTACTGAGCAGGAATGCCGCGGGCACCATGATGGCCGCCGCAAACGCCAGGACAAAATAAACGTCGACGTAGGCTAGCGACTGCGCCTGGGCGTGCAACTGGTTGTAAACCTGGCCCTGCGCCAACCCCAGCGCATTGGCCTTCCCCCCGGAAGTGCTGAAGTAGCCCTGCAGCGCCTGAGTTTGCTGCTGGTAGTTGCGGCTCCCCGGAGCCGTGTACTGCAAGAGTTGATCTTGCCGCCACTGGCTGCGCTCCGTGACCAGCGCATTGGTTACCGAGATCAAGATGCTGCCGCCGATGTTGCGCACAAAATTGATCAACCCGGCGACCTGGTTGTTTTTTTCCATAGGTATCCCGAAGTACGCCGCAGTAGTCACCGAGATGAAGACAAATGGGATCGCCGCAACCTGAATCACACGCAGCCACGAGGCGAATCCCATGCTGATGCCCAGGTTGAGGTGCGTGGCTGTGTAGAAATACGACAGGCTAAAAACGAGGAAGCCGAAGGCGATCAGGTTCCGCGCCGGCAGCCGGCTGACCGCCTGGCCCGCCATCGGCATCAGAAAGATCAAAACAATCCCGCCACCCGAAAGCGAGAGGCCGGCAATCGTCGCCGTGTAGCCCAGCTCCTGCTGCAAAAACTGGGGCTGCAATACGGTTGTGGCATTGAGAAAGCCCCCGGTAAGCAGCATGAGGAAGGCGCAGACCGCAAAGTTCTTCCGCTCGAAGAGCCGCAAGTCCATGAGCGGCCGCTCGGCGTGAAACTCCCAGATGATCAGCCCGACAAAGGAACAGGCGAAGATCACCGCCGTTGTGACGATGAAATGAGACCCAAACCAGTCGAACTCCTCGCCTTTGTCCAAGGTGATTTGCAGCGCGCCCATCGAAAGAATCAGCAGCGTCAGCCCTATCGTGTCGATGCGGTAGAGGTTGCGCCGGTCCGGTTGGATGTAGGGCGGGTCTTCCACCAGACGGTTGGTAAGCACCAACGCCAGCACGCCTACGGGAATGTTGATGTAGAAAATCCAATGCCAGGAGTAGTTGTCGGTGATCCACCCGCCGAGGGTGGGTCCGATCGAAGGAGCCAGCACGGCGACGATTCCATAAATGGAGAAAGCCAGGCCCCGCTTCGCGGGCTCGAACGAATCCGCCATGATGGCCTGCGCCATCGGCTGCAGGCCTCCGCCTCCCACTCCCTGAAAGATGCGGAAGACCAGCAGCAGCCCGAGCGTCGGCGCGATACCACAGAGAAACGAGCTGACCGTGAAGATCACGATGCAGAGCATGAAGAAGCGCTTCCGTCCGATGACGCTCGCCGCCCATGCCCCCATCGGAAGCACGATCGCATTCGAAACCAGGTAGGAGGTCAGGACCCAGGTGCTTTGGTCGAAGCTGGCGCCCAAGCTGCCCGCGATGTGCGGCAAAGCGACATTCGCGATCGAGGTGTCCAGCACCTCCATGAAGGCCGCCAGCGCTACGGTGGCGGCAATGATCCAGGGATTGGTCTTGGGCTTCCAGACCGCAGGGGCAACCGCTCGCAAGCCTGAAGGCTCTCCGGTTCGGCCCGCGGTTGTCGCGCTCGCAGCCATGGTGGGCCCTTCCCTTGCCTGTCCTTCGCAAAGAATCCTGAGACTGCAGGAGGTTCAGAATAGCCTCTGAACGATGAGAAAACCCACCCGACTTTTGAAATTCATGTGGAAAGTCGAATGGACCTCTGAATCCCAAGGGACGCCCGCCCTGGAGCATTTCTCCTATAGATGTACCCCGAAGCTGCTACCTGCGGGCTTTTTACCAAGAAAGGCCGCACTTCTCAGTCCTTGGTGGTGCATAGCAATAGGAGAAACGCTCTCGACGCCCCTCAACACCCACTCTTGACGCCTACTTTAGACGCCGGCTTTTGACCTAAAGATTCGCCCTGCGGCGCGGCATGGTTTGAGCAGCCGCCCTAGCTGTTTTGGTTGAGAAATGTGAGAGTACGCTCGAAAGCCTCCGCCGCCGATTTCGGTTCATAGGAGGAACGAGCGTCGCAACTGAAGCCATGCCCCGCCGGATAGGTGAAGACCTGAACCTCCGGATGGGCTTTAGCGATCTTGTCGACATCCTCCAGAGGAATGTGCGAGTCCTCGCGCCCGAAATGCAAGATCACGGGGACGCGCGGCTTCTCCTCGTTGAACTTGGCGATGTTCCCCCCGTAGTAGCCCACCGCCGCAGCCGGATGGAGACGCGTTGCGCTCAGCCATGCAATCGTCCCGCCGAAACAATACCCCACGACCAGCGCCGGCTTGCCCGTCTCCCGGCTCCCATACTCGATGGCCGCTTCCACGTCCAGCAGGGCCTTCTCGAAATCCAGCCGTGGCATCAGAGCGAAGGCCCGCTGTCTGTCTTCTCCTTCATAGCTCAGCTCGACATGTTTCTCGATCCTGTCAAAGAGCGCAGGCGCAATGGCAAGAAAGCCGTGCTTGGCAAATCGATCCGCAACCGAGCGGATATGCGCGTTGACTCCGAAGACCTCCTGAATCACGATCAGCGCGGCGCGTACCGGCCCTTGCGGCCTCGCCACGTAGGCATCCAGGGTGTGTCCATCGCTTGTAGTCAGCTCTACCGTTTCACTCATGCTTCTCCTCATCCGTTTCCGATCGTTTTCCAATACGGGTTTGTCTGTGCGCGAAAAACGGCCGCACATCCGCGGGAACTCAAAAACCATCTCCGTGAAACCGAGGCGCCCGCATCGCACCAGAGTTCCACTCTCCCCTCGGAATAGACTCCATTCTCAGGGCTGGGGTTTGTTTGCCCACAGGGCCGGCGATTCTCCAGATGTCCGGGCGTTTCCCCGCAGCCCGTGGAGACCGCGATTTAGGAGCGTAGCTTGGTGCGAGCCGAAAAATCCCCGGTCCAGACGAGAAAGCGTAGAAACTGTCTCCGCTCCTGCCAGAGAAAGTGAAAAAACTCGGACCTGCCGATGGTCTCCGCTTTGCGCCCGGTGTAGGTCTCAATGCGCCAC
>DATAWF010000155.1:0-6639 GCA_036267335.1 Acidobacteriaceae bacterium
CGTCGCCGTCGATGGGATTGCCAGCCGGCCGGCCGAGGATCTTAAAGGGCAAATCCGGCCCTAATTGTGTAGGCAGGCTCAATACCGCCGCCGCAGCCTCGACGCCGGGCTGCGCCTCAAGGCGCGCGACGATCTCGTCCATACGCTGGCTGAACGCAGCGCTGGTTGCGGCTTGCTGATCCGTGAAGGTGGTCTTGAAGGTGAGGACATTGTTTGCATTGAAGCCGGGCGAGACGTGCACCAGCCTCCAGAAGCTGGTAAGCAGCAACCCGGCAGCGACAAGTAGAACCAGGGAAATGGCGACTTCCCCTACCACCAGCGATTTTTGCGGCAGGTTACGGCCGGCCGCCACCTGAGCGGAGTTCATTCGCAGCGATTCATTCAGCTGAGTGCGCCTGCTTTCCGCTGCCGGCACCAGGCTAAAGAGCAGAGCACAAACCAGCACAAGCCCGGCCGCGAAGAGCAGCGGCGGTCCGCCAAGGTGCAAGCTGACAAACTGCGGCAATGGCAACGGACTCAAGTGCATCAAAGCCGGCATCGCGAACTCGGCGACCAGGGCTCCGAAGACCCCGCCTAAAATGCACAGCACCGCATTTTCCACCAGAAGCTGCTGAAGGATCCTCCAGCCGGATGCGCCAAGCGCAGCCCGCAGAGCCATCTCACGGCGGCGGGCAATCGAGCGCGTGAGGAGCAGACTGAGAATGTTCGCGGAGACGATCAAGAGGACAAGGCCGACAGCGCCCATCAGCATCTCCAGCGCAGGACGCATCTGGCCCACCAGCGAGTCGTGAAGATCGGTAACGCGCACAGACTGATACTGATTCCATAAGTCCGGATAGGTGCTCTTCAACTGCAGCAGTGTGCGTTTGAGGTCGTCCTGGGACTGCGCAAACGTGACGCCAGGCTTGAGCCGTCCAACGAAGTTATACTCATTGCTTTTGTCTTCCGGGCTCTCGGCGATCTGGAGCGGCGTCCACGCATCGACCTTGGCATCGAATTGAAAGTTCGGATTTGCCACGCCGACAACGGTGTACTCCCGGTTGCCCAGAGTGATCGACCGGCCAAGGATGTTGGGATCGGAGTCGAAGTCCAACCGCCAGGTCGCGTCGCTCAGAACGGCGACTCCCGGCGCATTGAGCGCCATATCCGCGGGCAAGAAGCCGCGGCCGATCTTCGGTTCCATTTGAAAAACATGGAAGAAACCGGAAGTGGCGCGGAGAGTCTCCAGCGGCACCGCCTGGCCGCCCTGGTTCAAATTCACACGGCTAGGGACGTAGTCATAGATCGCGGCAGATTCCAGTGTCCGGCTGGTGCGGCTGAGGAAGAGCGCTTGAGTTCCCGAAAAGGCGAAACTCGATTCACCGTCGGGATAGAAGCGGCTGATACGCACCAACTGCTGTGGTTGAGGAAAGGGCAGCGGCTTCAGCAACACCCCGTAGAGAACGAGAAAGACGGTGAGATTTGCGCCGATTCCAAGCGCCAGTGTGGCGATGGCTGTTGCTGCAAAGCCGGGGCTTTTGCGCAACTGCCGAAGGGCATAGAGCAAATTCTGCTGGAAGGCATGCATCATTGCCGGTGGTCTCCGAAGAATTCCAAAAGGAAAGATCCTTCTAGAGGGAAAGCAATTTCAGATCCGGAGATGGAATTCGGCTAAGTCACTGGTTTTTCGAACGAAGCGGCGGAGCGATTGCGGTCCCAGATCGTGCCGAGCTGTCCATTTCCGGACGGAAGCGTTCGATAGCGGGCAGCCGCTACCGCACCATGAGTCCCGCGATGGCCGAGATCACTCCGCCGAGGCCAAAGAGACCGCCCACGAGGGCATAGAACGTCCGCTTGGTCAGCAGGGCAATCGACGTGATGACCAGCCCGATCTCGAGCAGCGCTTCCCCGAACTCGAAGCGGTTCTCCCGCGCCTCGGCGATCCGGACTTCGTTTTCAAAACCGCGCGCGGCGCTCGATTCGGTTTCGAGGTCGGCATTCCATTGAGCGATATCCTGCCGGTACTTTGCCTGCAGAGCAGCGGCAGCGTGCTGGTCGGCGGGTTCGCGCCGCCTCCGGTCGAGATGAGAGGGAGGGAGCGCACAGCAGATTTCCTGCGGGAATGACAGAAAGCAAATGCGGGTCTCTGCGCGTCGCGTGAGGGCTTTCGCTACCGTCTTCCGTGGAGGAAATCTTCGAGCGGACAGCCATGGCAGTCCGGCTGGCGGTGGCAATGATGCTTGCCCACCTGGACGACCAGCGCGTGGAATTCCTTGGCCAGGGGGACGTAGGAGCCAGGTCTCTCTTGCGAAAAGGCCGCTTGGGCCAACTGCTGAACCTGGGAGTATTTCGCGCTTTCGGGCGCCATGCCGTGCCGCGATGCGATGCGACGCAGGTATTCATCGGCGACCATGACCGGATGATTCAAAGCGTAGAGGAGGATGGCATCGGCGGTCTCCTCTCCTACGCCAAGCAAATCGAGGAGATCGTGCCGGGCATCTTTCGTAGGGGCTGCAGCCAGCGCTTCGATCGAGCCGCCATGCTTCCGGTCGAGGTAGGCGATGAAGGCCTTGATTGCGGCGGCCTTGCGAGTCATGAAGCCCGACGGGCGAATCAGGGAGCGCAGTTCATCTTCGGGAATGGCGCGAAAACCTGCGATGGTCAAAACACCGTGCGCACGGAGATTGGCAAGGGAGCGCTCGACCGCCGCCCACGAGGTATTTTGTGTGAGGTAAGCGCCGGCGACGATCTCGATTGGCGTCTCTCCCGGCCACCAACCCTGCGGGCCATAGGCCGCGTGAAGGGCATGAAACATTGCGCGCAGGCCGGATTGGCGCGGGTGCTTTGGCCCGCCTCGCAGGGGAGGCCGGCGATTCCGGTTTTGGCGGCGAGTGCCTGTCTTCAAATTGGCAGAAGCAGACGGGACGGGATCTCGATCACTGGTTGTTCGCGACGCCATTCGAAACAGTTCCGGCCAACAGGTTGGGCAGAGTCGGCTTGCCGGCCCCTCCGGCACTCTCGATGGTGACTCCAAAGCCTTTGGCCGGAACCGCGGCGGGCAAGTGAGGCATCACCAGACTTGCCGTACCGAGGTCGTCGGGGCGGAACAGGCCGGCGGGAATCGGCGCCCGGCCGTCTGCGGGGATCAACCAGAGCTCATAAGTTTTTTCCGCGGGAATCGGCTTGAGATTGTTGGCCTGAAAGATCAGCCCACCGCGCTCCGGAAGATACGTGGCGCGCCCACCGGGCTCATTGTTCACGTTGGTTGGAGTCAGATCGACATGCTCGGCCCGGCGGGAGGTAAGAGTCTCGAGGACCTGCTGCGCGCGCGAGGCCTTCACCGCGAGGTTGGTGACCAGGGTGGATTCGTTCTGCACCGTGTCATTCAGCGATGAATTCTGCACGGCAAGAGCGATGGTCGCCACCGCAAATCCAGCCGCGAGGCCCCAACCAGTCCAGAAGGCTGCGCCACGGCTCTTACGCCCCGATGAATCTTGTTTCACTCGAAAACCTTCCGCTCTGTTTTGAGGGCCGCTGTGGGAGGAAGCTTCGTCTCGCGAAGCCTGCCGCAGCGGCTGCTCCCGTTCGTTGATCTCGTCCGCGGGGACGCGGGCCAATTGCGCCAGCAGGCGCTGACGCTCTTCGTCCGACAGGGGCCGTTGACCGGAGCTCATACCCAAAAGAGCGAGGTTGCTGGATACCTCGGCCAGATGCCACCGGCACAGCACGCAATTGGCCAAGTGTTCGCCAATTGCCGCCTCTTCGTCCGCGGGCAGGCCTCGCATGGCATGCATCGCCAGAGTGTCCCGCGTGATGTGTGAGCCTTCCATGATGCCTGAACTGCCTTTGTAACTGCGTGTGGGAAGATCTGGCCCCGAAATAGCTTTGCAGTTTGCCCCAGTTTCAGCATGGATGCGCCGGAGATAGAGCCAACGGGCGGCCTGAGGAAGCGTAGATCGTTAGAGCCTGGCATTCACTTTCCCACGGGCCCTTTGGTTGCGGCGAAAACTGCGCCAACCTTCGTTGTCGCGCTCAACAGTGGGCCCGCCACAGCCTTCAGACTCCGCCTCGTCTGGCGCTATTTTCTATCGCAACGCCGCCCGCGCGAAAGCTGATAACAGGCTCTAGCAAGACTTAGTTGCTATTCTACCCGTTCAAAGGATGCCGCGAGCCGGGGATTAGACGCGGCTTTTTTTAGAGCAGAATCCGCATAGGCGCACCCAGTCGAAATTGGTGGACGTGGATTTTCCTTGATAGAAAAGATAGAAAATCCAGTCTGGGATCTTCGCCGCTGCGTACATCTGTGCGGATTCTGCTTGAGCGTAAGTCTTCTACAGCGCCGATCGGGCGCGCGAAGCTGCCGGAGCTTTCATCAGTGAAAGGAGCGAGGGCGGTGGAGAAGATTCGGCTGGATGCGCTGCTGGTGGAGCGGGCTCTGGCGCCGTCGCGGGTCCGCGCCCAGGCACTCGTTCTTGCCGGGCGCGTTCTGGTGGATGGTCAAAAGATCGAAAAGCCCGGAACCGCGGTCCATTCCAACGCGGGTCTTCGCCTCTTAGGAGATCCGCAGCGCTATGTGAGCCGCGGGGGAGAGAAGCTCGAAGCCGCGCTTCTCCACTGGAGCATTGCCTTGGAGGGCCGTCTCTGCGCCGACATCGGCGCCTCGACCGGCGGGTTTACGGATTGCATGCTGCAGCATGGCGCAGCCCGCGTCACCGCGGTCGATACCGGTTACGGCCAGATTGCTCAGAGCCTCCGCGACGACCCGCGGGTGTCGCTGCTGGAGCGCACCAACGCCCGCTATCTCGAGCCGGGCAGCCTGCCCGCAGGGATCAGTTTCCTCGGGATGGATGTCGCTTTCATCTCCGCTACACTTGTCTTCCCCCCAGTTTTGGCGGCGCTCCGCAACGCCGATGGAGCGGCCTCAGCTCCGCTCGAAGTAGTGATTCTGGTAAAGCCTCAGTTTGAAGCGGGAAGGGAACACGTGGGCAAGGGGGGAATTGTTCGCGACCCGGCCGCCCACCAGCTCGCCATCGATCGCGTGCGCACCGTGGTCGAATCTCTGGGCGGGCTCGGCGCCGATCTGATTCCGTCGCCTCTTTTGGGAGCTGAAGGCAACCGCGAGTTTCTGCTGTACGCGCGCTTTTAGAGCAAATGCCCCACTCAAGCCCCCGAAAGAAGTTGTCAGTTGTCAGTTCTCAGCGGTCAGCGCTTTGCGCGCTGTTTGTCGTCGCCAACCGCAGATTCCCTACGGGAATGACAGAAAGAAAAGCAAAGGCAAATGCCCCACTCAAGCCAAAATCGGGCTTGAATGGGCCACCCGCGGCGCACTGTTCCGGCCTAAAACCGCGCCTCTCCGTTACACTGGTTTCCTGCCGGCCATGCGTAAAATCGCTATTCTCTCCAAGCCGCAAAAGCCGGAGCTGACAAAGCTCCTGCCGGAGCTCGTGCTCTGGATGCGCGCCCACAATCTGGAGCCGATTCTGGATCCGGTGAGCGGAAACTATACCCAGGAAGCTCCCATTGTTCCCCGGCACCTCATGGCCGAGGAGCGGCCGGAATTGGCGGTGGTGCTGGGCGGAGACGGGACGCTGCTCGCGGCCGCGCGGGCTTTCGCAAAGAGCGGCATCCCCATTCTCAGCGTGAATCTGGGTGCACTGGGTTTTCTGGCGGAAGTGCCTGTGGACAAGCTCTACGCCACGCTCGAAGGCTGGTGCGAGGATTGCTGCACGATCGACGTCCGCTCCATGCTCCATGCCGAGGTGGTGCGCGCAAATGCGGTTTACAAGGAATACGACGCATTGAACGATGTCGTGATGTCCAAAGGCGCAATTGCCCGCATGGGAGATTTCTCGGTGCATCTCTCGGGCCAGCTCGCCGCCGCATTTCGCGCCGATGCGGTCATCGTCTCAACCCCGACCGGATCGACCGCCTACAACCTTTCGTCGAATGGTCCGATTCTGGCTCCGAATGTCGACGCGCTGGTGATCACTCCAGTGTGTCCGCATCTGCTGACCATCCGTCCCATGGTGGTGCGCGGCGATGCCGAGGTTACGATCACGATCGAAGGCGTGCCCGATCAGACCTTTGTGACCGTAGACGGGCAAGAGGCGCTGCAGCTTCGCGTGGGAGATCGCGTTCGCTGCCGGCGTTCCGAACAATCCGTGAAGCTCGTCCGCCTGGGCGAGACGGGCTTTTTCGACGTTCTCCGCGCCAAGCTCAGTTGGGGCGAGCGCTAAGAACAGGTCGCGCTCCGCTACAATCGCAGCATTCTTCCGTTTGCGGCGTTTCGCCAGCACCGTTTCGCCGAGTGCGACATCTTATATGCGTAAACAGGGAACCTTCCTCGACGGGGCCGTGTTCCTAAGACCCGGTAGAGCCTGCGCATTGACGCCGGCCGGCGGCGAATTCGGCTTAAACTTTTGAGAGAGAGGCGGGGTGCGGCATGCCATTGGCGCTTGATTTCTTTCTGCATTACGCGTACCTGATCCTCTTCTTGTGGGTCATGCTGGAGCAGCTTGGGGCCCCGGTCCCGAGCGTTCCGATTCTGTTGACCGCCGGCAGCCTGACCGCTACCCACAAGCTTCTGCTTCCCGCCGTGATCGTCGCCGTCGTTGCCGCTTGCTTCGTAAGCGATTCGCTGTGGTATCTGCTGGGCAAACG
>DATAWF010000156.1:0-29382 GCA_036267335.1 Acidobacteriaceae bacterium
ATGCCGGGATCAGCACGGCGACCGGAGGGCAGAAGCCGCCGGGAACCACCGGGGTCCGACGGCGGCGGAAGCGGTCGATGAGAGCGAAGATCCCCACCAGCAGCAAGCGCATACTCATCAAAACGTCGCCCAGAAAGAACACCAATACCGAAAATCGCAGAAAGAATGCAATACCGAAGAATGCCAGCGAATCCACGCGGGCGGTCCACCGTTCGTTGGGCTTGAGCTCCGGCATCACCTCCGCGCGGGTCTTCCCCATGAGATCGGAGATCTGAACAAGTTTGTAGCCATGCGCGCGCAAGGTATCGATCAGAACGGGTAGAGCAGCAACGGTAATCGAGCGATCTCCGCCGCCATCGTGCATCAGGATGATGCTGCCGCGAAACTGCGGCTTGGTTTGCATCACATTCAACTGATCGAGAACGTCGGCGGCAATGCTTTCCGGAGTCTTCTTGATCCGCTCATCCCAGTCATTGGTGTCGATCTTGTTGCCAATGATGATGTATCCCATGTTCTGAATTTGGTAGGCCGGCCGCGCCTGGTCATTGGTGTCCGGCTCCTGGTCGATCGAGTAGGGAGGCCGGAAAAAGAGCGGCTTGATGCCGAGCTTTGCAGCGAACAGGCGCTCCGGGACATTGAGCTCCAGCTCCAACTGAGCCTGCGAGATGTCGCTGATATCGGGGTGGCTCCAAGTGTGGTTGGCCAATTCATGGCCTTCGTCCACCTCGCGGCGCAGCAAGCCGACATTGTCTTCAGCTTGCTCGCCAATGACGACGAACGTAGCTTTGACGTTCTTCTGCTTCAGGATGTCGAGAATCTTCGGCGTCCATAGCGGATCGGGACCATCGTCAAAGCTAAGCGCGAGCTCTCCCTTTTTGTACCCCGAATATTGGATTGTGTACGGCTGGGGATACTTGGTCATGCGCTCGTCGGTGACGGTCCAGTCGTCCGAATCCATGTCAATGGTCCGGGAGCCATGGTGCGGCTTGCCGGTGATGCGGAGAATGTCGCCTTCGCCGTCGCTATCGACATCATCGCCGGGAGGAATGTCGGTGAGATTTTTTTGCGCGTCCTTGTCGCTGGGCCGGTCCCAGATCGACCACAAGGAGGGGTCCTCGGTGCCAAGACGCCATAAGGCAAAGGTCTCAAGGCCCATCTGCCGCGCGGCGCGAAGCTCGTTGAGGGCGGTCACGGCATCCAGCATCCAGACCTGATGGCGCACATGATTGTCTTCGTCGTCATAGGCAAAGTGAGCGTTCAGCTCATCGCCTTCGAGGTGAACTTCCGCATCCGAATCGGAAGCCGCTTGCCACCCATCCTGAACCGAGATGCTATCGACATTGAGCACTTTGGGAGTGTGCCCCCTCGCCGGGATGGACATGGTCCAGTCATAGCCGTAGTTGCCGATGGCGCAGATCAGCTTTTGCTTGGGCACTACCTGCAGCACCCGCTTGAGATTGTTCTCAAACCAGTCCTCGGAAGCGATCGGCCCCGGGCCACTGGTCACCTCATGCTCGTCGTAATTCATCAGCAGGACGCCGTCGCTGTTGGCAGACACAAATCGCAGCTCGTCGTCGTCGGCTTCGATGCTCTCATTCACGTAGAGCTGCAGATTCTTAGGGCGCATCTGCTGGTAGAGCTCGGCAATGAGCGAGTGATAACCGGGAAGGGCGTCGTCGGGGAGCTCTTCAAGATCGAGGCTTATGCCATGGTAACTGGGGTTCGCGGCGAAGAATCTCGCCAACTGCCGCTCCAGATTTTGCCGCGCCGCGGGATTCTGCAACATCGCAGCGACGACCGGATCCCAATCCTGCTTGAGCACGTTGTAGTTGCTCAGCAAGGGAACGATCTCGGTATCCTCGTGGGCGCTCGCGATCAGATCCCGCACTTTGTTCTGCGGGTCAACTCCATGCACCCTTTGGCCGTCGATCAGGTTGTAGACTCGGGCTGGGTATTCGCTGTCGGTGGAGCCTTCGAGGGTTCCATCGGCGGTCGTGACATACAGCCACTGGGGAAAGAGCATGTCGATCTGATGAATATGCTCTCTTAGCGAGGAGTAGCTGCCCGCATCGTCATCGACGTAATACGCGGCGCGAAGGCTCTCGCCGGAGTTGAACGGAATTTCCGACGGGAGGCGAGAGGTTTTCCGACGCAACGAAAGCTGATAGCGGGCACGCATGTCCGCCGCAACGCTGCGGGCATTGAGGGCCCGATAGTTGCGCTTGGGCGCCGGAATCAGGAGCTCAGGCAGTTGCTGCTTTCGGACGACGTTGAGGAAAAAAAGCACCAGAATGACGGTAGAAACCGCCGCGACTACGTCCAGAACACGCCTGAGGCGTCTCCAGCGCTTGCGTTGCGGATCGAAGAATATCTGGCGGCTCATGCCTTGTACTTGTAAGAGACTACAGGAATTAGAGCATTTTCACTTTTACTATGATGTGGTGCGATCTGCTCTGTACGGCCGTTCTTTCGCGGAACATTCACCTTCGAAGCTGGCTTTTTTCCTACACCAAAAGTGAAATGCTCTAGCGGCTCCATGCCCCGTTGAATCGAATTCCTAATTCCCAATCATTATGATGCGACGAGAAGCAGCTCAAGGGACCAGGCACCTCGGCAGGCCGCGCGAAGGTTGGTCAAGGAAACCGTGGATGCTGCTGCTGCCGCCGCTCGCCGCGGGAACCGTGCTTCGATTGTGGTTTCTCCATTCGCACGCGGTCGTGCAAGGGGATTCCTTATTTTACGGCGATATCGCACGGAATTGGCTGGCCCACGGGATCTACGGACGCACCATTGAAGGCACTGCCGGCACCCTGGTCGCGCCCACGCTCGCCCGTCTTCCCGGTTATCCGGCTCTGATCGCGGCATGCTTTTTTGCCTTCGGAACCGGGCATTACACTCCTCTGCTCTACCTTCAGGCTTTTCTCGATCTCGGGAGCTGCCTGTTGATCGCAGGTCTTGTTCAGCGCGTAAGCGGCCGGCGCGCCGCAATGGCCGCGCTTGTGCTGGCGGCTCTCTGCCCGTTTACGGCGAACTATGCCGCGGTTGCGCTTACCGAGACGCCCTCGGTATTTTGCGTCGCCCTGAGCTTCTATTCGTTGGCGAGTTTCCAGACGACGCGGCGGAGGCTCTGGTTGCTCCCGCTCGCCTTCTCATGGTCTTACGCGGCTCTGCTCCGGCCCGATGGCGTGCTCCTGGGGGCAGCGTCCTTCGCAGGACTTCTTCTGGGCGGCGGAAATCGCGAGGACGGCGAGAGATCTTCGAGGCTTCGTGAGAGATTTTTGGCCGCCGTTCTCTGCGTTTTTTTCGCCACTCTCCCGTTTGCGGTATGGACCCTGCGCAACCTGCACACCTTCCACACCTTTCAGCCATTGGTCGCCCGCGATGCCTCCGATGCGGGCGAGACATCGACCGCCGGGTTCGACCGCTGGATGAAGACCTGGGCCATCGACTTCACGGCAACATCGGAGATTGATTGGAATGCCGACAACAACCGGCTGGAAATCGACCTGCTACCCAACCGGGCCTTCGATAGTCCTGGTGAATACGAGGCCACGCGGAAGCTCTTTGCCGATTACAACCGGGGCACCACACTCACGCCACCGCTCGATGCCCGCTTCGCTGCCTTGGCGGCGGGGCGGGTTGCGCGCCATCCCCTCCGATATTATGTCGAGCTGCCTATGCTGCGCGTGGCCGACATGTGGCTGCGGCCGCGGGTCGAGATGCTGCGGGTTCCGGTCCGCTGGTGGCAGTACCACCGGCACCCCGCAGCCGCCTGCTTTGCCCTGCTGTATGGACTGCTGAACCTTGCCTATCTCGTTATGGCAGCAATCGGGGTCGTGCGTTGGCCGCGCGCAGCGTGGCGAATGCTCGCCGCGATGCTGCTCTATATCGTGCTGCGCTGCCTTCTTCTGGCGACGCTGGAAGGCCCGGAGACGCGGTATACCCTGGAGTGCTTTCCTGTAGTGATCGCGCTGGCCGCGGTTGGAATTGCAAAACGAGAAGGGGCAGGCATGGGGCAGGATGAAGCGAGCCGGGTCCCGGAGCACCGCCGCTCACTTTGACGGCGTTCTGTCAGTTGCTCCCTGCTGCGAGATCGGCAGCGATCTGGGCAATGCGAGCTGCGGCATCACGACGCGCGAGAGTTCTCACGTTCTGACCCATGCGGGCGAGATGTGCCGGGTCGTTGAGCAGATCTCGAATGGCATTGAGCAGGCCGGGCGGTGTCATCCGCTGCTCGAGCAGCATGGTAGCTGCGCCAGCCGCCGCCATGGCCTCGGCATTCTTGCGCTGGTGATCGTCGGCCGCACGTGGAAACGGTACAAGCAAGGAAGGCTTTCCCGCAGCGGCGAGCTCCGCCACGGTACTGGCGCCGCTGCGCGAGAGAACCAGATCGGAAGAGGCAAACTGCCTGGGCATGTCGTCGAGAAAAGCCTGAACCTCCCACCGTTGGGCATCGGCTCCGCTGGCGGCGTAGGCGGCCTTGGCGGCATCGGCGTGGCGGGCCCCGGCCTGATGCAGGATGGTGAGAGCGGGCATGCCATCGAGAAGCTCGCGAGCAATCTGCGGCATGGCCTGATTGAGAGCTCGGGCTCCCTGGCTACCGCCAAAAACGAGCAAACGCGGAGAGGCCCCGAGGGGCCGGGGCGGCAGTTGAAAGAACTGCTCGCGCACGGGAACTCCCGTCACTTCCCCATGGCGGAAGTAGGAGAGGGTGGTCACAAAGTTGACGGCGGCGCGATTGACCCGCTTGCCTATCATCCGGTTGGCCATTCCCGGCACAGCATTGGGCTCAAAGGCCAGGGTCGGCACGCGCTTGAGGAGAGCCGCCAACATTGCCGGGCCCGAGGCGTAGCCGCCCACGCCAATTGCCACCTGTGGCCGCCACTCTCTCAGCAGACGGAGGCAATCGAGGATTCCAAGCGGGAGGGCAGCCAGGGTTTTCATGCGTGTCGCAAGATCCACCTGATTGAGCTGACCGACGGTGATGAGCTCCAACCGGTATCCAGCCTGAGGAACGAGGCGGGTCTCGAGACCGCGCGAGGTTCCGACGAAGAGAACCTCGGCGTCATGGCCAGCCCGCAATGCCGACGCAATGGCAAGGGCGGGAATCACATGCCCACCGGTGCCGCCGCCGGCGATGAGGACCCTCATGGGCTCAGTCAATCTCCCGCGTCAGGTTGAGCAAGACTCCTACGCTCGCGAGCATGAAGAAGAGCGAGGTTCCGCCATAGGAAATGAAAGGCAAGGTAATGCCCTTGCTGGGAACCAGGGCCAGCACCACGCTGATGTTGAAAAATGCCTGAATGAGAATCGTGGCGGTGATTCCGAAGGCCAGAAAGCGCGCAAAGATGTCTTTCGAAAGGCTGGCTGCGCGCAGGCCTCGATAGCCGAGGACGATGAAGAGCGCGAGGATGGCCAGGGCACCGAGCAGTCCCAGCTCTTCGCAGATGTTGGCGAAGATGTAGTCGGTTTGCGGCTCGGGAAGATAGAAGAGCTTGGCGAGTCCTTCCATGTAGCCGCGGCCGAAGATGCCGCCGGTTCCCACCGCAATCAGAGATTGAATGGTATGGAAGCCCGAGCCTTGCGGGTCGGCATCGGGATTGATGAAAGCCAGCATCCGGGCCCGGCGCCAAGCAACATGAAAGAGCATGAAGTAGAGCACCGGCGCGGCGGCGGCGGCGGCGTAGAAAAAATATTTCACTTCGGCGCCGGCAAGGTACAACATGAGCGCGGTCACGCCGGCACAGACCAAAGCGGTTCCCAAGTCGGGCTCGCGCAGAATGAGCGCGATGAAAACCAGGCTCGGCAACGCGGCAGGCACCACGGTGTTGCGCCAATCGTGAATGGCGCTGAGCTTGTCCTGAAGGAACCAGGCAAGAAAGAGCACCATGACAGGCTTCGCAATCTCAGAGGGCTGGAAAGACAAGAAGGAGAAATGGATCCAGCGGTAGACGTGATGCGAATCGTGCAACAGAAAAACGCACATCAACAGCAGAGTTGTGAGGGCGACCGCGGGAAAGACGACGACCGGCCGGTTGTACTTGCGATAGTCCACCTGCATGAGGGCGGTCATGGCGATCAGCCCGAGCGCCGCCCAGATGGCCTGCTTGCTCACAAAGAAATAGGGCGACCCGAGCCGTTCCTTCGCCATGACTGCCGAGGCGCTAAAGATCATCAGCAGCCCGATGAAGACCAGCAGCAGGGTGGCGCCAAAAAGCCATTTGTCGACGCCTACGCGCTTGGCCATGTACCCACTCCTCGTCTCGCCAGCACGATTTCTTTGAAAACGCGCCCGCGGTGCTCATAGTTTTCAAACTGGTCGAAGCTCGAGCAGGCGGGCGCCAGAAGAACAACGTCGCCGGCCACCGCTGTTTCGGCTGCCCGCTTCACCGCATCCGGCATCGTGCCTGCACGCACGATGGCAACCACGGCACCGATCTGCCCTTCGATCTTCTCGGCCGCGGCTCCAATGGTGTACACGGCCTTCACCCGCTCCGTCAGCAAAGAGGCAAGCTGGGTGTAGTCGGAGTTTTTGTCCTTGCCGCCAAGAATCAAGTGGATTCCGCCCGGGAAGGCCTCAATGGCCTTGGCCGCCGCATCCACGTTGGTGGCCTTGGAGTCGTTGTAGTAGGCAACTCCCTCGATTTCCGCGACAAATTCCAGCCGATGCTCTACCGCGCGGAAATCTTCGACCGCCTTCAGGATCACCTCAGGGGAGATGCCTGCCAATCTCGCGGAGCAAACGGCCGCGAGCACATTCTCAACGTTGTGCCGGCCTTTGAGCGGGATTGCGCTCAGAGGCAGCACCGGCTCGATAGCACTCTCTTCAGAAGCACGAAAAACTACTGTTTCATTGACGACGCATGCGCCCCGGCGAACGATTTTGGTCTGGCTGAACCAGAAGACTTGCGATCGGGCGCGGCTCGCGGCCTGCTGTACCGTGGGGTCATCGCCGTTCAACACGAGAAAATCTTCCCCGGTCTGGGCGGCGAAGATCCTTTCCTTGATCGCAGCATAGTTGGAAAAGGCGCCATGACGGTCGAGGTGATCGGGCGTGATATTGAGGATGACGGCAATGGCCGGGCGAAATTGGACCGTCGTTTCGAGCTGGAAACTGGAAACCTCGAGCACCGACCATGAGTTGGGGCTGCTTTCGCCGACCAACTCGATGACCGGAGTGCCGATGTTGCCGCCGACCAGGGTTTTCTCCCCCGCCGCCTTGAAGATCTCGCCGGCGAGAGCGGTGGTGGTCGTTTTGCCGTTGGAACCTGTAATCGCCAGCACCTTGCCCTGAAGGAACCGGAAAGCCAGCTCCAGTTCGCCAATGACCGGCAAGCCGAAGCGGCGCACCTGCACCAGCTCGGGAGTGTCGAAGGGCGCGCCGGGGCTGACGACGATCAGATCCTGGCGGCGAAAAGTCAGCAGTCCATGCCCTCCGGCTTCGACGGCAATGCCGGCCTCGAGCAGCGATGGAATCTCGTTCGCCAGAGCGTTTGCGCTGCGCTGGTCCGAGACCGTGACTTGGGCGCCATGGTGGCGCAAAAAAAGAGCGGCGGCGAGCCCGGACTTGCCCAACCCGACAACCAGCACTTTTTTGCTCTTGAGTTCCACCACTTCTCCCAGGGGTTTAACGCAGCTCCGTTTAACGCAGCTTCAATGTTGTGAGCGCAAGCAGAGCAAAGACCAGCGCACCGATCCAGAAACGCACGATCACCTTCGACTCCGACCAGCCCATGAGCTCGAAGTGATGGTGCAGGGGAGCCATCTTGAAAATTCGCTTCCTGCGCAGCTTGTAGCTGCCCACCTGCAAGATGACACTCAATCCTTCAAGCACGAAGATGCCGCCAATAAAAGGCAGGAGCAGTTCCTGCTTGATGATGACCGCAACCGTGCCGATCGCTCCCCCCAGGCCCAACGAGCCGACATCGCCCATGAACACCTGGGCGGGGTGAGCGTTGTACCAGAGAAAGCCGATGCTGGCGCCGACCATCGTGCCGCAGAAGATCGTCAACTCGCCCACCAGGGGCATGCGCTCAAGCTCAAGATAATCGGAGAGCACGGCGTGGCCGCTCACATACGTCAGCACTGTGAGGGCACCGGCGGCGACGATGGTGCAGCCGATCGCCAGGCCGTCCAGGCCATCGGTCAAATTCACGGCGTTGCTCGAAAAGACCACGACCAGGGTGAGGAAGAGGATGAAAGGCAGGAAATCGAGCACGCCCAAATAGGGAACTCTGCTCAGCGCATGGAACACCAGATCCGGATGCACGCGCTTGAAAAAGGGCACCATGAGCCGGGTAGAGAACGAGCCCTGTTGGTGCAGTTCTACCAGCACCAGGGCGATGGCCACGCTGGTGAGGATCTGTAGGCCCATCTTCTGCCAAAAAGTGAGGCCAAGGTTTCGCCGATGCGCGACCTTCATGAAGTCATCGAGAAAACCGATCGACGCGAAGGCGACGGTCGAACCCATGGCCAGCCAGACCAGGGGGTTGCTGAGATCGCTCCAGAGAAGGGTGGGCACGATGATCGCGATCACGATCAGGACGCCGCCCATGGTCGGCGTTCCGGCCTTTTTCTGGTGCGCCTGCGGCCCCTCTTCGCGAATGTATTGACCAATCTGGAACTCGCGGAGCTTTTCGATCACATAGGGGCCGATGAGCAATGCGATGAGCATCGCCGTCAAGCTGGCAAAAGCGGTCCGAAACGTCAGATACCGGAAGATACGGAAGGGTCTGAAGTAGGGGAATAGCTTCTGATAAAGGAGCCAGTAGAGCAAACTTCCTCCGGCAAGGGTCCAGATCGCCCGCGCGTTGTGGCTATCTTACAAGGCAATTGAAGCCATCGAGCCACCGAGCACGATGCGCGAACCAAGGCGGAAACTGGGGTCTGTTCCCTCAGGCCCTAGAGAGACCGAAATGACTCTTAATCTTCGATGCCCTTCAAGGCGCGCTCCAGACCGACACCGCGGGAGGCTTTGAGCAGCGCGGCGTCTCCCGGCCGCAGCTCCCCCTTGAGCCACTCGCCGGCGGCCTCGGGAGAGGCAACGAACATGGCCGGCACTCCTCCCTCTCGCGCACCCTCAACGATGTACTGAGCGTTGCCGCGCACGCCCAACACGAGATCGATGCCCCGGGCAGCCGCCTCCCTGCCGCATTCCCGATGAAGATTGGCGGCGTGAGGGCCGAGCTCGAGCATTTCTCCTGCCACCAAAATCCGCCGCTTCGCGACCATCGACGCCAGAGTGGCGATCATCGACTTCAGCGCTTCCGGATTGGAGTTGTAGCAATCGTTGATGACAACGGCGCCGGAGATGTGAAGAATCTCTCCGCGTTTGTCCGGGGGGCGAAGCTGGGCCGCGGCCTGGGCACACTCCTCAAGCGGAATGCCCGCTTCCAGGCCTACGGCAATCGCTGCCATTACATTGGAGACGTTGTGCCGGCCGAGGAGCGCGATGCTGACCGTGGTCTTGCGGTCGCCGGCCGTGAGTTCAAAGCGCATGCCTTCGGAGCCCAACTCTTCGATTTGGCCGGCGCTGGGGTCGGCGCAAGGTCCGCTACCGTAATAAACAGCGCGGCCGCGAAAGTCTCGCCCGAACTGCGACACGTAAGGATCGTCGCAGTTGAGGAACGCGATGCCCTGAGCCGGGAGGCTCCGCACCAGCTCATATTTGGCGCGCGCGATGCCCGCAAGTCCATCCGGAAAGTTTTCCTGGTGGGCGCTGCCGACGTTGGTGACAACCGCCCAATCGGGAGCGGCGATGCGCGCCAGCGCCGCGATCTCACCGGAGTGCGACATGCCCATCTCGATGACGGCAACGTCGTGCTCGGGCTCCAATTTCAGCAACTGGAGGGGCAGCCCAAAACCATTGTTCAAATTTCCTTTGGACTTGAGCACCTGGAATCGTGCGGAAAGAACCGCGGCCACGGCTTCTTTCGTAGTGGTTTTGCCGGCGCTGCCGGTAACGCCAATGAGCCGCTTGTTCCAGTGCCGGCGCACTGCACTGGCGAGATGCTGCAAAGCCTCCAGTGGATCGTTTACCAAGAGAAGCGTGTGATTCCGGGCGATTTCAAGAAACTGCACGGCCTTGCTGCGAGCAATGACGGCCGCGCGCGCGCCATTCTCGAAGGCGCCGGGAACAAAATCGTGGGCATCGAACCGCTCTCCGCGAATGGCGAAGAAGAGATCTCCCGGCGCGAGGGTGCGGGTGTCGATGGAGTAGCCGGTGGCTGGCGCCTCCAGCCGGTCCCCGTGCCAGGCTCTTACATCCGCCCCGGTCCAGCGCGCAATGTCCCCCAAGCGAAGCTTCATTCCATCCTCAATCGCGCAAGTCTTGTTCCGAATCGAACCAGTCGGTGATCCAGTCAGTGATCGAGCGCGCTCAACGCCGCACAGGCTACAGCGGCGTCATCAAAAGGTATCACCCGGTCGGCGAATGTCTGCGTCTTTTCGTGTCCTTTGCCGGCCAAGAGAACGAGGTCCCCAGGCCGGGCGGTAGCAATCGCCATGTGGATGGCGCGCTCGCGGTCAGGCTCGACCAAGACTGCCGCCCGCGCCCCGCGGAGACCCGCGAGCACGTCGTCCAAAATCGCTTGAGGGTCCTCGCTGCGAGGATTGTCGGAGGTTAACACTACGACATCGCTCGCGGCGCCCGCCGCGTGGCCCATCAGAGGACGCTTACTGCGGTCGCGGTCGCCTCCGCAGCCAAAAAGCGTAATTACCCGACCACCGGTCGTCTTTACAAAGTCTCGCGCCGCGGTGAGCACGTTGGTGAGCGCGTCGTCGGTGTGGGCATAATCGACGATGACCGCAAACTTCTGACCGCAAGCGATGCTCTCAAAACGGCCGGGAACGCCGGTGAGTCCTTGGGCTCCGGCCGCGATTTGGCTGAGGGTCAGACCGCGAGCGGATGCAGCGGCACTCGCGGCGAGAAGATTGTAGACATTCACCCGACCCGTAAGGCGGGTTTCAATCCGTGTATTTCCGAACGGAGTCACGATCGCGAAGCGCATTCCGGAGGCGGACATCTCGACTTCTTCCGCCCGGAAGTCCGCTTTTTGCAGGCCATAGGTAAAGACCGCTTCGCTTCCCGCGGAGATCGCGACCGCGCGCAATTCGCGTCCATGCTCGTCATCGGAATTCAAGACCGCGGCACGGGAAGGCGGACCTTGCGACCCATCGAAGAGCCGGCGTTTGGCGGCAAAATACGCCTCCATGCTTCCGTGGTAGTCGAGGTGGTCGCGGGTGAGATTGGTAAAGATGGCAACATCGAAGCACAGCCCGAAGACGCGGCCCTGATCGAGAGCGTGCGATGAGACTTCCATCACCGCTTCGGATGCGCCAGCGTCCACTCCCTCGCGGAAGAGCTCCAGCAGGTCACGCGACTCGGGCGTGGTATGGGGCGCCGGACGAACCTGCCCCGCGACGTGATATTCAATCGTGCCGGCCAGCACCGTCGAGCGGCCCGCACTCTGCAACATTGCTTCCAGCAGAAACGCGGTTGTGGTCTTGCCGTTCGTTCCGGTAATCCCACTGAGCTTGAGCTGACGCTCCGGATGGGCGAAGAAGTTCGACGAGAGCAGGCTCAGGGCTTGGCGGCCGTGCGCGGTCTCGACCAGAGCGGTCTGCGGATAATCCCGCGAAGCGCGGTCAAAAGCGGCACCGGAGTCAGTGACGATGGCGGAGGCGCCGCGCTCCACCGCCTGTGCGATGTACCGGTTGCCGTCGGTTCTGCCGCCCTGCATCGCGACAAAGAGCGATCCTGTTCCTACTCGCCGCGAGTCGTACTCGACCCCCGATACAGAGGAAGAGGGGCCCGCACGGCGGAGGAACTCGATCCCATCCAAGATTGAGTCAAACTGCACTTCTCCTCCGGAGCAGGTTGGCGCTGGGGAACGACCGCAAAGATTGATCCGTGATCCACGCCTCAAGGAAGCTCTGATTAAGTGCGTGAACCCCTTGAACGCCGTTCCCGCAGGGGCTGAAGCCCTTTTGATTTTGCGGCTTTTTCGGCGCGACTAAAGTCGCGCCCTGATACAGAACTCGCGACCTGTGGCTTCGGTTTATACCATTTCCGAAAATGCCTTAGCGGCTGAAGCGGACAACAATGCCGGTACCCAGCGGAACCATGGTGCCGGGTGCGGGAACCTGTGCGCGCGCGATCCCGCTACCCACAACTTGCAGCCCGAGGCCCATCGTGCCGGCCGATTCAATTGCTTGCCGCACCGGCTCGCCTACAAAAGAAGGGACGGCAACACGGCGGTGGGCATCCACGACGATGATACCGCTCGAAGAAGAAGGGACACTTGCTTCCGCGGCAGGTGTTGCAGGCGCGGGCGCAAGGGAATGGGCCGGGCCAGGATCGGGACCAAAATGCGGATCGGAACTCGGGCTGGAATCGGAGCTGGACGGTTTTGGTTGGGGCGGCGCAGCCGGCGGTAGAAGCCCGGCTTGCTCAAGAGGAACAGGCGTTGAAGCCGCAGTCCCTTTCTCCGGTTCAGCCGCGCCGGAATTCTGTGCGGCGACCTCTGCCCGGAGCGGATCGTCCACCGGCAGATCATTCACTTCATCAAAGAGAGAGTTCAAATCATCGAGGTGCTGTTCCGGCTCATCGCTCTCGCTGGGATGACTTGCAATCGCAGCCATCTCCTGGGTCGTCTTCAGGGGCTCGTCGTGGGGCACGCCCAGGTACTCCAAAATCTGTTGTGCCATCTCGCGAAAGACCGGCGCGCTGGCCTTGGTTCCATAGTGAAATTCATATGCGGGGGAATCCATCACGATGGCAATCGTAATCGCGGGATCGTTTACCGGCGCGAAGCCCACGAAGGATGCCACGTACTTGGTCTTCGAATAAGTGTGTGTGAGCGGATCGATCTTTTCCGCCGTGCCGGTCTTGCCGGCCGCGGTGTAGCCGTTGAGCTGCGCCGGAATGCCGGTTCCCTCCTGAACCACACCTTCCATGATCTTCCGCATCTCCGCCGCAGTCAGAGTGGAGATCACGCGATGCGCGCCCGCGGGGAGGGGGTTGGGCGGCTCATCTTCCGGATGAAATGCCGCCGGAACAAGACTTGCCACCGTCTTGTCGGTCGAACTCCGGAGCACAATGTGCGGCGGCAGGTATTCACCGCCATTTGCGATGGTCGACACCATGGTGACCAGTTGCAGCGGAGTTACGGCGATCTCCTGCCCCATTGGAATGGAACCGATCGTTGTCGGATTCCACCGCTGCGGTGGCTTGAGCAATCCACGCGTCTCGCCGGGCAACTCAATGCCTGTGCGCTGCCCAAATCCGAAGTTCCGGATGTATTGATAAAAGCGGTCCTTCTGCATACGCTCCGCCAGCTCAACGGCGGCGACGTCGCTCGATTGCTCCAACGCCTGCGTGGTGGTCAAGACATTGTTGCGCTCGCCCTCATAGCGAACCGCGTCGCGGTCGTCATGCACAATCCGCCCAGCGACATTGATCTGTCCGCCAAGGGTAGGGATCATCGAGTCAGGCGTCGTCACATGCTCGTTGAGGGCAGCCGCATACGTCACCAGCTTGAAGGTCGAGCCCGGCTCATACACATCGCTCACGGCGCTATCACGCAGCAGGTTCGCGCTGGCATGGCGGAAGGTATTCGGATCAAAGGTAGGCCGCACGGCAAGGGCCAGAATCTGCCCCGTATGCGGATCCTGCACAATCACCATGCCCTTCAATGCGTGGGTCCGCTCCATGTTGCGGTCCAGCGCCTGCTCGGCGATGAACTGGATGTTCTCGTCGATCGTGAGCACCAGGTTTTCACCGGATTGAGGATCGCGCTCCTGGCTGCCGAGCACGTGCCGGCGTGCGTCAAGCGCCGTTAACATACGCCCGGGCACCCCGTGAAGATCGCGGTTGAACTCGCTCTCCAGTCCTCCCAATCCGTTGTCATCGGTGCCGACATAGCCGAGCACTTCGGCGGCCAATTGCTGGTTGGGATAGAAGCGCTTGAATTCCTTTTGGGTGTAGATGCCTTTGAGCCCTAGCGCCTGCACCCGCGCGATCTCGTCGGCGGGCAGCTTGCGCGCGATCCATGCAAAATCGCGCGAGGCGCTCAGGCGAGCGGCGATCTGGGAGGCGGAGGTAAAGCGATCCTCCGGATCCGTGTGCACCACCTTGGCCAGGGTCTGCGCCGCGGCCATATATTTGGCCTGGGCACCGGGGTCTTTTTTGCTGGCGATCTCCGACGGCACGGCATAGATCGAATCGGCGAGCACGGTCATCGCCAACTCGTGGAGGTTGCGGTCATACAGCACTCCGCGGCGAGGCGCGACCTCAAAGGTGCGTTGCTGCTCGCGGGCTGCCCGTTCTGTGAATTCGGAGTGGCGGACGACCTGAAGCCAGACGAGGCGTGCAGCGATGACCACAATCCAAAAGACGAAGAAAGACGTGACGTGCAAAAAGCGCAAACGGCGGGGCGCTGCCGCGGCGCGAATCCGCTCCCCCGCGGCCGGGCCCGGGCTTGGGGGACGAGAGAAAAACGATAGTTGTTTCACTTCGGTTCGCCCCGTTCCCCGCTCCTTGCCATCACGTCTTCCTGATGGGCGGCCGCCGCGGAAATCTAGTGGAAGGCTGGAGTTGCCGGCGCGTTTTCGGCCAGTGCCGGAGCATTCGGATCGTCGACCGGATCGGGGCGGACCATCTGGCCAGGCTGAGGCGAGCTAAGCCCGAGCGCACGCGCCACACGGTCGATGCGACCGGGATCGCGAAGCTGCGCCTCGCTCAATTGCAGACGGCGGTTCTGCTCCTGCAAGGTCTCTAGCTGCTGCTTTTCCGCCTCGACATGGTATCCAGACTCAATCGCACTAAAGTGCTGCCAGCCATAGACCATCAAAAAGAGAAAGAGGACGGTCAATGCGGCGGAAAAAATGCGCATCTCGCGCACTCTGACGGGATCTTCGGTGCGGACAAGCCGAGTGTTGTCCAGGTGCTTGATGAACAGGACTTCGGGGGTTGGGCCGCGCCGCACCCGCTGCTGAGCGGCAAGCAGGGCGAGGTTGTGTTCCGCCACATCCGTGGCGTGGCCGTCAAAGCCTATTCCGATTCCTCCCGCGGCAATTACTTGTGTCGCCATCGTCGTGTTCCTTCCGTCTTCCACCCTCGGCCGCCACTTGCGAGGCCGTCCGCAATTTCAACCCTCTACGCCCTGCTTCTATGCTTCAATTCCCTGCTTCGCGGCTTTGTCCGTGCCGCCTCGCCGTTCTTTCCGCGGCTCGCAGCTTCGCACTGCGCGCCCTCGGATTGCGATCCGTCTCTTCTTCCGAAGCCGTAACCGGCTTGCGGGTGAAAACTTCAAGGACTCCCTCTCTCGCCCCTTCGCGGAGAGCATCTTTGGCCAACCGGTCTTCAAGCGAGTGGAAGCTGATGACCACCAGCCTGCCCCCCGGCCGCAGAAGCGGCGGCGCAGCGGCAAGCAGGGCCTTGATCTCTCCCAACTCGTCGTTGACATGAATTCGGAGTGCCTGAAATACCCGCGTGGCGGGATGGATCGCGTGACGCCCTCTTTCTGGTTTCATCGCCGGGGCGGCAGCCGAAATGACATTAGCTAGTTGTGCCGTGGTCATAATCGGCCGCGCCCTGACAATGGCTCTGGCAAATCTCCGCGACCTCCTTTCTTCTCCGAATTCGTAAATCAAGCCGGCGAGCTCTTTTTCTCCGGCCTGGTTTACCACTTGTTCAGCAGTGATCCCTCCGCGCGGGTCAGCCCGCATGTCCAGAGGTCCGTCTGCCTGAAAACTGAATCCACGGCGCGCATCGCTCAACTGCATCGAACTGAGGCCAAAGTCGGCCAGCAAACCATCGAGGCTGGCGGGCTCTACGCTGCGGTCCACGGCGGAAAATGCCTCTCCGTGGAGTTCAACGCGGGGCATCTCGCTCCCGAGTTGTTGGCGCAGGGTATCCAGCCGGGAGCGCGCTCCTTCGAGCGCTTCCGGATCGCGATCGAAGCCGATCAGCTTGCCTCTTCGGCCCAGCATCTTGGCGATTTCGACCGCATGGCCCGCATTGCCGAGCGTGGCATCGAGGTAAGTTCCACCTGCGCGCACGTTCAAATAGCGGATCGCATCTTGTAAAAGAACCGGCACATGCCGCTCATCGCTGCGCATCATGTGCTCCCCCTCGGGGGTTTCGCCGGGCTCAGACTAAAGTCCGAAGCCGGCCAATGCCTGCTCATCCTCGGCCGTCAGAGGATTCGCTTCCATCTGTTTCTTGAAGGCCTCGTGGTTGGCGACCTCAAGATGGTTTTGCATCCCGAAGACCACCACGTCGCCTGTCAAATTGGCCTTCTCCCGCAAAATCTGCGGGAGAAGCATCCTGCCCTGGGAATCCATCTCCGCCATTTGGCCGTAGTAGCTCACCAGCCCTAACAGCTTCTTTTTGGCGGAATTGAAGCTAGGTACAGCCGCCAACTTTTCCTCGATCTTTTCCCACTCCTTCAGCGGATAAATCTCCGCAACCACTCCATCACGGCTCGTGATGTAGAACTGATTGCCGTAGCCCTCATCCAATTGGCGCTTGAAGTCCGCAGGCAGCTTGAGCCGCCCTTTGTCGTCCATACGCGTTGGCTGATTGCCGCGAAACATTGCTTCTCCGTTCGTTCCTTGCTTTGCGGCTTTTTTCTTTGCCGCTAATCGCCGGCCCTTTCGAGCCTTTTCAATCCGGGGATACGGGGGTAAAGCCAGCCCTTTGAGTCAGAACCTTCGCCGTACTTTCGCTTTATCGAAAGAGGCAGCGAAGCAGAATGAACATCCCGGTGCCGTACAACACCGAAATCGCTGTGCATTCGAATCTGGCCCTCATCTGCTTTTCCCCTTTCTAGTCCACTTGACCGTGATTTTCTGGCGGGAAATCGTCTGTTTTGACCACTTCAGACCAGAATTCTCCACAATCTTAGCGGAGTGCGACGAAGTGTCAAAGCCCAAATTCCAGCAGCAAGAGGTCTTCTGGGGAGGTGGGATCAAAAGCGCAATTTAATGTGGTTTATCGTAAGGGGGGCACTAGATGTAGTGTTATAGAAATAGGTTCCGGTCCCGCATTACGTACTTGTCAGGGGCGGAAAGACAGGCTAGGCATATCCCACCAAAGTAACAGTGGGAATGGGGCCCACCGGCACTCGCAGGCCACCCGCTCTCAGAGCAGAATCAGCATAGGTATACCGGCAGAATGTCTGGGAAGCTGGATTTTTCTCGATAAAAAATCCGGTCTGGCGTCTACCCCGCTGGGTACAGGAGTGCTGATTCTGCTCTAGGCGCGGGGGGAGCGATGAACCTCATTCAATCGCTCTTTCACGATGAAGGCAAGGTAAACGACGACGGCAACGTTCAGCAAGACCAGCACCGCTTTGAGCGTAGTCGCGTGGCGCAACAGTTCGTAAAACTCCCAAGGAAGGAACGAGGCGGTCAGGATCAGCGTGAAATATTCCGCCCAGGATTTTTCAAGCACGAGGCCGGTACCCTCGATCACATCGAGACAGGCATAGAGCAGGAGGGCGAAGCTTATTACCTTGAGCCGGCGCGGGTTCAGCAGCGCGGATTTTTCGAGAAGCAAGTTGACGGCGCGATTTTCGGGATCAAACCGCAGCGCGATGACGAGGCGGGTAAGAAGATCGGCGATATCTTTGTGCAGCAGCTTGATCACGCCGAAGCCCAGGGCGACGAAGAGGACCGCCTTGGCGAGCTTGAGAATGCCGATCGCGATGAGCCAGCGATTGCGAGAGGCCCTCGATCCGACGGTCAAAGGGCAGCCTTCCCAAAATAGCGAACCGCCTCTACACGGGAACTTGCAACCAGGCCGGTGCCGATCAGACGGTCGAGGTGTGGAATCAGCTTTTCGACTTCTTCTTCGCGATCAATGACCGTAATCATGATGGGAGCATTTTTGGACGAGCCTAGCCCGCGCGCGCGATGGATCGATGCACCCGGGCCAAAGCTCTCGAGCCCACGATAGACGGTCGCGCCGGCAATCCCGAGCTCCATGCATTTCGAGAGAATGACCTCATGGAGAGGCTGATTTTCCCAGCGGTCCGCCTCAGAGCAGTGGATGCGCAGCATCCTGGCGGAAAAGCGTTCTTTCATGGCTAAAGGTTCTCCTCGGGAATTTCGACGGGACGGGGAGTGTACTTCACAATCTCCACATCGGAGAGAACCACCAAACCTTCCTGGACCATTTCGTCGATCACGGGAAGGAATGCTTCCAGCTTTGCTTCGGAATCGACGACGCTGAGCATGATGGAGCCGTCGCGCGAAAGATGCAACGGCTTCTCCTTGTGGACCCGGCGATGGGCGCCATAGCCCAGGATGCCGCGATAAACAGTGACGCCAGCCAAGTCGTTGGCCCGCATGGCTTGAACCAATGCCTCGTAAAGCGGCTGGTCGTGCCAGCGGTCGCTCTCGCCGATATAGATCCGCATCATCTTCGCTTTGCCTTCAATCTTGAGATGCTTGAGGGGCAGAGCTTTCTTGGACTTGGAACCCTGGGCGGGCTTGGCGATGGTTGTTTCCTGAATTTCGATCATTCCCGAGCCCGCCAGTTCTTCAAGCTTGCCGAGAAGTTCGTCGACCTTTTCCCGGGTCTCGATGAACTCGATTTTCAGGGGAAGCCGATCCGAGATGTCGACGAGAGAGGAGCTGTGCATACGATGGTCCGCGCCAAAACCGGCGATGCCTTTGACGACGGTTGCGCCGGCCACTCCACGGAAGAAGAGAAAGTCAAGAATGCTCGAGTATGCAGACATCCCATGTTGCGAACCGCCTTCGCTGAGATAAATCGTGACTTTGACGGCTTTCCCGGCTTTTAGCATCTGCTCTCCCTGCCCTTCTCTATCGGATAGCCTTCGCCGCCAGCGCGCCGCACCATACCGCGGCAAATCCGAGGATGACACTCAAAACCACGTACAGCGCGGCAATGGCGAAGGCACCGGCCTGCACGCTCGAAAACGTTTCCCACTCGAAGGTGGAAAAGGTGCTGTATGCGCCTACAAATCCGATAGGCACCAGGAATCGCCAAGCGGGATTCCATTCCGCGTGCCGGCCGAGGAAAGCCATACAGAAGCCGATGACAGCGCAAGCGGTGATGTTGATCACGAAAGTGCCATAGGGGAATTTGGTTCCCATGCGACTGCCGACCGTAGAGCCTACCCAATATCTGGCAATCGACCCGAGCGAGCCTCCGAGCGCGATCCAAAGATATTTCTGCAATGCGCGATCTCCTTCTCTTTTCCAGGGTAGACGGTTTGTGCCGAAAAAGCGGCAGAAGTTGGACCCCCGGTGCCGGAGGACGCACCGTGCGTTCAATTTCCCTTCTACGGTAATCTTTGTTTTTGACCCCAGGAGTCAGAATGCCACGCTATCTCTCGCAACATACATTGGCGTGCCTAACACGCCAGGGCGCCGCCGAGCTCGTCCGGCGGATTCACGGAGCCGCAGCATTTTCCACGAACCGCGTGTTGCTGAACCTCCAAGAAGGAAAGATGCTGGTCGAATACGAGGCGCCGGAGCGCACGGCTATCGAATCCTGGCTGGGTGAACAGAAAATCCATTTCGACTGGCTGATGCGGGTTGAGCTCGAATCGAGCGACGGCGAACTGCGGCCGGTTGTTTAGAGCATTTTCACTTTTCCTCCGACATGGAGAGAGTGGTTAGGAGTGGCCGTTTTTCCCACCCCAGCAGGCTCCGCTTGCCGGGGGCCCCGGTTTTTCGATGAAACGGCCATGTACGAGGCATTGTCTTTGTAAACACTTCAAGTGAAAACGCTCTAAGGCAAAGCTCCGGCCCACCGTTGCCCACCGCGCCGTTTGAGGCGTATTCTGTTGGCAGTGCAACGCATCTCCATGAGCGCGAAGCTGTGTTGTTGTATCCCCGAAGGGATACATGCGCTCTGGTAGGGACGGCCTGGACATTTAGAGCTGCGCGATAGCTCGGGATTTCAGAGAAAACACCATCCAGAAGCGATCTGGATGGTGTTTTTTTTTGCGCCATCCACGAATCTCACCTCTATCGATTGAAGGAGAAGTTCCATGTCCGAATACAAACATCCGGAAGTTTTGGTCTCGACGGAATGGGCCGCAGAACACTTGAACGATTCGAAGGTCCGTTTTGTCGAAGTGGACGTCGACACAACCGCCTATGAGCAGGGGCATATCGCGGGAGCGGTGGCCTGGAACTGGCAAACGCAACTGCAAGACACTCTCCGGCGCGACCTGATCGAGAAGAAGGCTCTGGAAGCGCTGCTGGGCAAGACGGGGATCTCGAATGACACCACCATTCTGCTCTACGGCGACAACAACAACTGGTTCGCGGCCTATGCCTTTTGGCAGTTGAAGTATTACGGTCACAAGGATGTTCGGCTCATCAACGGCGGCCGCAAGAAGTGGCTGGCCGAAAATCGCCCGATCACGACCGAAGTGCCGAAGGTCACGCCGGCAACCTACCGCGCCGGAGAACCCGACGAGTCGATCCGCGCGCGCAAGGAAGACGTCTTCGCGAGTTTGTCGAAGGGAAATGGCGGCAAACTGGTGGATGTACGCTCGGTCGACGAGTTCACCGGCAGAGTGATTGCGCCTCCAGGAATGTCGGAGACGGCCCAACGCGCGGGGCACATTCCAGGAGCGACCAACGTTCCCTGGGCGCAGGCAGCCAACGAAGACGGCACTTTCAAATCCGCCGACGCGCTGCAGCAGCTCTACGGCGGAAAAGGTGTCGACGGCAAAGGCGAGGTCATCGCCTACTGCCGTATCGGGGAGCGCAGCTCGCACACCTGGTTCGCGCTCAAGTATCTGCTCGGCTTCCCCAAGGTCAAGAACTACGACGGTTCATGGACGGAGTGGGGCAATCTGGTTGGCGCTCCGATTGAAAAGCAGGTGTAACTGACATCGCCACTCCCTCTGGTGAGGTATCGCCAGAGACCCGCAATGGGAGAGGCAAGTTTTTTAATCCCCGGCAAGCAATTCTGCCGGGGATTGTTTTTTGAATGCGATGAACCAGAGGTCGCGCCGCTCTTGCACGATAGAAATGCTCTAAAATGCTGCTTGCATCTGGGAGGCCATTTTGGAAAGACGCAGATTTCTTACCTCATCGCTGGCTACTTCGGTCCTCGCGCTGGCCCACAAACCAAAAACATATGCGTTCGCAACTTCCGCGGCAGACCATCGCGATTACCATTTCAACCGGACGATTTCGCGCAAGGTGCTCGACAACTATCTCTCGCGCGCGATCACGATGCAGAGCCTCTATGCCGGAGAAGCCAATTTCGACGACAACATGCGGATGCTGAAATATATCGGCGCCAAGTTCATCGGAAGGAGTCTCTGCCTTTGGGGCGGCGAGGACAACTTTGTCAGCAACGTTGCTTCCGCGAAGCAGCAACTTCCGCAAGCGATCAAAACCGACCCGACGATGGTCTTCGAGGCCTGCGTTTTCGAGATCGTGACGCACCAGTTGAACGATGTCCCGGTGCCGGATTGGGTGTTCACCGGTCTCGGCGTTCCGGTCGAAAAGAGAAATTTTCGCTATGAAGACATGCTGTATCCCGATGGCCGCCGGGTGAACCAGTGGGGCCAAGGCTCGTCCGTACCGGACGTAAGCCGTCCGGAGACGAAATTATGGTTCCACTACCAATCGGCTTCTTATATCAATGCCGGCTTTGAGGCCATCCATTGGGGCCAGATGGAGATCATGAACGGCAACGATCCCCATCTGGATCATTGGTCGGAGGTTTTGACCCGAGCTCGCGCGCATGCGGCGAAACACGCCCGCCGGCACATGCTGATCTGCGACGCGCATGTGCCGCATGGAGGCCTGGTGCGAAACGGCCATCTGCTTCTCGATTTCCATGCTTTCCCGCTGCGCATCATGGAGATGCCAGACCATCCGGAAGACGCGATGCTCAAAGTGGGTTTCTCCGACGGTCTTTACCTGCGCAGCAAAGGCGGCATTACTCCCAGCGGCTGGAGCTGCGAGCACCTTCCGTATCTTGTGGAGTTCGACAACTACGGTGTAAGCCGGACCCCCGGTGAGCCCCGTGCTAAGGGCGGCGGTGTTTGGATCTGGGGCTACGACGAGATCTCGTGGTTCGCCCACCAGCCGAAGGAGTATCGCGAGATGTGGCTCCGCTATGCCTGGAACTGGGTGCGGGACACCGATCCGAACGGCTACCTGGAGATGCCGGGCTCCCGCCAGACGACGAACGGATTCACACGGCCTCCGGCAACGGCTGCAACCAGCAGCACAGCGGGAACTACCGCCGCAAGCACCACGCCCAGGCCCCGGGGACGAAGAACGTGGTACGAAGCAAACAATCCCAGTCCCGCTACCCCGGACGGCTACGGAGACGAAGACGCGATTCGGGAGATCTGGGCCAACTCAAAAACATAGGAAAAGGCGGGGCGGCGAGTTAGCCAGAATGCGCCGCCTCTGGTGGAGCTGACAGGAAGAAGTTGTCAGTTGTCAGTTCTCGATAGCCGGTGGTTTCCCAGGTCTCAAAATCGAGACCTGGGGCACCCAAGCTCCAAGGTTCGACCGGCTTCCTGCGGCAGGCGCGCTCCGCAGCCTTGTCCACCTCGCGGCGTAAGATAAAAACAGCGGAGAGAGAATGTTGTGATGAGCTCAGCCCAGACGCTTCCGACCTCGGCCGCTGCAAAGCCGCGGTCCACGCGAAGCGCGGTTTGGCTTTCCCGCTATGCCTGGGGCGTTCTGGCCTACAACGTTCCCGTGATCCTCTGGGGAGCCGTGGTGCGGGCGACCGGGTCGGGCGCGGGGTGCGGCGATCACTGGCCTCTCTGCAACGGAGTATTGATCCAGACTCATCCCCGGCTGACGACAATGATCGAGCTCTCGCACCGGGTCTCGAGCGGCCTCACGGTTCCCGCCATCCTGGCGCTGATGATTTGGACCTTTTTTGCCACGCCGCGGCGCCACTTGGCCAGAATCGCGACCGTGGCAGCGACGGTTTTCATCTTCAACGAAGCGCTCCTGGGAGCGCTGCTTGTTCTGCTTCATTTGACCGCCAACAACGATTCGCCCGAACGCGCGGTCTATCTCTCGCTGCATCTCGCGAATACTCTGCTATTGCTAGCGGCGCTGACTTTGTCGGCTCATTTCCTCTCGCGGAGCACGGGCTTCGAGCGCGAATCCGTCCGCTTCGCGCATCTCGGCAAGGGCATCCTCGGCTTGAGTGCGGTGCTCCTCGTAGGAGTTACGGGCACGCTCGCGGCGCTGGGAGACACACTCTTTCCCGCAACTTCATTACGCGACGCCTTTTCGCAGGAGTTCTCGGGCCACGGCAATTGGCTTCTGCATCTGCGCCTGCTGCATCCACTCAGCGCGCTTGTGGCCGGCCTCTTTATTCTTTGGCTAGTCTTGCGCGGTACCGTGCGAGATGGGCGGGCGCTCGGTGCCGGAGTGATGCTACTGCTGCTGGCGCAGTATGGCCTGGGAGTCGCGGATGTCGCCCTGCTCGCTCCCGTGTGGATGCAGGTTTTGCATCTGTTCGGGGCAGACCTTCTCTGGATCGCGCTGGTCCTGCTGACCGCACGGGTCTGCGTGCGCGAGACGGTTGCTCTCCAAAAATAGTGACCGCGTAGAGAGGCATTCCACCCAGGTCCCAGAAGCGGCACCTGGGGCACCCCCGTTCTCCCCCAAAATCGAATTGCGTGAATCGCAAATTGCTTTAAGGCATTTTCGGAAATACTGTGAACTTTTAAGGCCACAATAGGTGGATTTTTCTTGAGGAAAAATCCACTCCGGGCCTGCGGCTTCGGTCTACACCATTTCCGAAAATGCTTTAGCCGGCCTTTTTCCGGCGGCCGGGCTTCGCCTCCGCGCTCGCGGCACGCTGCGGCGGCTTCTTTCCTGTGGCGGCAACGGCGGGCTTTGCGCCCTGCTGGCCCTGCTGCTCAATGCTCTTCTTGAGCGCTTCCATCAAATCGATCACCGGAGCAAGCTTGCGGCGCGGAGCCTGGCTGACGGCAGCCGCCTGACCGGCTTCCTTGGTTTCAACCAACTGAAGCACCCGATCACGGTACTCGTCTTTGTATGCGCCTGGATTGAACGCTCCCGTAAGGTGGCGAATGAACTCTTCCGTCAACGATACTTCGGCCTTCTGCACGGACATGTCCTCATCCTTGCCATACTCGGCGATCTCGCGCACTTCCGCGGGATAGTACAAGGTATGCAGCAGGATGCCGTGGTGATATGGCCGGATTAGAACGATCTGCTCTCTTTGGTGAAGAGTGACTTTGGCAATCGCGGCAACGTTCAGTTTTTCCATGCCCTGGAGCAACAGGGTGTAGGCCTTCCGTCCCGGCTCTTCCGCGGCGGAATAATACGACGTCTGGTAATAGATCGGATCGACCTCATCAAGTTTGACGAACTGCAGAATTTCCATGACCTCTGAGGAATCTGCTTCCAGCTTCTTCAGTTCATCGCTGGTGACTAATACGTAACTGTCTTTTCCGACGGGGTAGCCTTTGGCCAATTCGCTGCGTTCGACCACGCGCTCACAGACCGGACAATAGGTCTGCTGCTTGATACGGCTGCCGCAGACGGTGTGAATCTGATTGAAGCTGACATGCTCTTCCCGGGCCGCGGCGTAGAGCCGCACGGGCACCGAGATCAAGCCGAACGAGATGTATCCCTTCCAGACAGTAGAAGCCATGGCGCTCCTCAAAAAAATAGAGACCGTAGGGAAAAATTCGACCGTAACGACAAACGGAAATGGCCGGAGAATCAGGGTACCCTTTTTCGCCCTGAAATGCAGCTTTTTCGACTTATCAGAAAAGCGGCAGTTCTTCTTTTGTTACTCCCCCAATAGGGCGGAAGGCTGCTGAAAAGAACGCATCAAGATCTGAAGATGCACGGGCTAAGCAGGCCGCGAAAAACTCGACACAGGTGGCGCAATTGACGAAAAGCATGCCTCAGGGGCTGAAGCCCGCATTTATTTGCAGTCTTTGCGGCGCGACTAAAGTCGCGCCCTGATACAAAGCCAAAGTTCACTTCTTGAACGAACTGGCCCTTTGCGGCGCGACTAAAGCGGACTCCGCAAGGGAGAAAGAATCCGCTGGGATCGCGGTGACCGCAAAGTCGCGCCCATACAGAACGCCGCTACCCCCGGGGTTTTTCCGCAACCTGTGAAAGCCCGGTACTCTTCAAGAACATCAAAAAAATGGCTTTTCGCAGCCTGCTACGTCCGCTTCGTATGGAAGTGAATTTTCTTGAGGATCATGGTTGCGGCGTAGGCGGCGCCAAATCCATTGTCGATATTGGATACGGTGACATTGGGCGAGCAAGAGTTCAGCATCCCGAGCAACGCCGCCAGTCCACCAAAGGCCGCGCCGTAGCCTACGCTGGTAGGAACAGCGATTACCGGAGCGCCGACCATTCCAGCAACCACGCTGGGCAATGCCCCTTCCATACCGGCGCAGACGATCAAGACATCAGCGGCTTCGATGGCTTCGCGGTGTGCGAGCAGGCGATGCAGGCCGGCGACTCCCACGTCATAAAAACGCTGGACGTTTGCCCCCATGCACTCGGCGGCGATGGCGGCCTCCTCAGCGACGGGCAAATCGCTGGTACCCGCAGCGAGTACGGCGAGCGCGCCCAGCGGCTCTTGCCGGCGCTGGCGCAGAGCCACAATCCGGGCCATGGCAAAGTAGCTGGCTTCCGGCACGCGAACCTTCACCGCCTCAAAAATCTCTTCACCAGCGCGGGTCGCGATCACATCGCCACCGGCCGCAGCCATCCGGAAGAAGATCTCCGCGACCTGAGATGCGGTTTTGCCGGCGGAGAAGATCACTTCGGGAAGGCCGAGGCGCAGCATGCGGTGGTGGTCGATCTTGGCAAAGCCTGCGTCTTCATAAGGAAGCTTCGCCAGCTTTTCCGCCGCCTGACTGGGCGCGATCTCGCCTGCGCGTACTCGTTCGAGCATCTCCAGGAGCTCTTCTCTGGTCATCACGCGGCTGGCTCTCCGGCGGTCATTTTGTGATTCCCGCGCGCTGAGCGCTCCAGGAAGCAGCGGTGGCTTTGCTCCGCCACGCCGCGATCGCCGCTTGCATCACGGTTTTTAGCGGAACATCCATGGCCTCGGCGGCGCGCCGGCAGTCTTCGAACTCCGGCGCGGCGTTCACTTCCATTCCCTGCCATGAACCGACCTTGACGCGAATCACGCCAAAATCGGTTTCGACCAGGAAGCTCTCGCGTGCCAGCAGCGCGCGGCTTTCTATCCGCATCCGCACTCCCAGCGTGCTGGTTTCGCGGAAAAGCAGTTCCGCAAGCACGGAGGCATCGGCGGGCTTGGCCAAGACGGTCATGAGCGTTCCCAGGCGGCCTTTCTTCATGGTTACCGGCGCAAGCATGGTGTCGAGCGCTCCCCGTTCCAAGGCCAACTGCGCGGCGTAGGCCAGCAGTTGCGGGGTTGCATCGTCGATGGCGCACTCCAGCACCGCGATCTTCTCGTCGCCAAACTCCAAGGCCCGCTCTGTTCGAGCACCCGCTTCGAGTTCGCCAATGGTCAGGCGCAGCACATTCGGAAATTTTTCCGGGTCGCGCGTTCCGGCGCCGTAGCCGATCACGCTGGCACGCCAGAGGCCGGGCGCGTCAAAGCGGCAGCCGAGAGCGCGCAGCAGAGCAGCGCCGGTAGGAGTCGTCAACTCCATCTGCGGCCCCGCCGAATATACAGGCGCCTCGCGCAACAACGCAGCGGTCGCAGGCGCAGGCACCGGGAAGCGGCCATGCGCGCAATCGACGAATCCTCCGCCCAAATTGATTGGAGATGCGTACCAGTCGCCGAGATCGAGGAGGCCGGCAGCGCAGGCACAAACGGCCACGTCGACGATTGCATCGACCGCTCCCACCTCGTGAAAGTGGACCTTCTCGGGCGAAATGCCATGCACCCGCCCCTCTGCTTCCGCCAAAACGCGGAAGGCGCTCAGACTCAGCTCCCTGGCTCGCTCGCTCAACGGCGCGGCGGCCAGGATGGCCCGAATCGACTCAAGATTGCGGTGGCCATGCGTGTCGCCGTGCGAATGGGAATGGCCGTGGTTGTGAGAGTGTTCGTGAGGGTGGTGATCATGGCAATGCGCGCCGTCGCTTTGGGGCGAGCTCTCGGCCAAGCGGCCATCCACCAAAACATCGACCTTGGTCGATTGAATGCCGCTGCGGTTGACCTTGGAGACTCGCAGCTCCGCCCCGAGCCCCAAGCCGGCGACCATTGCTTGCAAGGCTTCAACAGGCGCTCCGGCATCGACAAAGGCGCCCATCAACATATCGCCGCTGATTCCCGCAAAACATTCGAGGTACGCGATCGGCATGGTCAGTCTTCCGCCTTATTTCCATGATGCTTGCGGGCGAGCATCTCCACCGGCAGCACGTCGTTCATCGAGCCGCTGCGATAGCCCTCGCAATCGAGCGACACATAGTGGAAGCCAGCGGCGCGGACGGCTGCAGCCATCTTCTTCAGCATGGAAACCTCAAGCGCCGCGGCCATCTCCTCTTCAGCGACCTCGATGCGGGCAACCGCTCCATGATGACGGACGCGGAATTGCCTGAACCCCAATTTCCGCACAGACTCCTCCGCCTCCTCAATCATTCGCAGCGCCTCGGGCGTAACCCGGCGTCCATATTCCACGCGGGAAGAAAGACAGGCGGAGGCAGGCTTATCCCAGAGACGGAGCCCTTCATGGCGGGCCAGCGCCCGAACGTTAGCCTTCGTGAGTTCAGCCTCGGCGAGCGGCGCGGCTACGCGATAGAGTGCCGCCGCCTTTTGCCCGGGACGGAAATCCCGCCGGTCGTCCGTGTTCAGCCCATAGGCGACTGAATGGAACCCGGTGCGCACAAGTTCCTGTCCGAGCACGCTGAATAGCTCGTCTTTGCAGTGGAAGCAACGATCCGCGCCATTCTCGGCATAGGCTTCCCGTTCGAGCTCCCGGGTCTGAACGATGCGGAAAGGGATTCCATGCTCTTGCGCGAAGCTTGCCGCATCCGCCAGTTGCGCCCGCGGCAGGCTGGGAGAATCGGCGATCACCGCCAGCATGCGCGCGCCCAATACGGAATGGGCGGCAAAGGCGAGATATGCCGAATCGATTCCGCCGGAATAAGCCACCACGATGCTTGCCAATTCCCGCAAGCGGAGATCGAGGGTCCGCTTTTTTTCGGCCAGACCAGGGTCGAGCGCTGCTGCGCCGGACAGATGATCCGAGAGCGGGTTGCCGTAGCTCATGCAAACACCTTTCCCTTACCGGCTAACCGAGCCATTGCGGGTTGCGCGACGTTCCATCATAGATTTCGGTCGTTTTGTAAGCTTCAAACCTTCCCGCCTGGCCCGCCGCCGCGGTCTTGGCGAGAATCGCCGTGAGCTCCTGCGAACTCAAAGGATGGAAAGTGCGCGCCGCGTCCATGGTCTGCTCAAGAACGGCCATCGAATCGCATCCGGCGATGACCGTCGTGATTGGCAGATTCATCGCATAGTGCAGGCACTCGACCGGGGTCGCGGTGTGGGTAGGCGGGATCGCTCCGCAACCTAGCGGCTTCATTCCCAGAATGCCCATCCGCAGCCTGTTGGCGACCGGAACGACCTTTTGCGCAAAACTGTCGAAATGCGCATCCATCACATTGAGTGGCATTTGCACGGTATCGAAGGTGAAGCCGTGACGGGAGGCTGTGTCAATCATGTGCAGGTGGATCTCGGGGCTCTTGTGACCGGTGAAGCCGATGAACCGCACCTTTCCATCCGCACGCGCGCGCTCCAAGTATTCGATGCCTCCGCCGGCGGCAAAGACACGCTCAGGATCGTCCATGCGGATGACCTCATGGAACTGGATCAGATCCACGTGATCGACCTCGAGCCGCGCCAGAGACTGCTCAAGCTGTTGTTGCGCCAGAGCCGCCGTGCGCCCATCGATCTTGGTCATCAGAAAAACCTTTTGCCGATAGCCATCGCGAAGCGCGCGGCCCATCAGGGTTTCGTTCCTGCCGTGGCCGTAGTCCCACGAGTTGTCTAAGAAATTCACTCCATTGTCGATCGCGGTGCGCACCAGGTGAATTGCCGCGTTGTCGGAGAGGGCGCCAATATGCGCGCCGCCGAGCCCGATGATCGAGACACGCTGGCCGGTGCGGCCAAGCACGCGGCGGGGAATCTCCTCTTCCGTGGCCTGTGCCTCGGCGGGAGCCACTCCTGTTGCCGCCAAAGCAGCCACGGCCGATCTGAGAAAATCGCGGCGCTTCATCTCTTCCTCCCGACAGCGATCTCTCTTTCGTTCAAGCTTTCGGAGCATCGCCGGTGCGTCGCCCAACTCGATTGGCATCCAACTCGTCATTCCGTACGAAGGGCGGAGTAGGTTCTACCCGTCTTCTCCGGTAAAGTAAACGAAAGAATGT
>DATAWF010000157.1:0-10490 GCA_036267335.1 Acidobacteriaceae bacterium
TGAACAATTTGGCGAAATGGAGTGGAGCCCTCAGGGGCTGAAGCCCATCTGTTTGGCGATCTTTACGGCACGACTGAAGTCGTGCCCTGATACAAAACCAAAGAACATTCCTCGAACGAACTTCTGACTCAGGACACTAGGTTCTCAAACGGCGCGGGGATCTTGTTTCTTCGTCTTTCGCGCAGCAGCCCTGTCAGGGATGATACTGGCAAGCCGGATCCGCGTACGGCGACGGGACATATTTCTGAAGACGAATCGCGCTAAAAGCCGGCTAGTCCCTGGGGAAGCGGGCGGTCGGTATAAAGCGCCTTTCCGGAGAGCGTCTGGATGAGATAAGCGCGGCCGGCTAAGAGCGACGCGACCTGGGCGCGGTCGTCGGAGGGAACAAAGAGGATTTTGCGCTGCCCCGTTCCCCACATCGCGGAAAGTCCGCGATCGTCAAAAAAGATGTGCGGAGCATCGGGATAATTCGAGCCCCAGAGCATGGCATTCACGCGGCCGTTGACGAGGAGAGCGTCGTGACCGGTGTAGAACATCATCGAGTTTCCATCGGTCTGGTCGCCATAGAGGATGAGGGTGGTATCGCCGGCTCCGGCCTCAGTATTGGCTTCGGCAACGCGGTTGAAGGTATCGGCCAGGGCCCGCGAGGAGAGCATCGGCTCGAACCGGCATAGAGCGATGTGGGCCGCGATGAGAAAGACCGCGGAAGTGAAAGCCACGCTCACGGTGGCTTCAAGATGGCGGCGGCGAACCCGCAGCCGCCATGCAAGCAGCGGTCCCACGAGCAGGGCGATCGCAGCCAAAACCGCCGGGGTGCGCAAGGCAGCGAAGGATTTGCCGGTGAGATCGAAGAAATGCGCCATGGAGAGCGTGTAACGCGCCACATCGCGTTCGTCGAGAAGCGCCCCGATATCGGAAACGTAGGGCAGGCTGCGGGCCATCCACAGTCCATAAGCCAGGGCGACGGCAGCGGCGACGCCAACGACGGCAAGCCCGACCTGGATGCGATTGAGCCACCGGTCGGCGCTCCGGTCCTCTTCGACATCCGCGAGAACGCCCGCGGTAACGATCAGCAGAGGCAGATAACACGGGAAGGTGTAGTACTCCTGGTTGGTCGAGATCGAGAAGAAGACCAGGACGACGGCGGCAAACAGCAACAGCAGCAAGGTGGACTTTCGGCGGAAGCCCTCGCCGCCGCGCCGGGTTGCAAATCCGGAGGGTCTCAAGCTGGGCCACCATTGCGCTCGATTTTGCCAGGCGCGGCGAACGACGACCGGCAGAAAAAGGCTCCAGGGGAAAAGCCACACGAGGTGAAGGGTCCAATAGAGCACCGCCGGCAGCTTGTTGTAATCATCGGGATAACGCTTGCCGAGAAAGCGGAGGACCTGTTCATTGATGAAGTAGAAGTAGAAGAAGCCGTGAACATTGCCGGGGGAAGGAATGTTCCCGACCGGATGGCCCTGGTCGGGATTGCGCAAGCCTGCCAAGATATGCCAGGGAGCGGCAATCGCAAGAAAGAGCAGGGTGCCGCTGAAGATACGAAGCTCGCGCCAGCGTCGCCAGTCGCCGGTCAGGATGAGATACGGCACGACCGCTCCGAGAAAAAAGACCGGTCCGATGAGCCCCTTGGCCAGAGTGCTCAAGGCTACCGCGACCCAGGCTGCATAGATCCAGAGCGGCTTTTTATCCTCGAGGCCAACGAGGAAGGCGTAAAAAGCAATTCCCAGCAGCAACGAGATCATCGCATCGGGAATGAGAATGCGGCTAAAGAGAAAAACACCGATACTAGTGAGGTAGCCCAGGCCCGCATAGAAAGCCGCGCGCTCGCCATAGGCCCGCCTGGCCCAGAACCAGGCCAACGCCGCCAGTCCGAGAATGCTAAGGGCCACCGGAAGATGAGTGGAGAAAGCGCTGAATCCAAAGAGATGGTAGCTGACCGCGGAGGCCCAATACATCAAGGGGGGCTTTTCGAGGTAGCGTATGCCATCCACCTTCATGGTGACCCAATCGCCGCTCTCGACAACATGGCGGGCGGCCAGGGCGTGACTGGAATCGGCGTCGTCCAAAAGAGAGGGCGAAAATAGGGCAGCAAAATAGACGGCAACAAAAACCAGCAGAAGCAGGGTCCAAACTCTTTTGGGAGCTAGGATGGTAGGGGTCTCGCTAGGGGCTTCTACTGTCAGAACGAAATGGTTCGACGTCATGGGATCTTTACAAAATCAGAATATCAGTTTGAATGGCCGGAAAGCGGACGCGAAGGGGGGCTCTTCCCCGCGCGCGGCGGCACAACCGGAACCGATTCGCAGCCGGGAAGAGCATCTTCGGAAGCTGGCGGCAGAGTTCAACGCCATGCTCGACCGCTGCCTTTCCGGGGCGGGGGTGGAAGAAGTGCACCGGGTGAGGACCGGGTCACGGCGGGTTCAGGCGCTGGTCAAAACGATTTTGCGTGAAGCCGGCGCGGGATCGGGCCTGAAGAAGCCGGCGCAGGAGTGGCTGGAGCCGGTGAAAGATCTTCGCCGCACGGCCGGTCCGGTGCGGGATCTCGACGTGCACCGAAAGATGATCGAGGAAGCCTCTGCCAAAAAGCAGCTTGCGTCTTTGTCGGTCCCGGAGGCGAGCTTGCCGCGGGGCGCGGCGGAATCGGCTGAGAGCGAGCAAGGTTCCGAGGAACGCTCGCAGGCCACCCAGCAGATCCAGGCGCTCGACCGGCGGCTCTCAGAGAAACGCCACCGGCTCGCGGATGCCCTCACTTCGAAGATCGCCAAGGCGCAGCGGAAGCTGGCGGACCGCGAAGGCGCCTTTTTTGCGGCGCTTGACGATCTTCATCCTCACAAGCGAAAGACTCCCCGACCCGCTTCCCTGCTGGCGCTCGAAGATTTTGCCCGAGCTGCAAATTCGATGCCGCTGCTGGATGCGGGCAATCTTCACGAATTCCGCAAGCTCACCAAGAAGGCCCGGTATGTCGCCGAATCAGGCGACGAGGCGCGATCCAAGGCGATCGCGAAAGCGCTGAAGCGGATTCAGGATGCCATCGGGGACTGGCACGATTGGATGGGATTGACCGCGGAGGCCAAGTCAGCCCACCCGGAAGACGCTCCGCAGCTCATCGCATGGCTGGAACACAAGCTCGACCGCTCCTTTCTGCGCGCTTTGCGAATCACCGGCCGGACGCGGGCCGATCTGCTCGAAAAATGGATTGATGCCAAGGACGCGAACGGGCGGCGCAAATCCGGCGCGCGGCGGCCTCCCTCACGAGCCGCGGGAAATGCCCGCAGCGCGAATGCGGCAGGCGTGCGGAAAACGGGTTAGAGGGGAATTTGCGCGGTCTTCCACACTCCGCGGCAAACAGCGCTGCTCAGGATGGGGCCCGGGTGGTTTGAGTTCCCTCAGCGGCTTAAAGCCGCTTGCCTCATGCAGTCTCTACGGCCCGGCTGAAGCCGGGCCCCTTCAAAGCATTCGAAGCGAACACCCATAAAGAGAAAAACAAATACAGGGATCCTTCGGCCCCTCGCCCACTCTGGATCGATCATCGCGGAAGCGAACCCGGGCTGAAGCGAACTCGGAGGATTTAAGGCAGATTTCCTGTTGCTATGAGGCGCCAAGATCTGCGAGGTGCGGCTTTTCTTGGTAAAAAGCCGCGTCTGCCGCAGTTGTTCCGAGACGCACCTACAGGAAATCCGCCGTGGCCGCGCGTTGGTGTATCTTCCTTGGCAGAGGCACGATCTTTTTTTCCAGGTGCGTTTCCCAGGCAATGCAGACCCTTGCGGCGATTGATATCGGCTCCAACTCCTGCCGTCTGAAGATTGCGCGTATCCAAAAACACCAGCTCAAGATGCTGCACGAGGACCGCGAGGTCACGCGGCTGGGCACAAGTGTTTTTTCGAGCGGCGTAGTTTCTCCCGAAGCGATGGCCAGCACCCTGGGGGCGCTCAAGCGGTTTTATCGCTCCATCAAGATCTACGGAGCCGACCGGACGCGGATCGTCGCGACGGCGGCCCTGCGCGAAGCGCGGAATGGACAGGCTTTCGTCGCCTGGGTGCTTTCCGAGACCGGATGGAACGTCGAAATCATCTCGGGCCTGGAGGAGGCGCGGCTGATTCATGCCGGGGTGATGGCCAACCTTGGGGTGCAGGGCCGCAGCTTGCTGGTCGACGTGGGCGGCGGGAGCTGCGAGATTACCGTGTCGGAGCGGGAGCGCATCAAGGAAACGATCAGCCTGCCCTTGGGTGCGGTGCGGCTGACCCAAGAATTTCTTGCCGGCGACCCTCCACCGGCTGAGGAAATTGCCCGGATGAAACAGCTCATCGCGCGAGAGCTGGGCAAAGCTGAGCGGCGGCTGGGCGATCTGCGGGTTTCGCGCGTCGTCGCGACTTCAGGAACCGCAGCGGCCTTGGCGGAAGCCAGCGCGGCCGCGTGGAAGGCGAAGCCCCACGGAGGCCGGGCGCGGGCGGGGAAAGGCGGCTTTCTGGTGGAGACGCGCTATGCGCGCCGCCTGGCAGACAAGCTGACCCGCATGAACGCAGCCCAGCGCGGCGGCATTCCCGGGGTTGGACCGCGCCGCGCCGAAATCATCGTTGCCGGCACCCATGTGCTGACCGAGTTGCTGGAGCGGTTTTCGCTGAACGGATTTGTTTACTCCGACCTGGGACTGCGGGACGGCATTCTGGCGCAGATGCTGGCTGAACAGGACTTGAGCACCGCGGCGCACCAGCAGTTCGAACGCGATCGCTGGCAGGGCATCCTGGCGACCTGCAAACGCTACGGCGTCGATACCAGAAAGGCGGAGCCAGTACGAGAACATGCCGCGCGGCTCTTTCGCGGCTTGGCGCCGGTGCATCAGCTTCCTGAAGAGTACCGGCTATGGCTGGAAGCCGCAGCCATGATGCGGGACATTGGCAAGTTCATGAACTACCAGGGGCATCACCGGCACGCGCAGTACATCATTGCCAACTCGGAGCTCTTCGGCTTCACGCCGCAGCAACGCGCAATTGTGTCGGCGATCGCCCGCTACCTGGGCAAGTCCCGCCCCAACGCGTCCGATCGGGTGATGCGCATCATTCCACCTCAAGAGCACGCGAACCTGCAACGGGCGGTGGTGCTGTTGCGGCTGGCGGTCGCGCTCAATCAAGACCGGGCGAGTGACGTGTCGAAGGTCGCGCTCCGCGTCTATCCGAAACGCGTGTTGATCGAGCTGAGTCCCGGCCGGCACGGCGCAGAACTGGAGTTGTGGTCGCTGCGCAAAGAGGCCGTTTACTTCCGCGAGGTCTTCCGCCGGGAGCTCTTGGCCACGCTCGAGTAATACTGCCGCAAGTTGCGAGGATCAAGCAGCCAGAGCAACTGACCGGGACGGCGGCTGTAATCCACCCGCGCCAGGGAACACTTCCGCATCCGAACATTCAGGCGACCGGAGGAACAGGCAATCGCTCCGAGAAACTGAGGCAGGTTCGGATTGTGGCCTACGACGAGCACGTTTTCATACAAGGAGAGGTGGGAGACGAACTGCAGAAAATTGGCGACCGAGGCGGTGGGTAAAAGGACGTCGGTTACCTGAATCTTTGCGTCGTAGCCAACTTCGGTCCCGACGAGAGAAGCGGTCTGCAAGGCGCGCTTGAGGGGGCTGGACACGACGAGATCGAACTGCACATGCAGGGCGTTGAGATAGTCGGCGACCAGCAGGCACTGGGCCTTGCCCTCTTTGTCGAGAGGACGCTTCACGTCGATCACTGGATTCTTCCGGCTTATCCCGGCGCTGGCGTGACGGAGGATATAAAGGTTCATCGAAGACGAGATTCCCTTCGGGAGTGCCTGGGCGGCGGCAATTTCAGTAGCTCGTCCGTTCTTCCGCGGCTTCTTCAGAATACCAATTCCGGCGGTAGCCTAGGGCAGCGACCAGAGTTGGGAGCGCAGGAGGCCGCCGAGAAAGCGGATCTCGCGCGCAAGTTCGAATCCGCGGCTCTCGAAGAGCGAGGCATGCTCCGGCAGTTTTCTGACCGCGAGCCCGGTAAGCAGACCAAAGGCCTGATAGAGCGCACTCACCAGGCTCGCGGAGAGATAGAAGCCCGGACCGGCGGGCAGCACGGCGAACTCGGAAACAATCCACTGCGTTCCCTGCTCCAGATGAGGCAGCAGGCGGTCCATCAACAACGTGAGTTGGCCGGGGAAGAGGCAATCGAGAAAGAAGTGCGTGACGACCAGGTCGTAGCTGCCCGCCGGACTCCATTCGAGCGCGTCGGCATGACATAGCCGGATGCGGTGCTGTTGCCAAGCTGCGGTCGCGCGGATGCGGCCTTGGAGCAAGCGCAGCATGGCAGAGCTCGAATCGACGACATCCGCGGAGAGCGAGGGGTTCGAGCGCAGCAGCCGGGCAGTAAAACGGCCATCGCCGTCGCCCAAAATCAACGCGCGCCGGGACGCAGGCAGATGAGGCAGTTGGGCGCGACGGCAGCGGGCGAGATAGGGACCGAAGCTCGCGTATTCGAGCCAACGATAGGGCGACGCCACGCGATCGAAGTTCACCGTCATGGATTATCGAATCAGAAAGACGGCCAGGGGCGTAAGCAGCGCGGCGTCGGCGGCAATGCGAAGAGAGAGCGGAGAAAGCGAACGGCGGCGGGCGTCGAGGGCAAAGAGCAAACCGCAGCTTAAAAACGCCGCGAAATAGACTCCGCCCAGATTGGAGCTCCGCATCAGCCACGCACCGAAAACGGCACAGAGGGCCACGGCCAGCAGAATAGGTTTCAGGTGTGCCCCCGCCCAGAGTGTGCTGACATGGGGCCTCCGCGGCGGAGAGACTCTGCCCTCCCACCTTTCGATAGCGACACAATTCATCCAGCAGAGCACGGCGAAGAGGAGGTCTGCCTGCGCCAGGCGAGCTTTCGCGCCGTCGGGAAATGCGGTCATTCGCGACCAGGCGGGAATTGCGGTGGCGGCGGCGAAGAGAATGCCCACCGCCAACTCCTTTGGAATGCCTCCGGTTTTGCCGAGGCGGCCCAACCGGCTCTCGGCATGAACACAGAAAAAATACAGCACCACAAAGACGGAAAGCTCCAGATCGTCGCGCAAGGCGGGAGCATACCAACGGGTCCAGATGGTCCACGCCAACGGGAGCGCAAGCAGCAGCGCGGTACCGACAAAGGCTCCGCGATGGCGGGCATGAAAGAGATGCCTCTCGCGCATCTCCGCCTCGCCGGGATGCAAGCCATCGAGCAAACGGTCTAAGACGTAAAGAAGCCAAGTAGCTGCCGATAAGAGCAGGATCGGCAAAGTTCGAATGTGAAGATGCATGGCCCGCACGAAGAACCAGGACCAAAGCGCGGCAATGGTAGGCGCATCCAAGCTCAGCAGATGCCAGGTTTTCGCGACATTGTAGCGAGGCCCCACGTATTCCTAATTTTAAGCCGGGTGCGGTATCTCAGCGCAGCCCGGCAGATAGCGACGGCTGCGCCCAGGGCGGCGGCCCGGCGGGCATTGCTCCGGGTTGCGAGGCGACCCATGCACCCCAACGGTTGGCGCTTTCGTTGAGCGCCGCCAGGGGGGCATCACGCAGATAGCCGTAGACCAGCGCGGCGGTAAACGCATCCCCGGCGCCAACCGTATCGGCGACGCGAGTCTGCACGCCAGGATGGCGATCGCTTTCACGCGGCGTGACCAGCAAACTTCCATGCGCTCCGATGGTGATCGAAACCAAGCGAATCGGGAAATTCCGGAGCAAGATTCGCGCCCCGTGAAGCAGAGACGCGTCGAGGCTGCCGGCCTCCGCGCTTTCGATTCCCAAGAGCCGCAGAATTTCCGGAACTTCAGCATCGTTCATCTTGAGGATCGTGGCCCGCTGCAAGGATCGCTCGACAACCTCAACAGAATAGAAAGGCGCCCGCAGATTGACGTCGAAGACGCGCACGCACCGGGGCGAGCTTCGATCGAGAAAGCCGGCAATCGTCTTCGCCGAGACGGGAGCGCGCTGGGCCAGCGTGCCAAAACAGATGGCATCGGCGTGTTCGGCGAGCGCGCCCCACTGCTCCGTCAATTCAAGAAAATCCCAGGCCGCCGGCGCATGAATCTCATACTTGGGCTGGCCGGCCTCGAAAGCGACCGAGACAGTGCCGGTAGGATGGGAGGCGTCGGTCTGCAGACAGGAAAGATCGAGCGGCATCGAAGAGAGGCGGGCGCGAGCGCGGCCGCCAAGGTCGTCTGCGCCAACCCGGCTGGCGCAAACCGCGTCTTCCCCCATCAGCCCCGCGATGACCGCACAATTCGAGACTGCGCCTCCAAGTTGGGCGCCGGAAGGCAGAAGGTCCCACAGCAGCTCGCCGATGCCGACCACGCGCTTGGCTCCGGGAGCCGCGTTTTCAGCGATCATGCACTCCCCCTTTCGAGTAGCATTGTGCTCTTTCTCTATCTCAAACGGAACCCGCCATCGCTCTATACCCTGCCCTGGGATCGACGGACCAACCAACGCGAGCGAAGAAGAATGAGTCTAACGAGTTAAGTTTCTCAAGAGAGGTCCGTATTGGAAGACGCGGCTGCTCGTAAATCCGCACGGTCTAAGAGATTGCGCCGGGTGTTTCTCTGGCTTGGAATTCCGCTGTTGGTGATCGTTGCCGGCGTTCTGACTGCCCTCGAGATTTTTCTTCATCGGGCCGAACCGGTTTTGCGCGAGCGGGTCATCGAAGCGCTTTCCGCCCGCTTCGACAGCCGGGTGGAGCTGGGCGCCTTTCACGTCTCGCTGGTGCGGGGCTTCGAGGTGTCAGGCGAGAACCTCGCGATCTATCCCTACAATCTCGATAGCAACACTCCAACCTTTTCCGTGAAGTCTTTCTCCTTCCGGACTTTCTATAGCAACATTCTCCGCCGCCCGATGGAGATTTCTCACGTGAATGTGGCAGGGCTGCACATCAACCTTCCTCCGAAGAGCGAGCGCAAGGAGCTGCCTAAGCTCAACCAGAACGGGAGCGGCGGCCATGGCAAGGTGGATATTTTCGTAGGCGAGATTCGCGCCGCAGACACGGTGCTGGTTCTGGGAACCGACAAGCCGGGCAAGGTGCCGCTCGAATTCGATATCCGCGGTCTCGACCTGAAATCGGTCGGCGCGGGAAGGCCGCTCGCTTTCACCGCAACCCTCGTCAACCCGAAGCCAGTCGGTGACATTCACAGTACCGGAAACTTTGGGCCGTGGGACTCCGACGATCCGGGATCGACGGCAGTCAGCGGCAAATACTCGTTTTCCAATGCCAATCTCGGCACGCTGAAAGGCATTGGCGGCATCCTTTCATCCACGGGGCACTATCAGGGCACGCTCGACAACATCGTGGTCGATGGCGAAACCGATACGCCTGACTTTCAACTGTCTATTAGCGGGCATAAAGTGCCGCTCCATACCGATTTTCACGCGATTGTCGACGGCTCGAATGGAGATACCTATCTTCAGCCGGTGGTGGCGCATCTGCTGCATTCCTCTTTCACCGCGAGGGGTTATGTGGTGCGCAACCAGGGCGCGCCCGGCCACGACATCGAGCTCAACGTGGACATGAGCCATGCCAACATTCAGGATCTGCTGTTGCTGGCTGTCCGCACGTATCCGCCTATCATGACGGGGCAGGTGCGCATGCATACCAAATTGGACCTTCCGCCGGGGCCGCAGGATGTCGCGCAAAGGCTCAAGCTTCAGGGGCAGTTTGCCGTGGTGAATGTCTACTTCAGCAACCCGAAGATCCAGTCCAAAGTGGACGAGCTTAGCTTACGAAGCCAGGGCAAGCCGAATGTAGCAAAGCAAGAGTCCCGGGATCCCAATACGGCCAATATCGGCTCCAGCATGCAGGGCAACTTCAATCTTGCGCAGGGCTCGCTGAAGATCAGCCACCTCGTCTACGACGTGCCCGGCGCGGCCGTCAATCTCAACGGCACCTACACGCTCGACGGCAAGACATTCGATTTCCACGGAACAGCACGGCTGAAAGCGACGGTGTCGCAGATGGTCGGGGGGTGGAAGGGGCTGCTTCTGTCCCCTGTCGACAAGTTCTTTGAAAAGGACGGAGCCGGAACCGAAGTGCCGATCAAGATTAGCGGTACCCAGTCGGAACCGCATTTCGGCTTGGACTTCGGGCACGACAAGGACCAGCAGCCGCAGAAGAAGTAAGGCAGCGAGTTAGCAAGTTAGCGAGTTGGCGAGTTAGCGAAAAATGCCAAATGCAGATCTCTTCACTACGGCGGCGCGTTCACGCCGCCTCCGGTCGAGACGACAGCTTCTTGGCTGAACAGCAGATTCCCTACGGGAATGACAGAAAAAAAAGCAACCGCGAATGGCCCCACTCAAGCCAAAACGAGGCTTGAGTGGGCTGCGGAAAAACCCGGTACAGGTGTAGCGCAATTCACAAAAGCATCCCTCAGGGGCTGAAGCCCGCCTTGATTTTGCGGCTTTTACGGCGCGACTAAAGTCGCGCCCTGATACAAGACTCGCTACCCTAGGGGTTTTTCCGCTCGGCAGCTATTTATGA
>DATAWF010000158.1:0-10067 GCA_036267335.1 Acidobacteriaceae bacterium
CGGGTCTTCTATTCCATGTCGCGCGATGGGCTGTTGTGGCCGTGGGCCTCAGCCATTCATCCCAAGTTCCGTACGCCGTGGATCTCCAACATTGTCGTGGGAGGAATTGTCGCGTTCCTGCCTGCGCTCCTGCCGATCGATCGGCTGGCGGAGCTGGTCAACATGGGAACCCTGCTGGCCTTCGCGATCGTCTGCGCAGGAGTATGGGTTCTGCGCCGGCGCCATCCCGACCTGGAGCGCCCCTTCCGCACCCCGTTCGTTCCCGCCGTTCCCATCCTTGGCATTCTGTGTTCGGTCTATCTCATGGTGACTCTCCCTTTGCTGACCTGGGAGGTGCTGGTGATTTGGATGGTGATCGGACTCGCGATTTACTTTAGCTACAGCGTCAGGCACAGCAAGGTGCAGGCCCTGCGATCTGCCGAAGAAGCCTCCACCCGGCGCTGACCCCGAGCGGTTTTCCCGTCCGGCGATCGTTCCTTGCGGAAAGACCCGTTGTTGCTTTCCTTCTGTCATTCCTGAAGGGAATCTGCTGTTGGCCCCGCGCCGAAGGCGTAGCTCCGCAGTCGAGAGACCTGCATTTTGCTGACTCGCTGACTCGCCAACCTGCTGACTTGCTGCCTTTCTTTTCCTCGAAACTTCATCGCCCGAATCTTTCCCGCCATGAAGCGAGCGGCTTATACTGGTTCCCCTTCAAGGAGGACCAATGAACAAGTATTTTGCGGAGTTTGTCGGAACCTTCGTGCTGGTCTTTGGCGGAGTGGGAAGCGCGGTGCTTGCCGGCCCTCATATCGGCAATGTCGGCGTGGCATTCGCGTTTGGCTTATCCCTCTTGGCGATGGTTTATACCATCGGCCCCATCTCGGGATGCCATATCAATCCGGCGGTGACGATCGGCGTCTTTTGTGCCAAACGGATCGGCGCGAAAGACGCGGTGATGTACATGATCGCTCAAGTGCTCGGCGGAATCGTGGCCGCTGCGCTGATCCTTGCCGTCGCGCGGGGACTGCCGGGTGGATATGACCCTGCGATTGCCGGCCTGGGGTCGGATGGGTATGGATTGCACTCTCCCGACCATTTCTCGATGGCGGCGGGCTTCATCGTCGAGGTGATTCTGACGATGTTTCTGGTGTTGACGGTGCTGGGTTCGACAGACGTCGCCGCGCCTGTGGGCTTTGCCGGCTTGGCCATCGGACTGGTGCTCACGCTGATCCACTTGGTTGGGATCCCGGTCACCAACACCTCAGTGAACCCGGCGCGCAGCATTGGCCCGGCAATTTTTGCCGGAGGATGGGCGCTCCAGCAATTGTGGCTTTTCATTGTCGCTCCATCTCTAGGAGCGCTTATCGCGGCTGGAATTTATCTCGGAATTCGTCACCGGACGCCGCTGATCACGACTCCTCGTGCGGAGCAGGCGCTGCCGGGAGAACAGATCGACCGGATCTTATAGATTTGGATGAGGGATTTCCGGACTGCGCGTGAAGGGCAAGCCTTCATGCGCAGCCCGCTTCCTGCGTCGCTTGTCCTTACTGCGCGTGAAGGGCAAGCCTTCATGCGCAGCCCGCTTCCTGCGTCGCTTGTCCTTCATTTCCCGCGGCGTGTTCAACAGCCACGGGTGGCCCATTCAAGCCCGATTTTGGCTTGAGTGGGAACGCTCGAAGGAAACATTGGAACAGTGCTTCAGGCGGTTGCTTTCGAGCACAGCTCGTCGAAGGCCCGTGCCAGCTCCTGGGCAATCATCGGAGCGGTCGCGTTTTCAATGACCGAGCGTTGCATCAGATAGGCCAGCTTGCCGTCGCGGAGAATGGCGATGGCGGGCGAGGTCGGGGGCTGTCCTACGAAGTAGGAGCGCGCCCGATCGGTCGCTTCGCGATCCTGGCCGGCAAAGACGGTGATCGAATGGTCGGGCAGCGTTTTGTTCTGCAGAGCCAGACGCACGCCCGGCCGCATCTTGCCCGCGGCGCATCCGCAAATGGAGTTGACGATTACCAGCGTGGTGCCGGGTTGTGCAACCGCTGCGTCTACTTCCTCCGCCGTACGAGCTTCCTTGATTCCCGCGCGGGTCAGTTCTTCACGCATCGGGATAAGCATGACTTCCGGGTACATGTTCGACTCCTTTTTGCTGGAAATTCACTCACAGCGCCAGGGGCGGCGATTTGACATCCCGCTCCTTATCCATTGTATGGGCGCTCTTGACCATTCCGCCAGCAATTCGGCCTGAGACGCCTTTTAGATGGGCCCGGGCTGGATTTCGATTCGCAACCTGCCGCCGGCGGGAGCTTCAAACGGGCCAGGAAAAGGATTCGAGCGGCTCCGGGCGCGGCCTCGGTAGTCGCTATCGATCAGCAGCGGCGCATTGTCGGGCTGCACAAAAGGCAGGTTCGGGATGGCCGCATTTCCCAGCATTGCCGTGGTGACAAGCCTGCGTGCTTCAGTTCCGGATGCTTCAGTTCCGGATGCTTGAGTCCCGGATACTTGAGTTCCGGATGCTTGAGTTCCGGCCCATGACCTGTCAAGTGTGATTTCAAGATGAGCGTCGCCTTCGGGCCCGGTTACCGCCGGGGATGGGTCGAACTCCGGAAGAAGCAGGGGAGAGGCCTCTTGCGCGCAGGCTTTGGAGCCTTTTAGGAAAACATTCCCTCCAAGAAAAACGGGCAGACGGGTCTGGTCGAAAGGCGAGAGATCGCCGGCTTGAGCAAAGAGGTTGTTGTAAAAGCGCAGGTCGCCGCTGGGGTTGTTGTGATACCCAGCGACCTCAGTGGAATGAGGCTCCATGAAGGGCGTCATTCTACCGTCGAAGGGAACCAGCCTCACGCCGCCGCAAAAGAGGTTGTGGGCATACGCGCCGCCCTGCGAGACAACGCGCTGCGAGACCGGAGACAGAAAGACATTGTTGTCGACCAGGAACGGGCCGTGGTCGACCTCCACCATGAGATCCACGTCGATGTTGTCATGGAAGAGATTGCCCGAAACGCGGGTCCCTTGCGCCATCCAGTCCAGCCACAGGCCCAGGCACGTGTGATAAATGGTATTGTGACTGATCTGAGTGTCGATCGCGGCATGGAACTTGATGCCGGCCATCTCCGCGCCGGTGAAGAGCTGCCGGACATGAATGTCGTGGATGGTGTTGTGCGTAACCAGACAGAAAACGGCGCCCAAGCTTCCCACGATGCCCGCCTGCTCGCAATGGGAGACAGTGTTCCCCCGCACGATATGATGGCCGATATTTTCCTTGGACCAGCCGCTCTGCTCGGCGCGCTCGATCGTTTTGACATATCCTTCGGCGGAATTTTGCGAAGTGTTGTCCCATTGGTCGCCATATTTGCCGAGCGCGACGCCGGAGCAGATGGAGTAGCTCACCGCATTGTTTTCGATGATCCAGCCCTTGCTCCAGTGCGTGCCGATGAGGCCGATCTGCTCGGCCGTTGGCGGAGCCCACGGAGTGGCGGCTTGGCGTAGCGCGAATCCTCGAACTGTCAGGTAGTTGATATTCGGCTTTTCCGGATAGAAGACCGTCTGCCGTGCATTGATTTCGGTGTGCCCGTCGTTCGGGTCGGCTTGCGGGAACTGCGCCCACAGCGTGGTCGAGTCGGCATCGGCTTCTCCGAACCACAAAGCAGTTGCGCCCGCCGGCTGAAAGACCTCATCGCGGGTGGCGGCTTCGATCAACCAGTCGCCATGGCGATAGACCGCGCCCGTGTGATGATTGCGGCCTTTCGGATTGAACCAGTCTCCGTGAATAAGATCGCTGTAAGGATTGAAGCTTCCAAAAAAACTGTTGGGGATCGTGACTTTCCAGACGTCGCCCGCGACCTGTTTCCAGCCCGCAATCTCTTCGGCGCCGGTGATCACGGCTTCTTCTCCGCTCGCGGCCTGATAGGTGATTCGTTGCGTATCGGAGGTTCCTCCACGCGGCGGGCGGATGCGCTCCCGGTAAATCCCTCGATGAACGGTGATCGTGTCGCCGGCCTGAGCCAGGGCCGCGGCAGCCGAGATGGTGCGGAGAGGTCGGGATCGGGAACCGTCGTTGCTGTCGCTCCCTTGCGGAGAGACGTGGTATTCCAATGCGGCGTGGGCGCGCTCGCCGGCTGAAGGCGCGCGCAATGCAAAACTCTCCGTTCTTCCGAGGGCGCACAGCGACGAAAGCGCAGAGAGAAATGTTCTTCTGGTCAGCATGCCATTCCCTTTCGCAATTCGGCGGCGAGAAGCGAAGCTCGTGCCCGGAAAATCGCGCCCCGAAAGCCGGATTTATCATAGTGATTCTCTTAGAGCCTGTTATTCACTTTCCCAGGGCGGCGCTGGGAGCCAGTTTTCTCTCAATCTCCGCCTGATACCTTGGTCCCATGAAGTTTGCGGAGAACGTACCGCTTGCGCCTTACACCACGTTCCGGATCGGCGGCCCGGCGCGCTGGTTTGCAGAAGCGGCGACAGAAGAGGACGTGGCCGAAGGAGTCCGATTTGCCCGCGAAGGGAATCTGCCTCTCTTTGTGCTCGGCGGGGGCAGCAATCTTCTCGTGGCCGACAGCGGTTTCCCCGGATTGGCGCTGCACATCGCTCTCCGCGGAATCGCGGTTTCCCGCGATGGTGAAAAAGCCATCTTCTCCGCCGCCGCCGGAGAGCAATGGGATGGACTGGCCGCTCTCGCCGTCCAAGAGGGCTACGCCGGAGTCGAATGCCTTTCGGGAATTCCGGGGTCGGTGGGCGGCACCCCGGTGCAGAATGTGGGCGCCTACGGGCAAGAGGTGTCGGAGACGATTGTTTCCGTCAGGGTTTTTGATCGCTGCAACCATGCCTTCGTCACGCTCGCGAATTCCGAGTGCGGGTTTGGCTACCGCAAAAGCATTTTGAACACCACCGGGCGCGATCGCTACATCGTAACCCGCGTCGATTATGCATTGGACCGGAATCGTGCGCCCGCTGTTCAATACCGCGATCTGGAAGCCTATTTCAAAGGCCGCACGCCGGCGCTTCCGCAGGTGAGAGAGGCCGTGCTCGCCATCCGTGCAAGGAAAGGGATGGTGATTGTTCCCGGCGAAGCCGACTCGCGCAGCGCGGGAAGCTTCTTCAAGAATCCGCTCGTGCCGCTGGCGGACCTCGGGCGGATTGCCGGGGCATCCGCGGTTGCCCCGGAGTCGGTTCCGCACTATCCGGACGGGAAGGGCAGCATGAAGCTTCCTGCCGCCTGGCTGGTCGAGCGTGCGGGCTTTCCGCGGGGATATGTGCTGGGCGAGGCCGGCATCTCCAACCGCCACGCGCTTGCCCTGATCAATCGTGGCCATGCCACGGCCGCCGGCATTCTCGCATTGCGTGACCTGATTGTGGAGGGGGTGCGCCGGCATTTCGGTATCGAGCTTGAACCGGAGCCGGTTTGGGTTGGAGAACAACAATAGCGATTCAGCGAGGCCGCCGGTTCGCTGAATCGGTTCTCCTCTAGGTGCATCCCGAAGCTGCGATATTTTTACTAAGAAAGCCGCACTTCTCAGCCCGTGGTGGCGCCTAGCAAGAGGAGAAATGCTCCAAATGAGCCAAAGATAAGTTTTTTCCGTTACACTGCTTCGGGCGATCGCGCAAATACGACGCAACCAATACAAATTCAAGGATGCAAAGAATGTCCGCAAGCTCTCCAGCGATTCCCGTGGCCGTGCCCCGTTCGACGGGTTACCGCTGGAAGATTTGCGCGCTCCTCTTCTTCGCCACGCTCATTTCCTATATCGACCGCGGCGTCATCGGCTATCTGGAGAAGTATCTGGAAGGGGTCATCGGCTGGAACAGCATCCAGTACAGCTACATGACCGCGTCTTTCCAGACGGCATACGCGATTGGGCTTTTCTGCGCCGGGTGGCTGACCGATCGCATGGGAACCAGAAGGGGATTCGCCATCGCCATCGTCCTGTGGAGCTGTGCGGCAATGCTCCCCGGGGCGGCATTTTCCGCGCTCACCTTTGGCATCGCGATGTTCTTTCTGGGGCTGGGCGAGTCGGCGAACTTTCCCGCCTGCATCAAAACCGTCGCCGAGTGGTTTCCCCGCAAACAGCGTGCGCTCGCTACCGCGATTTTCAACTCGGGTTCGAGCGCCGGCAATATCGTCGTGCCTCTGATTGTGCCTGTTTTGACCTATCGTCTGGGCTGGCGCGGAGCCTTTGTCGGAACCGGCGCGCTGGGCTTTGTCTGGCTGGCCTTCTGGCTGCGGATGTATGCCAAACCGGAGGAGCATCGCAGTGTCTCCCCCCAGGAGTTGGCCTTCATCCAAAGCGAGCGGGAAGAGCACCTGGAGCGAGTGCCGTTCTCTCGCATCCTGCCCTGCAAGGAGACCTGGGCCTTTTCGATCGGAAAATTTCTGACCGATGCGATCTGGTGGTTTTACCTCTTTTGGCTGCCGCGCTATTTGCAGGGCGTTTTTCACCTCAACCTGAAACAGAGCGAGATTCCGGTGATGGCGGTCTACGTCATCTCCTGCATCGGCGGCATTGCTGGCGGTTGGCTGCCGTCGATCATGCTGCGCAGCGGATTCAGCCAGAATGCTGCCCGCAAGACAGCGTTGCTGATCTGCGCCTTGATTGTCGTCCCGGTGATCTATGCGCCTTTTGCCGCGGGGCTTTGGACAGTGGTTCTGCTGATCGGGCTGGCCACGGCCGGGCACCAGGGCTTTTCCGCCAACCTGTTCACGCTTCCCTCCGATGTCTTTCCCAAATCAGCCGTGGCCACCGTGGTCGGATTCGGAGGGATGGTCGGGGCTGCGGGCGGAGTGCTTTTCCAGCTGGTGACCGGCCGGGTGGTTCATGCAACCAATAGCTATCTGCCCCTCTTCGCGGTTGCGTGCTCCGCCTATCTCGTCGCGCTGTTCTTCATTCAATTGCTGGCGCCGAAGCTGACGCCGGCTCTGCCTGCAACCGACCACTGATAACCGGCAACTGACCACCGACCACCGACCACCGACCACCGACAACTGATAACCGGCAACTGATAACTGACAACTTCAGTGCGGCAGCTCTTGCGAGCCCACGATCGTGAAGCTGGCCGTCTGCGCCCGCGCCGGTGCAAGCGGGTCGTTCGGCTGCGAGCCGCCTACGGAAAGCGTGTAGTGGCCGGCTTGCATGGAGCGAATGCCCTGCGCATCCACTTCGGAGAGCTGGCGCGGGTCGAGCTTGAAGGTCACCCGCCGCACCTGCCCCGGCGCAAGGTGGACGCGCTCGAAATCCTCCAACTGAAGGTTGGGAGAAAGGCCGCCGTTGCCGTCTTTCGGAGGCATCAGATAGAGCTCCGCCACCTCGTCCCCGGCCATTTTGCCCGTGTTGCGGACCTCGGTCTCTACCGTCAGCGGATCGCCCGCGTGCACATTTTCCGTGGAGAGCTTCAGCGGCGCATAGCTGAATTTTGTGTAGCTGAGTCCGTAGCCGAACTCATAGAGCGGCTTGCCGGTGAAGTAGCGGTAAGTGCGGTTGGCCATCGAGTAGTCGGTGAAGGCAGGGAGCTGATCGAGAGAGGCATAAAAGGTGATGGGGAGGCGGCCGCCGGGATCGTTCACGCCGGTCAAGGTGTCGGCGATGGCCTTGCCGCCGCCCTCACCCGGATACCAGGCTTCGACCACGGCGTTGGCATGTTGTTGCGCCCAGTTGACCGCCACGGCGGAGCCGTTCAGTAGGACTACGACCAGCGGCTTGCCTGTGGCCGCAAGCTGCTCCAGAAGCTGCTCTTGCGGTGCCGGCAGAACGATGTCGGTGCGGTCGCCGCCCGAGAAACCCTCGATGTGGATCGGCATCTCCTCGCCCTCCAGCCGGGGCGAGAGTCCGACGACGGCAATCACCAGGTCCGCCTTCTTTGCTGCGTCCACAGCCTGCGGTTGCAGCGTCGCTGCCGAGGGCTGCCAGTCGAGCGAGATGCCGCCGCCGTTGCGCCCCGAAGTGCGCGAGAACTCGATCGCGATCGTGTGCGGCTGGGTGTCGGCGGCGTTGAGAGTAAAGTGGGGCGGTCCACTCGGCCGCGGGAATCCGCCGCCGGGCCGGCGAACGTTTCCTCCTGCCGGAGCCTGGACCGTAGCCGCAGGTTCCGACGTGGCGACCTGCCTGCCGTCCACGGTCACTGTGAATTGCATGCAGTTATTGCGGCAGCGCTCAACGTTGACGGTGAAATCGTAGGAGCCGGGTGCGGGCGGCACGATGACCCCGGTCCAACGCACCGCGAATCCGCCCGTGGGATTGCCGGGCAGAGGGTTGACGCCGCTCCAATCGAAGTCGATCTCATGATCGACGCGGGTGAGCGCTGGCGTCCCCGAGGTGCTGTTGGTCGAGAAATACTCGGCTTTCAAGCCCTCTTCGGCGGAGCCGGCGGCGGGATGAAGCATCGTCCGCGGCACAGGCAGATTGATGCTTTCCGCATAAGGCGAGCCTTGGGCATAGATCACGTGAGCGCCGGAGAAGGCCGCGCGCAGAGCGTCGATCGGGAGCTGCGCATTGAGCGGGATCGCGTTGTAGTTGCCTTCGAGCGAATCGATCGAGGCGGCGTTCGGTCCGATGACTGCGATGGTCTTGTACTTGGCCGTCTTCAGCGGGAGAATGCCGTCGTTCTTGAGCAGGACGATCGATTTGTCCGCGGCTTCAAGAGCCAAAGCCCGATGCGCGGGCGAGTTGACTTCGCTGAAAGGGATGGAGGCATACGGCACCATGCTTGGCGGATCGAAAAGGCCAAGCTTGAAGCGCGCTTCAAACAGGCGCCGCAGTGAAACGTCGAGATCGGCTTCTGAAATCAGCCCCTGCTTTACGGCTTCACCTAGATTGCGGTAGTTTCCCCCGCAGTCGGTATCGGTGCCGTGGAGCAGGGCGTCCGCCGAGGCATGCACGCTGTCAGGAGAGGTCTGATGAGCGTTCTTCTGCCAGAAGTCGGCGACGGCATCGCAGTCGGAGGTTACGTAACCTTGAAAGTTCCAGTAACCGCGAAGCACGGTTTGGAGCAGCAGGTCGGAGCCGCAGGCCGGTTGGCCCTCGATCGCGTTGTAAGCGCACATGGTCGAGCCGGCCTTGGCGTCCACGATCGTGGCCCGGAATGCCGGCAGGTAGGTGTCCCACAGATCGTGCGGGGAAGGCTTCACGTCGAAGCGGTGCCTGTCGCTCTCCGGCCCGGAGTGCACGGCGAAGTGCTTCGGGGTCGAGATCACGCGATAGTATTTCGGATTGTCCCCCTGCATGCCCTCGACGAAATTGAGGCCCATCGTCGCCGTGAGGAAGGGATCTTCGCCATAGGTTTCCTGGCCCCGTCCCCAACGCGGATCGCGAAAGATATTGATATTCGGCGACCAGAACGTCAACCCGAAGTACTGAGCATGATTGTTGTTGCGCAAAGCCTCGTTGTTTTTTGCCCGGGCTTCGGTGGAGATGACCGTCGCAATCTGCTTGAGCATCGGGCCGTCCCACATGGCCGCCATGCCGATGGCCTGAGGAAACATCGTGGCGTATCCGGAGCGGGCCACTCCGTGGAGACCCTCATTCCAGAAGTTGTACGCGGGAACGTCGAGGCGCGGGATGGCGGCGGCCCCGTTGGTCATCTGCGAAACCTTCTCCTGGAGAGTCATGCGAGAGACCAGATCCGCGGCGCGCGTTTCCGGAGAGAGGGACGGATCTAGGTAAGGCAGCTTCTCCGTTTGTGCAACCGCACACATTCCGCCGGCGATGAGCAAAAACGCCGTCAACTTCAGGGCCACTGAACGCATAAAAAGTCTCCAGAATCAAAATTGTACGCACGCAAAACTATCGGAGCACCGATGGAGTGTCAAGCAGATCGGCCCGCGCAGGCGCCGCCGTAGTGGAGAGACCTGCAATTGGCAAACTCGCGAACCTGCCAGCTCGCTGCCCTCTCCCCAGCCTTCTCTCGAACCATTGCTACAAGCTTAGGTGTAAGATTCGGGGGCGTAAGAGCAGGTATTTTTTCGAGTCGGGAGTGCGGTCACGGCATGGGTCGATATCTTCGTGTTCTCAGTGGAGTGGTCTTTCTGTGGTTTGCTTCGGTGTGCGTCGCGCAGACACCGGTACGCGTCGCGATCGTCGGTCTCGAGCATGGGCACGTGGAGGCGTTTCTTC
>DATAWF010000159.1:0-16675 GCA_036267335.1 Acidobacteriaceae bacterium
AACCCGTTGTTTTGGATCTACACCTCGAATTACCTGATGATCCTCGGCGTTTTCCTTACCATGGCCAGTCTGTATTTCATTTACCGGCTGGTGGGTCGAAACAAGTCCTGGTGGGTATTGATCGCGTCGATGGCCTTTACCGGATATTTCCTGTGGCTATTCTCCACCCGGGGCGATTTTGTCTGGCTCTACGAGTTCTTCCATCAGGACCTGGCGGGAGGCGAGCCAAACGAGAATGGGCCATTCCTTCAGCTCTTCATCCGGCACTTTCTGGGGACCGGTTTCTTTGAGGAGACGGTAAAGGCTCTGCCGGTTCTGATCCTTGCCTTTGCCACCAAGTACATGCGTCCCGAGATGCGTTCGAAGATCGGAGTGGAGGAACCGCTGGACGGCATTCTGATTGGAGCCGCGTCAGGAGGCGGATTCGCCATCTTGGAGACCCTGGGACAGTATGTTCCGCGCTTTCTAGCGAGCAAGTGGATGATGATGGGGTTGGCTCTGAACGGCATTAGCGGAGACGCGATCCAGCCTTACCTCGCCAAGCTGGACTACGGCCAATGGAGCAAACTGATCCAGCTTGGCGCCTCGCTTCTCCACACCGATCCGGGGACAGGGGAGCTGATCACGCGCTCGATCGATCTTTCCTTCGGTCATATGGCCTACGCGGGTTATTTCGGTTACTTCATCGGGTTGTCGGTCATGAAGCCTCAGCAGCGGTGGAAGATTCTCGGCATCGGATTGATCTCGGCCTCGATTCCTCACGCCTTGTGGGATTCGGTCGCGAGCTTGGACATGGCTCCGCTGCAGGCTCTGGTTGCGTTGATCTCGTACGCCGTGCTAGCGGCTGCCATTCTGAAGGCGCGTGAGATCTCACCCAACCGCAATCTGCTGCAGCCAAGCGTCATCTTCGGTGCACCGGCGGTGGCGATGGCTGGAGCGCCGGCAGTGGCCATGGCCGGAGTGGCGCCCGCAATGGCAAGCGTTGCTCCCCAGGTTGCCGTGCGCATGCCGGCAAATTTCCAGGGTTCCCCGGCGCACGAACTGCCAGGGCCCGGCGCCGGAGCCTCTGGGGGCGGCAACCGGCTCAGAGTCGGCGCTAAGTCGCTGGTGATCGTGCCTGGTTTGCGGCTTCTCGAGCATCAGATTCCCGGGTTGCAAGCGCAAACTCAAGGCGGTCCGGTCGCCGAAGTGACACGCAATCCCAACGATCCCGCGGTTCTGGGTCTTACCAATTGGTCGACGTCGGCGTGGGAGGTGCTTTCCTCGAGCGGCGTGCGGCGGCAGATCGATACCGGTCAAACGATCAAGTTAGCTCCGGGAACCAAGATTGATTTCGGTTCGACGGACGGAGAAGTTGACTAGACCGGGGCTCCGCTCGGCAGCGCTGCGGGCGGGCCGCGGGCAAAGTAGCAAAACAGGATGGAGGATGTCATGAGCAACGTAGCGTCCGGATTGCCACGCGAAAAACTGAAGGAACTGATCGACAAAAACGGCGACGTGCTGCTTCGCGATCCGGATCGGTGCGAAGGGCTGCTGCGAGATCATTGCGGTCCCCATCGCAGAGAGATCTCGGCACTCGTGGGAGCGCTCGAAGAAAGGGTTCCCCTGGAGCTCAAGTCTTCATGGCAGACCGCGATGACCCCGGAGGCGATGCGCGCAAGGCTGGTGGAGCGCCTGGAGGAAAATCGAGGGCTGGCCCCGGACGTGGCGGCCTGGGCGGTCGATGCCTGGTCCTACGCCCTCGGCGTAGGTCTGACCAGCACCTCCGACCAAGTCAAAGAGGCAGGCCTCGGCGCCGGCCTCGGCGAAGGGGTCGCCAATCTGGAAAAGGTGGAGCGGCCGCAAGGTCAGGGCTCTGGAACAAGCATCGCGGACCGCGTCGCGAGTGATCGCGCGGGCGGCGGCGCAACCCTCGACCAGCAGAGCTCCAACGGTAAGGGAACAACGCTGACCGGCACCCAGAAAAAGGCCGGGGCCGCTGTGGTCGCGTTCCTGGTGCTCGCCGCTGTGGGGATCGCGGCGTTCCATCATCCGCGAACGCCGATCAATGGCGGCGGCTCCGGTTCTGGTTCCGGGTCGGGCTCCGGTTCTGGATCGGGCTCTGGTTCAGGCGGGGCCGCAGGTTCTGGAGGAGGGCCCGCGGGCGGGGGCGCCGGTTCTAACGTTGGCGGCGGCGGAACGAGCTCGAATTCCTCGACCTCCGGCGGAAGCAATAGCTCCGGGACCGGTGGGCAAACCTCAGGAGGCCAAGGTACGTCTGGTCAATCTTCCGCAGTGAGTATTCCGGTTGGAACACCCATCGACGTGCGATTGGACCAGGGACTTAACTCGGAGACCGTGAATCCGGGCGACGTGTTGGACGCCACGATCGCCTCTCCCGTAGCGGTCAATGGCAACGTGATTTTGCCTACAGGAACTAGAGCGCGGGTGAGGGTCACCGGAGTCGACCGGACAGCCGAACGCGATGGTGTGCAGCATCTGTCTTTGACGCTGTCGGAGGTATCTACCAACAAGGGCTCATTCGGTGTTTCCGCCAGATCCAAAGACTTTGATGGCCCGGGCAAGCGGGGCGATGAGGCCAAGCGCGCGGGGATTGGAGCTGCTACGGGGGCCATTGGCGGGTTCGTCGTGGGCAAGCTCTTTCACCACGGCGGCGCGGGGGCGGTTGCGGGCGGTGCGGGCGGCGCCACGGTTGGCGCTGTTACGGCCAAGGCCGGTCCGGTCAAGCTGCCGTCGGAGACAGTGATCCGCTTCCACCTCGCGAAGTCTCTGGCCGTCGCTGGCTGAACCGGGAGCTCCCCGGGGACGCCGGAGGCCATTCGTGGCCACGGGGAACGATCGAGGACGGCGCACTCCGCGAAATGGCGGAGAGAACACAGACATAGACCACTTCAGGAAAGGATGATTTCGATGGCGGTACGACCGGGAGGACAATACGCAGGCAGGCCGTTGCACATTCTTTGGCTGCTCGACTGTTCGGGCTCTATGGCGGAAGGCGGCAAGATCGAGGCGCTGAACAATGCGATTCGCGAGGTCATTCCGGCTATGCGCAAGGCTGCCGAGGGGAATCCGGAAGTGCAGTTCTACATGCGCGTGGTACGGTTTTCGACCGGCGCGAGCTGGCACATCGCTACCCCGACCCTGCTCGAGAACTTCAAGTGGGTCGATCTCGAAGCAGAGGGAGAAACCGACATGGGCCAGGCCTTTGCCCTGCTGGGAGAGGAGTTGGGAAGCTTGCCGCAGGATACCCGCATGCTTCCGCCCCAGCTCGTGCTGATATCGGACGGCAAGCCGACCGATGACTGGCGGGGAGCACTTGAGTCTCTGCTGAGTATTCCGTGGGGTAAACGTGCTGTCCGGCAAGCGATTGCGATCGGGCAGGATGCCGATCACGAAACGCTGCGCAAGTTTGTCGATAATCCCGAGCGGCCGGTTTTGCGTGTGGACAATTCGGAACAGCTGGTTCGCTACTTCCGCTACGTTTCGACATCCGTCGCGGCGACTCCACCGGGAAAGCCTGCTCCGGCAGCGCCCGAGTTCATAGAAACGCACGACGATTCCGCATGGTGAACCGGCAGTGGCCGGAGAGAGACCACACACGATGAAATGGAAGGTTGCACATGCATGTGTCCGAGGTAGCTCGCACGTGCGCTCGGGCTTGCCAAACCAGGACGCCGCGCAGTGCGTCGTGATTCCGGGAGAGACCGTCGGCACCACGGTGGCTGTGGTCGCTGTTTCCGATGGGCATGGGAGCGCGCGGCACTTTCGCAGCCAGGTGGGCTCCGCGCTTGCTTCCAGCACCGCGGTGAACGTGCTCCAGGAGTTTCTGCGGCCCTATTCCGAGCGGACCGGAGCCATCTCGCTTGACCCGTCGGAGGTACAGCAGTTGCAGCGGAGGCTGGTCGATGCCTGGATGGCGGCCGTCGCTTCCGATCTCAAGAATCAGCCCCTGACGGAAGAGGAATTGGCCAGGGTTGCGGCGGAAGATGGCGCGGAGTCGAGAGCAGCAGTTGAGAATTTCCCTCTCTTCGCTTATGGCGCCACCCTGCTGGTGGCGGCGGCGACGGAAAGCCTGCTGCTGTATCTGCAATTGGGCGACGGAGAGATACTCAGTGTGAATTCCAAAGGTGAGACCACCCGCCCGCTTCCCGGCGACGAGAGGCTTATCGGGAACCAGACGACCTCCCTTTGCCAGCCCGACGCCTGGAAGGAATTCCGCTCCGCCTGGATAACCGAACCCGATCTGCCTGCGTTGGTTCTGGTCTCGACTGACGGCTATGCGAACTCTTTCCGGTCGGACGAAGACTTTTTGAAGATCGGGAGCGATTATCTGGAGATCATTCGCGAACAAAGTATTTCCGTGCTGGCCGAGGATCTTCCGCAGATCCTGACGGAGGCGACGCAGCAAGGGAGCGGGGACGACATCACGCTGGCGATCTTGCAGGGGGAGTTGAGGCCGAAATCGGCGGAAACGGGCGGCGGCCCGGTTCGGCCTAAGCTCTCCCCGTCGTCGCGCTCGGCTCTGATCGAGCAACTGAAAGCCAGACACAGCAGCCAGCAGCGGCGGCTGGACGAGCTTTCTACGCGCCTGGAACAGACCAGGAAAGACAATCGGAGGCTGCAGGGGCTGATTCTGCTGGTGATTCTTGCCGTGGCAGGCGCAGTCGTCCTCACTTTCCGGGATACGATCTTTCATCATCCCGAAAATCTCCCTTTGATCGGCTCGTTGTTCCCGCATTCGAAGAAGCTGACGGCCGGAAGCGGAGGCGATTCTTCCGGCAAGGGCGCGAAAACAACGACTGTTGCGATCAACGAGTGGACTCTCAAGTTGAAACATGGCGCGACGTTGAAGCTAAGCAAGGGGTCTGAGATCCAGGCAAAACAGATCCTTCCCAAGGGCGGCGACGATTTGTATGCCCGCGTGCTGGAGCAGGATGGAAAGATAGTGCTCGTCAACGATTCACCGGACCGCTGGGTTGTAACCCCGGCGTCGGGAAAGAGCTACCCGGTGATCGGCGGCGATCATGTGGGTTTAGGCGCCGAGCCGGTCGAGATCTCCTTTGCACACGGGATCGACGGAAAGATTTCTGCCGTCTCCGAGACGGCCGCTGCTCCTGCTTCTGCCGCTCCTAAAACACCGAAAGCATCTCCCTCGTCTGCTCCCGTTATCCCTCCCGGAACCGTGCCCGGCAGTTCTGTCCCATCCGCAACTCCACCGGCTGCCAAACCCTCTCCTGAGAATCCTGCTGCCACCGGGACGCACGCATTGGAGCTGCAACAGTGATGGAAAGGCTTCTCAAGCGCGGACAGACGCTCATGGTGCGAAACATGCAGGCCAGCGCAGTGATTGAAGATCTTCTCGGCGAGGGAGGGCAGGCGGAGGTCTATCGTGCACGCATTGGCCAGATGCAATATGCGGTCAAGTGGTACCGGCCGGAGTATCTGAGCGTAGATGTGCGTTTGTGGGACCGGCTGAAGGTGGCGATCACCAGCGGCTCGCCCACCGAACAGTTTCTTTGGCCATTCGACTTTGTCTCGATGCCGCGTACCCTCGCCTACGGCGGATATGTGATGCCGCTGAAGCCTGTGGATTTCATCAGCATGGCGGACCTGATACGCCGCCAATGCGAGCCTTCGTTTCGCGCGCTCTCGATCGTCGGATTCAAGCTCGCCAACAACTTTCTCAAGCTGCATGCAGCCGGCCTGTGCTATCGGGATGTGAACTTCGGCAATGTATTTTTCAATCCCGAGAACGGGGACATCCGCATTGCCGATACTGACAATGTCGACGTGAATCTGAGGCCGGGGAGCATCAAGGGCACGCCGGGATTCATGGCGCCCGAGGTGGCGAGAAACCTCATCCAGCCGAATGCCATGTCCGACCGCTTTTCGCTCGCGGTCTTGCTATTCTTCATCTTTATGCTGGGACATCCCTTGAAAGGGAAGCGGGAGCTGACGCTGCCGTTCGATGCGACGGACCCGGATAAATCCCGCCGCCTCTGCGAGGACGATCCACTCTTCGTCTACGATCCCAACAACGATTCGAATCGTCCGGTTCCCGGCGAACATGATCCCTTGCTCAATTTTTGGCCGATCTATCCGGCATCGTTGCGCAAACTCTTCATGCGCGCATTCACGGCGGGATTGGGCGATCCCGATGGCCGGGTGATGGAGAACGAGTGGCGCAAAGAGATGTGCGCCATGCGGGATTCCATTTTTTATTGTCCGTGCTGCACAGCAGAAAATTTCTTCGACCTTGACCTGGCGCGGCAGAAGAAGCCGATGAATCCCTGTTGGGGATGCAACACTGTTCTGACGAATCCACCCAGAATGCGCCTCGGAGGAGCGTACGACGCCCACTTTGTCGTGCTGAGCCCGGGTACGGAATTGTTTCCCCATCATCTTGAAGGCGACACCTACAATTTCAGCGCTCCGCTGGCCCAAGTGGTGGCCAATCCGCTGGGGCTGCGAAATCTTTCCGCCAGCCAATGGACTAGCCGGACCGCCGACGGCACGCTTGCCGAAGTGCTGCCCGGTCAGGTGCTCTCACTTGCGAGCGATTGCCGTGTGAATTTCGGACGTGCCCAGGCTGAAGTGCGCGTCGGCTAGAGCATTTCTCCTAGGTGTACCCCGAAGCTGCGACATCCTACGCGGCTTTTTAGAGCGTGTTTCATAGACGGCCCCGTTGCATGAGACACAGCACGAGCCCCGCTTTGGCGGCGGGTCTCGTTCGTGGTTACAACCATCGCCAGCTATTTATGAAACACGCTCTCTAGCAAGGAAAGCCGCACTTCTCAGACACCTCGGTGGTGCATAGCCATAGGAGAGCTGCTCTAAAAGGTCCCTGCCGCCTTCCCGCCATTCCCGATAAGAGCGGCGCTCCGCCCGCGTGCGCGCTCTTGCAGCCGGACTCTTAGCTGCTGTGTGGCGATGCGATGGCACAGCAGGCAGAGAGTGCGGATATTTTCGAGGTCGCACTCGCCCCCGCCTTCCGCCACAGGAAGAATGTGGTCGGCATCCCACAAGCTCTTTCGGGTGCGGTTCTTCAGTTCCCAGTGTTCGAAAAGCAAACGCCGGCGATTGCCGCGCGAGCGTCGAAGCTGCTTGGCAGCAGTGATCGTGTCGATACTGCAGATGGCGCAGGTTCCCCGGTCGCGAAGAAACACCTGCTCGCGAAGATACCCCGGCTGGGAACGCAGCCGCCATTCGTGAACGCAATACGTAGAGCAGAAGGTGTAACGGCCGCGCGGGACTTCGAGTGCGCACCAGCGGCAGAGTCCTCGGCCGTTGGGCCCGCGAGGAACCGCTTTGCGATCTACCCACCCTCCAGAGATGGTCCGCGCCGTTGTCACATGGCGTTTATAAAATGCGGAGTTCGCCCCTGTGTATAGCTTTCCGGGCACCCATGCGCCTTGGTTGCATTGGAATGGGCCGATGCCCGGGCGAGTCGTTTCCGCAAAACGATCATCTCATTTCTTAAGCTGCGAGAAGTGAGGGGGGAACGGATGGAAACACGCGTATTAGGCAAAAGCGGCCTCAGAGTCTCGGCTCTGGGCCTCGGATGCATGGGGATGAGCTGGGCCTATGGTCCAGCGGGGGACAAGAAAGAGATGATCGGGCTTCTGCGTACCGCCGTGGAGCGCGGAATCACTCTTTTTGACACCGCGGAGGTTTATGGTCCTTTCATCAATGAAGAACTGGTCGGTGAGGCGCTGGCGCCAGTTCGCGACCGGGTCGTGATTGCCACCAAGTTTGGCTTTAAGATCGATCCCGGGGCCAAGCGGCATGCGGGTTTGGACAGCCGCCCGGAGCACGTGAAGCAGGTGGCTGAAGCCTCTCTCCAACGTCTCAAAACAGACAGAATCGATCTTTTCTATCAGCATCGCGTCGACCCTGGCGTCCCGATCGAAGAGGTAGCCGGCGCCGTTCGCGATCTGATTCAGGAAGGAAAAGTTCGGCATTTTGGCCTTTCTGAAGCAGGCGCGGAGACGATCGGCCGCGCGCATGCGATACAACCCGTGACCGCCGTGCAGAGCGAATATTCTCTTTGGACCCGCGATCCGGAAAAGGAGATCTTGCCGGCACTTGAAAAGTTAGGCATCGGATTCGTGCCTTTCAGCCCGCTTGGGCGTGGTTTTCTGACCGGCACGATCCAGTCTGATACCTCTTTTGAAAATGGCGATTTCCGGAACACCAATCCCCGGTTCAGCCAGGAGGCAAGGGCTGCCAACCAATCTCTAGTAGCGAAGCTGGCCGCGATTGCCGCAAAGAAGAAGGCCTCGCCTGCACAGATCGCCCTGGCCTGGCTTCTCGCTCAAAGGCCTTGGATCGTTCCTATCCCTGGAACCACGAAACTCAATCGTTTGGAAGAAAACATGAAGTCGGCGGAGATCATGCTGACTGCCGAGGATTTGCGGGAGATCGACTACGCGGCCTCGAGCGTGAAAATCCAAGGAGAACGATACGACGAGCCGGGCCTGCGGATGGTGGGCCTCTAGGGCAACCGCGCAGAGAGTTCCCTCCTCCCACCAGAGGGGCGTTCGCGCCAACCGGAGGAAGTTATGAATTGGACGACTCTGCGGAGATACCGGCTTGCTTTGACAATGCTGCCCGCGACCCTATTGGCCGGAGCGGTTCTAGCGCAGCAAATGCCGCCGGACAATCCGGCTTTGCCGCCGCCTGATCCGGGCTACGCCACGTTCTATCAAGGAGACAATGCTCATCCCAATCCGGCATCGCGGTGGGGATACCATGACGGCTGGGTGGACGGCGTCCACGACAAAAAGACGGGGCACAGCTTTCGGCCGACCCACGACGACAAATACAAGAAGGCTCCGCATTATGGACATCCCGATATGCCGCCCGCGCAATACAAACAAACATACCGCGAGGCCTATGTCCACGGATACGAGCAGGGCTATCACTCGTAGCAAACGTTTCTACCCAAAGGCAGAGCAGGACGCTCTGCCCTTTCTCTTGACCCCGCGGGCTTAGAGCAGAATCTGTATCAGCTGTACCCAGCGGCGAAGATTTCAGACTGGATTTTCTATCAAGGAAAATCCCCCTCGACCAATCTTCGACCGGGTACGCCGATACGGACTCTGCTCTAATGGGCGAGAGCTTCGGCGTCCGGCTTCGTTGGGTTGTTCTTTCTCATCAGGAAAGAGAGAAAAAACATGATTCCGGTGGCAATTCCCAGTAGCCAGAAGGTGTCGATATAAGACAAGGTCGAGGCCTGGTTCTGCATCGTTGTGTAGAGACGGCCATAGGCTCCCATTTGACCTTGGCCGCCAATCGCGCGGGTCATCTGTCCGGTAAGGGAGGCGGACGAGCTTTGAAAGACGCGGCTATCAATTGCGGTGTCGTTGGCCAGCATGACCTGATGTACCTGAGCGCGGCGGGCGAGGATCGTGGTTACGGCCGACGTCCCGACGCTCGCTCCAATGTTGCGCACAAAATTGATCAGGCCGGCGACGGCATTATTTTTCTCCTGCGGAACCCCGATATAGGCAGCCATGGTTGCGGGAATGAAGATGAATCCCATCGGGACATACTGGGCGATTCGAAGCCATGTTGCCGAAGCAAAGCTGATCTGCAAATCGATTTGGTGAGTGGAAAAGAACATCGCGATCGTCAGCATCGCCCATCCGAAAGCCATGAGATAACGGGCCTGAATGACTGCCGTCAGCCGTCCGACGATCGGAAGCTCAATCAGGAGAAGCACGGCAGCCGTGGAAAGCACCATGCCGGCGCTCTCTGCCGTATACCCCATCAGGTTCTGCAGAAATTGGGGCATGAGCACGGTGGTTGAAAAGGAAGCCGCGCCAACCACGAACATCATCACGCTTGCTGCGGCAAAATTCATGTTGGTGAAGAGACGGACGTCGAGAATCGGCGCTTTGACGCGAAGTTCCCACAGCACCAGAGCTGTCAGGCAGACGACCGAGATCACCGTAAGGGTGACGATGAAATGCGAGCCGAACCAATCGTCTTCCTGCCCCTTGTCGAGCATGATCTGCAGGGCAGCGATTCCCACGGCCAGCAATCCAAAGCCGAAATAATCGATTTTGCTTTCATGCAGGGTCGTGCGTTTGAGAAAGGGAGGATCTTCGACAAAGGTAAAGACCAAAAACAGCGCCAGAATTCCAACCGGCAGGTTCATCAGGAAAATCCACCGCCAGGTGTAGCTGTCTGTGATCCATCCACCCAGCGTCGGCCCGATCGCGGGCGCGACAATCGCGGTCATGCCGTACACGGAAAAGGCCAAGCCGCGTTTTTGCGGGGGAAAGGTGTCGGCCAGGATCGCTTGGGCCATCGGCTGCAATCCGCCGCCCCCGATTCCCTGGATCACCCGGGCCAGGAGAAGAAAGGGCAGGGTGGGCGCGATGCCGCAAAACAGCGAGCTGACGGTAAAGACCGAGATGCAAATCAGGAAGAAGCGCTTCCTCCCCATAAGGGAGACGAGCCAGCCGGTGATGGGCAGAATGATGGCATTTGACACCAGATACGAGGTTAGAACCCAAGTGCTTTCCTCGCTGCTGGCGCCCAGGTTTCCGGCAATATGGGGAAGCGCGACATTGGCAATGCTGGTATCGAGCACCTCCATGAAGGCGGCGAGCGACACAACTACCGCGATCAGCCAGGGATTGGCTTTCGGCTTCCATGCGGCGGCGAGATTTGAAACGGCAGTATTGCCCACTGGGGAATGGTGAGTTTCAGTACAATAACGAAAATTGGATTTTCGTTATTCTAGCGGATTGCGGGGCAAATGAGGAAGGCCGCGACACAGTTTGTTGCTGCAGAGGATGCATCGATCGGCAAAGCTATGCCTGCGGGGCGCAGGCGAAAAAGTCAGGCTGGGCGTCCCCGCAGCGAGAGAACGCGAAAGGCGATTCTGAAGGCCGCTCTGCGTCTCCTGAAGCAAGAGTGTTTCGATGCCGTCTCGGCGCAACAGATTGCGGTCGAGGCGGGCGTGAGCACGGCCACTCTCTATCGCTGGTGGGACAACAAGCAGGCCATCGTTCTCGATGCGTATCTCGAGACCGTGGTCGATCTTCTTCCGCGCAGCCGGCGCGGCAGCCCGCTCGAGCGTTTGCGGAAATATACGCTGCGAGTTGGGGAATTTCTGAAGAGCGAGGACGGACGGCTCTTTCTCCGGCTCCTGCTTGCAATTCGAGAAGACCCGGCCTTGCACCAAGCTTTTTATGAGCGGGTATTTTTGCCCCGGCGTCTTGAGGGCTGCAAGGTTGTGGAGGAGGCGGTTGAGGCGGAAGAGCTGCCCTGCGGCACAAATCCCGATCTGATGATCAGCCTGTTGATTGGACCGCAAATCGTCCGCGCCATGATGGGCCAGGAGTTAAGCGCGGGTTTTGCGCAAACAATCTTCGATTTCGTAGTTCGGCCCTGTCCTCCCGCATTGAAAGGGAACGCCGGCGGCCGGAAGACAAGAACGAAATAATCTTTCTATTTCAGGCTATTTCAGGCATTGACAGGCAAGCGGGCGCGAGATACTTTGTAGTGTAAAGTTACTGGCATGAACGATCTCGATAAAGCGCTTGGCGATATCGGCAGCATCCGGCGGCAGGTGGCCCGCAGTACGGAGTTTCGCGGATACGGTCCGGCGACTTTGGCGACCACCGGCGTCTTTGCGCTTTCAGCCGCTGGGGCGCAGTCATTGTGGGTTTCCGACCCGGCGCACCACATTGCCCGATACCTGGGAATCTGGGCTGCAACCGCTTTTTTGTCGGCGGTGTTTACGGGCGTCCAGATGTATATGCGCAGCCGGCGCATCCACTCGGGAATGTCGGACGAGATGATCCACATGGCGGTGGAGCAGTTTCTACCGTCGCTGGTGGCGGGGCTGTTGCTGACCCTTGTGCTGGTCTACGCTTCTCCGGGCGCCGTTTGGATCCTGCCGGGAATCTGGCAGATTGTTTTTGGACTTGGAATCTTCTCGTCATCCCGCTTTTTGCCCCGGCCGATTCTCCTGGCGGGGGTCTGGTATCTCTTGAGCGGGCTCGTGTGCATGGGGTTTGGCGATGCCCGGGCACTTTCCCCCTGGGCCATGGGCGTTCCTTTTGGCGTGGGACAGTTCCTTGTGGCCGCCATTTTATTGGCCGCAGCTCAACGGAGCAGCGATGAAACCTAAGACCCCCTCCAACGAAGGCCGGTTCGCCTATGAAGGACTGGATCGAGTGATCCATGAGCGCGCCCGGTTGAGCGTTCTGACATCTCTGATCACCAATCCAAAAGGACTGACATTTGGTGAGCTCAAGGAGTTATGTTCGTTGACCGACGGCAACCTGAGCCGCCATTTGAGCGTGCTCGAAAAGGACGAGATGGTCGAGATTCTGAAAGGATACGATCGCAATCGTCCACAAACCATTTGCCGGATCACCCCAGACGGGCGCAAGCGCTACCTTGAGTATCTTGAAACGCTGGAGCAAGTGGTCCGCGATGCGGCCCAAGGCGCCAAGGAACATTCCTCTGGTTTGCCCAAGGCTTTGACTTTCTCGCGAGTTTAAATTTTTTGCCTTGATACTTTGCAACACAAAGAACTGTGCAGCACGGAGGATGGAGAATGGAAAAGTTTCTCTCGCTTCAGGGTAATTTGCAAAACGGAATCCGTTCCGTTTCCATGGGCGTGAAGACGGATAGAAACACGAGAGAAGGAGAGATATGCGCGTGATCAAGCTCGTACGCGGCATGGTCCAGTTCGCTCTTGTTGGTGTTGTACTCTTGCTGGTATTGCTGTGGGTTGACCACTGTAGAGAAACGAAGTTGCCCGCACCAACTGGTTCGTTTGCAGTAGGCCGCACAACCTATGTTTGGAGCGACCCCACCCACTTGGACACTATGGCGCCGCAACCGGGAACCAGACGCGAGCTTCTCGTATGGATCTGGTATCCCGCAGCACCTCGGCAACCTGCCCAGATGGCCGACGATTATTTACCTGCTCCGTTGCGGAAGGCTGTGCAGCACCAGCGCGGATTACTGATCAACCAGTTCCTGACACGAGATTTGTCGCGGGTAATCACGCACAGCGTTCGCGACGCTGAGCTATCACCTCAGCAGCACTCCTACCCTGTGATACTGATGCGAGCCGGACTTGCGGGATCAGTGACAGGCTATGCCAGCCTCGCCGAAGACCTTGCGAGTCACGGCTACGTGGTGGTGGGGTTCGATGCACCTTATCGAAGTTCCGTTGTAGTGTTTCCCGATGGAAGAGTGATTGCTAGGACCCCTGAGAACAACGCCGACCTTCTCAGTGGTCCCGCGCAGGGGCAACTCCTCAACGAACTGGTTCAATCATGGGTTGCCGATGTAGGCTTTGCGCTCGACCAGCTCGAACGCCTAAACAAGTCTGACCCATCGGACAGATTTATGGGGCGGCTCGACATGCAGAGGGTTGGAGTATTCGGCCACTCACTTGGCGGTGCCGCAGCCCTGCAATTCTGCCACACCGATGCTCGCTGCAAGGCGGGAATCGATATAGACGGAGCTCCGCTGGGGAGTGTCGTGGGTGAAGGCATCACTCAGCCATTCATGTTTCTGTTGAGCGACCACGGAAGCGAGTCCGATGTGGAGAGTCAACAGATCGCGATGAACATCCGTTCCATCTATGAGCGCCAGCCCATTGACAGCAGACTCGAAATTTCGATTCGAGGCGCCAATCACTACATGTTCTCGGACGATGGAGCGATGTTGAAGAGCCCGGTTCTTATGCGCGCGCTCCAAGCTTTGGGTATCGTGCGCATCGATGGTCGTCGCCAAGTTGCCGTGACAGCGCATTACATCAGCACTTTTTTCGACGTGTACCTCAAAGGGGCGGCCCCTTCAGAGCTACAGCGCCAGCCCCAGTATCCAGAGATCGAATACCTGCCTTTCTAATTGTCAGACACTCCACCGGCAGGATCGAGCACGGAGAGTCTAAATTTTTTGCCTTTTAACTTTGCAACACAAAGAACTGTGCAGTACGGAGGATGGAGAATGGAAAATTTTCTCTCGCTTCAGGCTAATTTGCAAAACGGAATCCGTTCCGTTTCCATGGGCGTGAAGCTGTTGCTGGTTTGTGGTCTGGCTCTGCTGATGATGATTCCCGCTCTGTTTGTAGGGGGTGTCGTGCGGGATAGGACGACGCGAGAGGCGGAAGTGATTGCGGACGTCAGCGGCCGGGTTGGAGGAGCGCAAACCTTTCTGGGGCCGGTGCTCGCGATTCCATACACGGTCCCTTCCACACTTCCTGCGCAGGCATCCAGCAGCGGCATCTATGTGGTGTTTCCCGCGCGTGCGTCGGCGGACGTAAAAGCCACAACGGAAGAGCGGCATCGGTCTCTCTTCAAAGTTCCGGTCTTTCAGGCGGACCTGAAATTCGATGCCTTCTTCGACTTGACCGGCGTTCCGGCGGCGGCGCCTTCCCATGCGACGCTCGATTGGAACCAGGCTGAAATTGTCGTGGGGGTCAGCGACCCGCGCGGAGCGCTGACCGATGCCGACTTGGAAATCGGCGGAAAACATTTGGTCCTTGTTCCCGCTGAGATCGCGCAACATATGGCATTCGGCAGCGGAGGCTCACAGCTCAAGCTTGCTCTCTTCGGAGCTCGAGTGGGAGAAATCGCGAAGCCGAACAGCCAATTCAATGCCGTCTCTGTTCTGCACTTTTCCGGCGCGCAACGGCTCGCACTGCTGGCCTACGGAAAAACAACGAAAGCCACGATAGACGGCGGCTGGCCTAATCCAGGATTCGACGGCGGGTTCCTTCCTGTCCAACAGAACGTGACCGCCAGTGGTTTCCACGCGGAGTGGTCTGTTCCTTTCATCGCTCGCGGCGTGAGCGCGGAGGGGACGGAGGATTCGATCTCCGGCCTGGACGCAACGGAACTCGGTGTCTCCTTTGTCGAAGTGGCCGATCCTTATCAATCAATCACTCGGTCTCTCAAATACACACCTCTCTTTCTCGGGCTTGTGTTTCTTTCGTACTTCATCTTGGAGGCCGCGACCGGGAAACGGGTCCATGCCGCACAATACGTGCTGGTTGGAGTCGCGCAAATCATTTTCTATCTTCTGCTCCTGTCTCTCGCCGAAAGAATTGGTTTCGATCTGGGATTTCTGGTCGCCGGGATCGCGACCGTGAGCTTGCTGTCGATCAATGCGGGCTGGATCTTCGCCAGCCGGCGCCAGGGATGGACGGCGTTCGCAATTTTTAGTCCGCTCTATCTTTTGATCTACCTTCTCTTACGGCTCGAAGACAATGCCTTGCTCGTAGGAGCATTTGCCAGCTTCGCAGCGGTTGCCGCGGCCATGTACTTCACGCGTTCTATCGATTGGTATAGTCCCTTTGCGGCCTCCACTCGCGTCGTTTCACAAGCTGGGCCAGCAGCGCCGCGGAGCAGCAATGCCGAGTGAACGCGGCGGACTGCACGTTGCCATCATTATGGATGGCAATGGCCGGTGGGCCGAGCGGCGAGGACTGTCCCGCGCCGCCGGCCATCGGGCGGGAGCAGCCGCGGTTCGACGCGTTGTGGAGCGTGCATTGGATCTCAACATCCGCCGCCTCACGCTGTATGCCTTTTCCGCCGACAATTGGCGGCGGCCGGACGCTGAGATCGAGAATATCTTTTGGCTTTTGCGAGCCTTCTTGCGTCTTGAGGCCGAAAGGCTCCGGCAGCGAGGTGTACGGCTGAAAGTGATTGGCCGCCGTGATCGGCTGGCGAAGCGGGTGCTGCGTGAAATTGAGAAAGCCGAACGCCGCACCGTTGACGGCAGCAGGCTGTCCTTGTATGTCGCGATCGACTACTCCTCGCGGGAGACGATCGCCCGCGCCGCCGCAAGCGCAACTGCCGCGTTGTTGGGAGAGAGGACGCCGGCGTGGAAACAAATGGAAGCCTTGCTGAAGAGTGAGATGACGGCAGAGGGCGGCGACGTTGACCTGCTCATTCGCACCGGTGGTGAGAAGCGGCTCTCGGATTTTCTTTTGTGGGAATGCGCTTACGCTGAGCTTGTCTTCACGGAAAGGATGTGGCCCGAATTCGAGGAATCGGACTTGGACGCGGCGCTCAAGGAGTTCCATGGGCGAGAGCGGCGCTTCGGTCACGTATTGGCTCGATCGAATGGCCATGTCGACCTTCGGGTCTCAAAGTAGATGCGGTTCGTGGAATTCCATTTGGCTGGCGGCTGATCGACTGCAGCTTCGGAGTCTTCGGCGGCATCCCCCTCCTGATCGCCAGGCACTCCATCGCCAGCGCCAGGCACTCCATCGCCAGGATCGAGCGCGAGGCGCGAGAGTCAAACGGGCTTGCTGGTTCTGCTTCGTGAAGAGACGGGCTTGCGGCGGTCGCGTGGGCTGCCCGCTGCCTCTTCCGCCTGGCGTGCAAGCTTTCGAAAGGTCTTTCGCAGCGCCGCGGGTTGATGGACCACGATGCGGCGCCCCGTGCTCAGCAGCATCGCGGCGATCATCTCCAAGCGGTCCCGCCCGCAGCGCAGGCGCGTGCCGGCTCCGTCTTTTTCTGTCGTGATTCTCCAGGGCGCGAAGTTCCGGTGCGCCTCTTCAAGCGGCATGTCGATCCAAAGATCGATCTGATACTCCGACTGAACAAACGGCATCCGCTCCTGAAGATAGGCGCGAGCGTCGAAGCCGGCCGGCGGCCGAAAAGTTGCGGCCCGCATGGCAAGGTCA
>DATAWF010000160.1:0-5345 GCA_036267335.1 Acidobacteriaceae bacterium
TGAAGTGTTTACAAAAACGCTACTTCGTACGTGGCCGTTCCATCGAAGAACGGCCACTCCTAACCGCTTTTCTCCATGTCCTGGGAAAAGTGAAAACGCTCTCAATCGGCCACTCACCTTCCTTGCAAGCTTTACTCTTCCTCTAAACCCCTCTGCCCAAGAGCGCCGCGCCCAGAGCCAGCAGGAGAGCCGGCGGCATCACCAGCAATCCAGTCTTCAAAAACTCCCAGCCGGTAACTTCCACTCCCTCGCGCCGCAACGCAACCAGCCACAGAATCGTCGCTAAAGAGCCGGCCACTGAGAGATTCGGCCCCAGATCGATGCCGATCATCACCACCTTCATCCATGCATGAGGAAATCCGCCCCCCGCAAGCACTTCTCCGGCCAGCAGACCCAGAGGGAGGTTGTTCACCAGGTTGGCGCCCGTGCCGACGGTGAATCCGATGACCAGCAAAGCCCCTCCCTGCGGCCATCGGCTCGCCGCATGAAGAGCTTGCTTCAGAATGGCTCCGGCGCCCGCCCGATCGATGGCCTCGACAATGACGAAGAGGCCTGCGACCAACGGCAGGATGCTCCAGCTTATCTTCCGCACAAGGCGCCAGGGGTTTTCCTTTTCAAGCAGGGATACCAAAGCAGCGACCGCCACCGCGGCGGCGCATGCGGGCAAGCCCAGATTCTTCTTCATGGCGGAGAAAAGAAGCAAAACGCCAGCCATCGCCGCGATCCCGGCAAGCGCGACCTTGCCGGCGCGTGAGAGAGACAGTTTCTCCCGCGGCACAGCGCAGACCCCTTCAAGATTGTTCCGAAATCGCCAGCGCAGCAAACCATAGGTTGCGAAGATGGATGCGGCCGATGGGAGGGCGAAGGCAGCGAGCCAGGGCCCGAGCGATGGCATGGTTTGCCGAAAAACGACCAGGTTCGCGGGATTCGAAATCGGCAGCACAAAGCTGGCTGCATTTGCGATAAGCGCGCAGACGAACAGGCATGGGAGAGGAGGGGTTTTGGCGCGTTTTACCGCCGCCAGCACCGCAGGCGTCATCACCACCGCCGTCGCGTCATTCGACATCAGCACCGTGACCGCCGTTCCTGCAATGTAGATCAAGGTGAAAAGCCGGGCCGGGGAGCCCTTGGCATGCTCCAATGCGTATTCCGACAACCAATCGAAGACACCGTGGGAGCTCGCGAGCTCGGCGAGAAGCATCATTCCGGTAAGGAAGAAGTAGACGTCGGAGCCTTCAGCAACGGCATGGCCTGCCGCACGCACGGGGATCAGGCGCAGCAACACGAGGAACGAGGCTCCGGAAACAAGCCAGACCGCCTCGGAGACTCCCCACGGCCGGAAGAGCATCAGAGCGATGCTCAAAGCCGAGATGGCCCATACCATGGCGTGTGCTGTTGCCGGATTCACCTTCCGAGCTTACCGAAGAACCGGTTCCTAAAAAACGGATGGAGAAACGGATCTTTAGAAACGAATCAAAGCGAGACCCGATTCGGGGTCGAACCGCTTCTCGAGATGCTGGGGGTTTTCCGTGAGGATCAGCTCGCAGGTGGGCCGAACGACCGCCTTGAGCAGGTGCCCTCCATGAGCCGTGCCGTCCCTCCGGCCTACGACGAGATGCGCATGAACCTGCGGCTTGCCCTCCGCAAGCGCAACGTCGCCGATCAGCGAAAGCAGCTCCACCTGCTCCTCCAGTTTGGCGGCAGTGCGGTATTTCTTTGTCTCCCAATCGAACCAGCCGAGTTCTACCTCGCTCAACGCGCCGATGGCCTTGAAGCTGCTCCCGGAAAGCCGCTCGTCACCGGCGAAACGTTTCAGTGATTCCATGATTTCCTCTCCGGTATCGAGGATCACAACGTAGGTTTTAGGATTCTCAGCAAGTTGTTGGCTACGCACGATTGCTCCTCAAGGACTCTACCGGCGGTGATCGCGATTTTTCCCGCTCGGGATGAGATGCAGGGGCTCCAAGAAGAGCGGCTTTGGAAGAGCGGCCTCTCGGTTCCGAACCTATCGCGCTGCAGCCGCGACGCCGAATTTGGCTTCGCCGGATCGAAGAGAGGTTGTCTTCTCAAGAAATTTTTCTTGGTCGCAAAATGCAACCCGTTTGCTGGCATGCCTTCCCTGCCCGCCTGCACAACCTTTCCCCAACTCGCGCCTCTCCTAACCTTCAGAGGTGAAGCGATGCGTTTCTTTCGGTATTACCTTTTGATAGGTCTTTTCGCGGGGAGCCTCTCTATTCTCGGCGGCTCGAAATCGCAAGCACAGATTGGGATTAACATTGGACCCGCTCCGGTTTGCCCCTACGGTTATTACGATTACGCGCCCTACAGTTGCGCCCCCTATGGCTACTACGGACCTGAATGGTTTTCAGGTGGCGTCTTTATCGGCGCCGGCCCCTGGTTTCATGGTCCCGCTCATTTCTATGGCCATGTAGACAATCATTTCGATGCGCACCACGGATACCACGGTCCCGTGCCGCATGCGGGCGACCATGCTACCCACCCCGCGGGCCACGGAAGCTTCCATGGCAACGAGATGCGCGACGGGCGCGGCCATACGCGTGGAGGCCATTGAAGGTAGAGAAATTTTCGAGCGAAGCTGGACAGCATAAATTTGGGAAGGGCCCTCTGGTAAAGAGGGCCCGCTTTTTTACTATCGCGCTGAGCTGTCCCCGCTTTTTGCTATACCGAATCGGCGCGGTGGCTCGGGCTCAGGGCCCTCAATTCGGAAGGGCTTCTCGCCTCAGCAGTCAGTCATCGGGGCAACAGCCTCTGGTCATAAGAAGCCCCTTCGACACGCATGATTTCCATCCGTGTTGCATCCGCATGTCTGGGATTGAGCAGCCAGTTGGAGGTTTCCGGAGTGATCATTGAGGGAACCCGCAGCAAGGCTGTGGATCTTTGTTCGAGCCACTGATCTCCGACCGCGCGGGTTGCAGTCCGGTTCGCTCTCCAGCCCACCGGTAAGGACCGCGGATCGACTTTTTCCTGTGCTATCTCCGCGACTGCTTCTATCTTCAGCAGTTGATATTTCTTCGGAAGGTCATCTTCATCGGCTTCGAGGTGGACCAGAATCTCGAGCAAGGCAGAGGAGGGATTCTCTGCGAGATAGACGATGGGCCGGCCGGCGGTGTGCCACCTTGCCGAAGCCTCCATTCCACCCAGTCCCAGCAAATCTGCATAATTGCTGATTCGCCAAAGAATCATCAGGCAAACATGCCTTCATCCAACTGGATGAGCATTTGCTCCACCACACGCGCACCGGCCTCCGTTTGCAGCATGTGCATCGGAGTTTTGTTTTCGAGGCGCCTTTTGGGCTGCCGCATCCACGCCAAGGCATCTTCCCGGCTGGCAAAGATCCCCTCAGCCAGCGCCAGCACGCGCGCGGCACGCAGTGCTTTATCCGATTCGTCGGGAGTAAGGGCCTCAGGCAGACCGCAGTTGAGCCGTTCCTTGCGATGCTGGAAGGTGCGGAGCGGGATAACAATGTGATGAAATTCGTCCTTGGTCAAGCCGTTCGCGACAAGGATCTCCTGGGTCTTCAGAGAGAGGCCGTCGCGCACGAGACGAGCCAGGTCAAATTCGTTGCGAGGCTCGGCCCCGAGCCATTCGCCGATTTTCTGCACTTGAGCAGCCATAGGAGACCTTCTTCCATTATGCCATGAAATTGGTGGCAAATGGCGCGCCGCTCAGTTTGAAGAGGGCTTCTCGATTGCCAGAGCTATACCCGCTTGGCGTGGACCTTGGTTGCGAGACCGAGCTTGGCCATGACCCAGATCGCCCAATAGTTGGGATCGAGCTCATACCAGGCCATTCCATGGCGCGCCGAGACCGGATGCGCATGGTGATTGTTGTGCCACCCCTCGCCGCCGGTCACCAGCGCAACCCACCAGTTGTTGCGCGAATCGTCCCGGGTCGCAAAACGCCTCGAGCCCCACATGTGGGTCGCCGAATTCACCAACCAGGTGACGTGCAGCCCGAGGGTCACGCGCAGGAAGACTCCCCACAAAACCCACGAGATGCCGCCGAAGGCAAAGAGCAGCAGGCCCAGAACCGTGATCGGCACCCAGTGCCAGCGGTTGAGCCAGCGATAGAATCGGTTCTTCATCAGATCCGGAGCGTAGCGCCCAAGCACCGCGCTGTTGTTGTGCAACGATCCGTTCAGGATCCAGCCCATATGCGACCACCACTTGCCATCGCGGGGAGAATGCGGATCGCCGGGCCGGTCGGTGTGCTGGTGATGGACCCGATGAACGGCAACCCAATAAAGCGGGCTTCCCTGCAGCGCCAGCGTTCCGCAAACGGCAAGGGAATACTCGAGCCACTTTGGCACCACATAGCCGCGGTGAGTCAGCAGGCGATGGTACGCGACGGCGATGCCGATGTTTTGGCCGACAATCCACATCACCGCAAAAACGGCGAGGGACGACCATCGGAACATGAAGAGCGCCGCGATCGCTCCCAAATGAAAGATCGTGAGGACGATGGCAAAGTCCCATTGGAACTTGCCTACGCGCGGCTCCAGAGCCGCCTGTACCGCCTCTGCTTCCTGCTCGCTTCCGATGGGGCCGAGAACCGTTGCCATGGTCTGCTTTCTGAAACTCCGGAGAGATCGCCCGGAAAAATGAATGGATCTAAGCTTTTCCAGGTTAGTGAATTCCACGCATTGGCCTTGTAAGAGTTGCGTAATAGATGGTTCCGGGTTCCGGCTGTCAGGGCCAACATGGGCGAGCCCATCTTTTGGTGAATCTCATCATGAGCCGTATACTGAAATTGCGGACCTTCCGGTTACGTCTTTTCTTCCCCTTACGGTCGTTTACTGCGGTCGGACACGGCAAATGCTGCGGCTTACCAAAAAAGCGGATTACGGCTTGATGGCGCTCAAACTTCTCGCCGAGCACGCCGACAGTCCCTCTCTGAGCGCCAAGGACATCGCCGAAGCCTATGGCATTCCCGCGCAACTGCTGGCCAAGATTCTGCAGCGCCTCACCAAGGCCGGGCTGCTCTCCTCGCATGCCGGAATGAACGGCGGCTACGCGCTCTCCCGGCCGGCCGAAACCATCACCGCCTTTGACGTCATCGGCGCTATTGACGGCCCGCTTTTCATCACCTCCTGCGAGACTGGGACCAAGGGCTGCGACCTCACAAGCAGTTGCACGGTCCGCGAGCCCCTGCGCAAAGTGAATGAGAGCATCGCTGACGTCTTGCGCGCCATCCGCGTTTCCGATCTGTGCGAGCCTCCGCAAGGCCAGCCGAAGGCCTCCGTGCTGGTGAGCCTCACCGGCTGGAGCAACTAGAGCTCGATGCGCGTCGCTCAAAAAACCACGACAGCAGCGGGCGTTACGCTG
>DATAWF010000161.1:0-20519 GCA_036267335.1 Acidobacteriaceae bacterium
AAGCCGGACGCTTCGATGAGCGGTAATGGCCTGCTTGCCGGCTTGGTGGCGATTACCGCGCCTAGCGGCTTCGTCAACACCATAGGCGCTGCCATCATTGGGTTGGTCGCCGGCGTCTTGGTCTGTCTAAGTGTGAGCTTCGTCGAGAACAGGCTCAAGGTGGACGATCCGGTCGGCGCGATCTCGGTTCACGGCTCGTGTGGGCTCTGGGGCGTTCTCTCCGTCGGTCTCTTCGCCGACGGCAAGAGCAACTATGGCGGGAGTTGGAACGGTGTCACAGGTTCCGTAACTGGCCTGTTCTATGGGGATGCGAGCCAGTTGGTCGCTCAGCTGGTTGGCATCGTCACTCTTGTGGGCGTCGTCTTCAGCATCAGCTTCGCCATCAATTGGGTGCTGGACATTCTTCTCGGCCAAAGGGTTTCGACGGCCACCGAAGTTGCCGGCTTGGACATCCCGGAAATGGGACAGCTTGGCTATCCGGAGTTCGTCTTCAAGCCGGAGCCGGATAGTATGCTCGCCGCGGAACGGTTCGCTGTCGCGTAGTTTCTGCCTGGGAGTCTCCATTTCTCAGCAGGGCGTGTGGAGCACACATGCCCTGCTGGGGCTTTTTCAAGAGGCCGCAATTTGTCTTTGACAGGATTGGAGTGCAACTCAAGATGAAGCATCAGTTGAAACCGTCCCTGGCCACTCTCAACGACGGCGATCGATTGTTCGTGCAAGAATCGTCCGCAGTTACGTTGTCGGGCTACTTACCGGATGCGGCGCAAGCGCAGCTGGTGCGCATGTTTCGCGATCCCTATGTTCTTGAGCAATCCGAACGCACGGCATTGATCTTGCAGATCCAGGAAGCCGTGGCGTTGCAGCCTGCCGTGCCTGAGTTACGGGTCTTATTAGGAATGGTGCTTTGCGTAGATCTCAAAGTTCACCCTGCACTCGAAGAATTGCGCGAGGCGGTCAAGTCCGCCCCCGACAACTTTCTGGCGCGGTTGAAATTCGGAGAGCTGCTGATGCGGCTCCGGATCTGCGAGCAGGCCGCCGAGGAGACGCGCATGGCCGCTCTGCTGGCGTCGAACCCTGTGCAGTCGGAACTCGCTCGCCGGCAAGCAGCGGTGATTCGGACAATGCGGCAGGAAGGAATCGAGCGCGGCGGATATAGCGGACTGCTCGCGAAGACTGCCCATCTATTGCAGAAGCTAGGGCGAATCAATCGCCGGGCGAAGCAGGGTGAAGCAACCGCTATGGTCGGACCCGGCTAGAGCATTTAGCCCGCAGGTGCACACCGAAGAGAGCATGCTTTTGCAGCTTTTCTATTCTTAAGGGCCGCTCGTGACCTTTGCTGGCAGGGGCGCAGCGACAGGAGAAATGCTCCAACGATGCCAGACATACTCCAGTTGGCCCTGCTCATAGCAATTCTTCTCCCTGCGAGCAAGTTTGTCGCCTCCGTCTGCACCCATTTCGGAATTCCCGCGATCCTTGGAGAGCTGCTGGTCGGCGTGGCTGCCGGTCCCGGCGCCTTGAACCTCCTGCATCTGCGCCTCTTTCACAGTGGCGGAGCTACTAGCGCCTTCATGCTGCTGGCGCAGCTCGGCGGCCTGGTTCTCATGTTCATTGCAGGCCTCGAAACAGATATCGATCGCATGCACGAGGCGAGCGGCACTGCTTTTCTGGTCGCTCTCTCCGGGGTGATCTGGCCCTTCTTCCTCGGAGCCGGAGCCGCGCATGTCCTCGGCCTCCCTTGGAATAGCGCGCTGTTTTTGGGCGGTGCTTTGACCGCGACCAGTGTGTCGATCTCCGCGAGAACGCTGATGGACGCCGGACAAATGCAATCCCCTGAAGCGTCTGTAATTCTTGGCGCCGCGGTGATTGACGACGTCATGGGCCTATTTGTGCTGGCGTTTCTCGCGGCCTCTTCAAGCACCAGCGGCTCAGGCGCCTTCGGTGTAGCCTCATCGGTTTCTTTCTGGCTCCAAAGGCGTTTTCCCTTCGCCGGGCATCATCCCTTAATCATTCAGATGGCGCTCATCTCTGTTTGCGTGGGCCTCTACTTTGTTATCGGGTACGGAGCGGCCAAGCGCTGGCTTGATCCGCTGATCCTCCAGATGCGGAGGCTCTCTTCAAATGAGGCGGTGACCAGTTGCGTCCTCGCGCTGGTCCTGGTCTACGCAATCTGCGCCGAATGGCTCGGCAGTGTCGCCGGAATTACCGGTGCCTACCTGTTGGGCTTCGTCTTCGCGGGCTCCAGATTCAAAGCCGATATCGAACGTACCTTTGCCGCTCTGGGGCATGGACTTCTGATTCCGCTCTTCTTCGTGTCCATCGGCTTGACCAGCAACTTCCGCGCGCTGGGCGGACACTGGATTCTGCTTGCCGTTGTTTTCTTCATTGCAGTTATCAGCAAGATGATCGGTTGCGGCTTTGCGGCTCTTGCGCGGGGAATGGGCGCCGTGCGCAGCTTTCGGATTGGTTGCGGCATGATATCGCGCGGAGAGGTCGGCTTGATCGTGACCGCAATGGGTGCAAGCTCAGGCATCTTCAAGCAACCTGAAGTGGCCGTGATGGTATCGGTCGTTTTGCTGACCACGCTGATTACGCCCTTGATGTTGCGAGGCGCGTTTGCCATCAAGGTCCCACAGGATCTTGAGCAAGACGCAATGCTGTTTGGAGAAGATCTCGACCCGCCATCTGCAACGGAGCGGATGGAAAGAGAAGGCAGTGGTCCCGAGAACGCCGGACCGCAGAACCTCTACGCTCGCGCAGATGCAAACGAGTAGGCAATCTGGCGTTGTTGTCTTTCCAGCACCTCCGATGTGTGCCTTTACCTTTTGTAGCTGAATGGACCTTTGCGTAAAGCGCGACGCGCCTCGCGCCCGGCTCCGCCGCCTTTGTGCATTCCGGTGAAGAGCATGGCATGCGAAATGTAGGCAGCGTGCAAGCGCAGTATTTTGGGGTGCCATTGGGCCGCAAAATTGAGGCGGCTTTTAAGAACTCTCGCGCACCAGCAAACTCGAGAAGGCTGCGCGATTAGGAACAAAAACCGCTAGCCACAGAACCAGTGCCAGCGCCGCATTCTGCAGGTCTGCATGCGCGATCAGCGTGTGAAAGATCACGATATTCACGATCACCGGCCCCAAGAGCACGAGGGCGAGAGGGACAAAGCGGTTGGCAAGCAAAAGAGCCCCACCTGCGATCTCGAGCGCAAATACGATTGCTAGGGCGTGAGACTGGAAGAGCACACCCATATATTGCGCGGCGGCACCGGAGAAGGGGGGCATGGGAAGAAATTGCAAAAAGCCGTTGAGGCCGAAGACCAGAAACAACAGCCCCAGCAGAATACGCGCAACCAGATTTACGATTTTCATAGCGGGCTCCTTAGAGAGTTCATGCAACGGCTGAGCGCACGCGCTCGAAGGTAGGCTTCAAAAACTCTTGCCGATCCACCTTTCCTGATGACACCTGCGCAACCCCTGGCACATTGATGAAAGTCGCGTTCGTGACCCCCACGAAGCCAAGAATGGTTTTGAGGTATGGATCGACGTGATTCATCGCCGCGGCCCCGGTACCAGGCGTATACACGCCACCACTGGCGGTCAGCACGGTTGCCTTTTTCCCGCTCAACAGGCCACGAGGTCCGTTTTCGCCGTAAGAAAACGTACGGCCGGCGCGGACGACTAGATCGATCCAGAGCTTCAGGACCGAGGGAATGCCGAAGTTGTGCATCGGCACCCCAAAGACATACTCGTCAGCCCGCTCCAGCTCGCCGATCAGTTCATCCGACTTCGCCAAGGCCGCACGGTGTTCGGGTGTTTGCTGTTCGCTTGGAGTGTAAGCAGCGCCGACCCAAAGTGTGTCGATAGGCTTCGGGGGATTTGCGGCAAGGTCGCGCCGGATCACTTCGCCATCGGGATGGGCCAGGCTCCAGTTGCGAACGAATTCCTGTGTGAGCTCACGGCTGATCGAAGTAGCCAGCGGACTGGAATCAACCTGCAAAAGAGTGGGCATTCTTCCTCCTAAACGACAAATGGCGGATAAGCGTCATATGTCGGTTAAGATGTGTGGCCACTTTTCTGGATTCTTTTTTCTTTTTTAGCTTCAAATGAAGAGATGGCGCCGCCGGTATCAGATTGCGAAATTCGGGATCCCAGAATCAGGAGAACGAGGCGGCTGCTTCAGCGCGCTCTCCAGGATTTGTTGGTGGAAAAGAGCTTGGAAGACATCCTGGTTCAGGACATTACGGACGCCGCCACCGTAAACCGCGCCACTTTTTACGACCATTACACCGACAAGTACGCCTTGTTTGAGGCCATGGTGGCCGGCGACTTTCACGCGTTGCTGGCGGAGAAAAAGATTGCGTTCGACGGCACCTGCCCAGGCCAGCTCCGGGCCATCGTTCTCGCCGTGTGCGGCTACCTGGAGCGGCCGCATCTTCATGCCTGTGGCGGGCCGTCGCAAGGCCCATTCCTGCCCCTCATGGAGGCGGCGATCACCGCATCCATAAGGCGGACTTTGCTTGGGGGCATGCCCCAGGTTTCCGGTGCAAATCCCAATCCCACCCGTCCGGTGCTTTCCGCCGATGTCTTAGCAATCACGGCAAGTTGGGCAATCTACAGTGCGGTGAAAGAGTGGTACTCGAGCGGGAGACGCCTGCCGGCGGAGCAGGTCGCCGGGCCAATCGCCGAGGCCATCCATCCTATTCTCGACGCAGCATTCGCATCAGGCCCTAGCTTCGCCAATCGAGAATGACCTTCCCCGCTTGCCCGCTCATCATTGCGGCAAACCCCTGCTCAAAATCGCGATAAGGAAAACGATGGGTGATTACGGGCGAGATATCGACGCCTGAAGAGATGAGCACCGACATTTTGTACCAGGTCTCATACATTTCCCGGCCGTAGATGCCCTGGATGGTGAGCATATTGAAGATCACGTCCCGCCAGTCGATCTCGAATGGTTTAGGCGGAATGCCAAGCATGGCGATTTTGCCGCCGTGGCACATGTTCGCGATCATTTCCTTCAGAGCGGTGTGACTGCCCGACATCTCCAGGCCGACATCGAAGCCTTCCTGCATGTTCAGTCGCTTTTGTGCTTCAGCCACGGGCGTTTTGGTAGGGTCGATTGCGAGAGTTGCTCCCATCTTTCGCGCGATCTCCAAGCGATAGGGATTCAGATCCGTTACCACCACGTGGCGGGCTCCCGCATGGCGCACGATGGGAATGGCCATCAGCCCGATGGGACCTGCGCCCGCGATGAGCACATCTTCAGCGAGTACAGGGAAGCAAAGCGCCGTATGGACCGCGTTGCCGAATGGATCGAAGATCGCGGCAATCTCTTCGGGAACATCCGCATGGTGGCGCCAAATATTCGTCATTGGAAGCGAGATGTATTCGGCAAAAGCTCCTGGCCGGTTGACGCCTACGCCGTGCGTGTTGGCGCAGAGATGGCGCCGTCCTGCAAGACAGTTACGGCAGCGCCCGCATACAACGTGACCTTCCCCGCTGACCAGGTCGCCGGGGTGAAAGTCACTCACGTTCGAGCCCACCTCGACAATTTCGCCCACGAATTCATGTCCGATCGCCATCGGTACGGGGATCGTGCGCTGCGCCCATTCGTCCCATTGGTAAATATGAACGTCGGTGCCGCAGATTCCTGTCTGCCGCACGCGGATCAGCACGTCGTTGATGCCGATCTCGGGAACCGGAATATCTTCGATCCACAGACCGCGTTCAGCCCGGCTCTTCACCAACGCCTGCATGCAAGCTCCTTTTCGGGGGCGCCCGAAAACGCCAGTTTCCACAGTATCAAGAACCCAAGAGCGCTGTTTCAACAATGGCCGCGCCGCGTCTCCCCGGGGCAATGCGAAGCGTGAAATCGCCTACACTGAAGAGTCCCGTCAGCCGTCGCTGACAGCGAAGGCTTTCAAGCACAGATCGAGGTTTTGCATTGGAGATGCCGCGTCACGGAAAGAAAGAGGGCGGGGTTTCCAGGCTTTCGCAATCGGACGCTTCCAATCCGTTGGTGCGGGGTATCGGACTGCCCGGAGCCATCGCGCTGAACGTGATCAACATGGTCGGCGTGGGGCCATTCATCACGCTGCCGCTGATCGTCCTTGCGATGCATGGGAATCAAGCGATTTTGGCGTGGATTCTGGCTGCAGGTCTGGCAGCTTGCGACGGTCTCGTTTGGGCCGAGTTGGGCGCTGCCATGCCGCGAGCGGGTGGCTCCTATTGGTATCTCCGCACGATCTACGGTCCGGAACGCGCAGGCCGCTTTCTTTCGTTCCTCTATATATGGCAGCTCACCTTTAGCGCGCCGCTCTCGATCGCTTCTGGCTGCGTCGGGTTGGCGCAGTATGCCGGCTACCTTTTTCCGGTGCTGCGCGAAACTTGGTTTTCTTACCGGCTGCCGATTCCCGTGCCGTTCGCGCGGGCGTTTTCGCTGACCATCCTTATTGGACCAGGAACGCTCGTTGCCATGGCCGCTTGTGCCGCCGCTGCTGCTCTGCTTTTTCGCAACATCCGGAGTGTAGCCCGCGGAGCAACCTGGCTTTGGTGCGGCGTGATGGCCGCGCTGCTCATGGTGATCGTCGCCGGCCTTTCGCATTTTCATCCGCAGATGGCATTCGGCTTTTCGCCTCACACCTTTGCGCCTTCGCGCGGTTTCCTGACCGGCTTGGGGGCCGCTATGCTCATTGCAACTTACGATTATTGGGGCGCCTATAGCGTAAATTTTCTCGGCGGAGAGGTGCGCGATCCTGGGCGTACCATCCCGCGCGCGATTTTGTTGTCGGTCGGCGTGGTCGCCGTCCTTTATTTGTTGATGAATACCAGTGTCCTTGGGCTGATCCCCTGGAGCGAATTCGCCGTTGCCTCCAATGCCAGATACTCGGTCGCGTCCGTCGTGGTGGGGCGCACCTTCGGACCGGTGGCAGCGAAGGTAGTTACCGTCCTCATTCTTTGGACGGCCTTTGCATCCGTCTATGCGTTGCTCCTCTCATACTCGCGCGTACCTTACGCGGCGGCGCTCGACGGCAACTATTTCCGCATCTTTTCCCGGTTCGATTCCCGGCATGGACTTCCCGCCGTCTCCTTGCTCGCCTTGGCGGCGGTTGCAATGCTCTTTTGCACCCTGCAATTGGCGGATCTTGTAGCGGCTCTCGTCGTGATCCGCATCCTGCTTCAATTTGTGCTGCAGCACATCGGAGTCATGGTGCTTCGACACACCCATCCGGAAATGGAACGTCCCTTCCGCATATGGCTCTATCCCTTGCCGCCCCTCCTGGCGATAGCCGGTTTCCTGTATGTCCTTTTCGCACGGCCGGGATTTGCGCGCGAGATTTACTTTGCGGCGATCCTTGTCGTCACCGGCTCCATCCTCTATCTTGTTCGCTCGGGCCGGCGGCGCGAGTGGCCTTTCGCCGAAGCGAGCGATTCCGAAATCAAAACGGCCTGAGGACTGCGAAAAATCTGAGGCCGTTTAAACTGGGGATGGAGTCTGCGGAATATGAGGCATTCGATGATTCGAAGTCTCTCTGCTGTTCTTCTGCTCTCGGTGGGGATGCTACTTTTCGGCGGCGCCAAGAACTCCAAGCGCCGGCACCTTCCGCCGCCGGTGAATCAGCCGGCGCCGCAGCCCCCCCGCGCCTACAACCTGGCGGGCGCTTTTTGGGCGGTGAACCAGCCTTCGATCGTCAAACAGGACGGCACATGGTACGTCTTCACCGGTGGCAAGGCCCCTACCGGGGGCCAATTCACCATCCGCTGCTCAAACGATCTCAAGTCGTGGCGCCTCTGCGGCCAGGTCTTCAAAAGCGTGCCGGATTGGATCAAGCGCTCCAGCCCCCAAACAAAAGAGCTCCAGTCGCCCGACATCTCGTATTTTCACGGCATTTACCGTCTGTATTATGCCTACTCCGACTCCGGAGGAAATACCTCAGGCATTGCCTTGGCGACCAACAGGACCCTGGTTGGAAACAGCAGCGAATACCAGTGGGACGATCAGGGTTTGGTTCTGCGCTCCGGACAAAACGACAGCTTCAACGCTGTCGATCCGGACTTTGTGGTGGACGCCAAGGGCGCAACCTGGTTGGCCTTCGGCAGCCTCCGCAGTGGGATCAAGCTAACGGCGCTGGACCCTGCTACAGGCAAGCCGATCGCCGGGCATGGTCTCATCTCGTTGGCCTCGCGACACAGCCCTCAAAACCCTACGGCCGGCTCGCAAGCGATCGAAGCGCCTTCGATTCTGCATCACGGGGATTACTACTATCTATTTGTCTCCTGGGACCAGTGCTGCCGCGGAGCCAATAGCAGCTATCGCATCATGGTCGGCAGAGCCCGCGAGATTACCGGCCCTTACCTCGACCGTAACGGCGTTCCGATGACCGGCGGCGGCGGAACTCAGTTGTTGGCAGGCAATGCCCGGTGGGCCGGTCCCGGCGGCGAGTCGGTCTTGCCTGGCGATGGTCAGATGCCGGACATCATAGCTTTTCATGCCTACGACACAACAACCGGAAAACCGGCGCTGCAGATTTCAACCCTCACCTGGCAGGACGGCTGGCCGCAGGCCGCTCTCGGAACTGCGAAGTAAAAGACCGGAAGCGTGATGAGTAGGTTGTGAGACGCCTTCCGCAGGGAGCCCAGGACGGGGCTTCTCTTTCCGCGCCAAAGCATTTTGCGGATGGTGTCGAGGGAGGTCACAACCGTTGCCTTTCGGCGGAAGGCGAGGTTGTGGCCTCCTTCACATAAAGCATGTAAGAGGTTTGTGGCGGCTCACTCTCGCAGTGTAAATTCCAAATTGCCTCGCGAATCTCGCGATCCGAGGCGGTGAACCGCTCCCTCTGCCGCAGGTACTCGAGCCAGGATTCCGTGATGAAGGTCTCGGTTAGCTTGCGCGGGTCTGAAACGTCCTGGTAGACACCCCAGCGTATGGCGCCGTCGCGCAGACGAACATCGCGCATGCGATAGAGAGCGTGGATGAAAGCCTCGTAGTTCTCAGGATCGATGCGATAGGTGATGGCGATACGCACCGGACCCGCGGTTTCGTCGCGTTCCTCGCCGAGCTCGGGCGCTGGCCGCGTGTACTGATAAGGGCTGAGATCCGGCTGCTCACCTCGCAAAATGTGGAAGCGCCAGGCCAGAGGGAGGGTGACCGCAAGGCCGGCCGAAGCTGCGATGAGCGATGCCGGCGTCGAGGATTTTTCCGCAACCCATCCCCAGATGACGCTGCCGAGAGCCATTCCGCCGCCGAAGACCGTTTGATAGATCCCGAGCGCGCGCGCCTGAACCCAGGCTGGAACCGAGATCTGCACCGCAAGGTTCAGCGTGGACATCGCGCTGGTCCAGGCGAAACCGCCCGCGATCAGTGCCAGCATGATGATCCAGGGAATCCGCACCAGCGCTAAAATCAGCAGCGTCCCCACAAATACAACAGTCGCGCCGGAAATGATGGCGTCAGCCGAGAACCGTCGGCGAACGCGCGGCAAATTGGTGGCGCCGATGACTGCGCCGCCACCCATGCAGCCGTTCAAAATGCCGTAGCCCAGCGCCCCGCCTAAAGCACCATGTAGATCGTGCTTGGCGACCACCGCGAGCAGCGCCCAAATCGCGCTGACGAAGAGGGTGAAGAAAAGCGTGCGTGCCAGTGCTGCCTGCAGTGCGGGGGCATAGCGAAGGTAGCGCAGACCCGAGCGTGCAGATCCGAAAAGCCGCTCCGTGGGCAGAGCGCTCTTGAAGAGAGGCATGCGCCGCCAGCGGTACAGCACGATGATCACGCCCACAAACGAGAGCGAATTGAGCAGGAAGACCCAGGCCGCTCCGGTGGCCGCGTGCACAAACGCGGCAATCGCCAATCCACCCAGCGCCGGCCCGACAGCCTTGGCGAGATTGAAGCCCGCGCTATTGAGCGAGACCGCATCCGGCAACTGCGCGCGCGGCACGACCTCGGGAACAATCGCCTGCCACGCAGGATTGTTCATCGCCGCGCCGATATTGAGCAGAAAGGTGAGCGTCAACAGAACCCAGGGCGAAATCACACCGAAGAAGGTCAGCAGGCTCAGCAGCGCGACCGCCGCGAGCATCCATGCCTGCCAGAAAATAAGCAGGCGCCGGCGGTCGAAAATATCCGCGGTTGCCCCCGCGATCAGCCCGAGGATGACAACTGGCAAACTCGCAGCCGTCTGCATCAGGGCAATGAGCAAGGGCGAAGGCGTCAGTACCGTCATCAGCCAGGTGCCCGCGGTGTCTTGCATCCACCCACCCAGGTTGGACACGGTGGAGGAGATCCACAGATTGCGGAAGAGGGGCTGAGCGAGCGGCTCAAATCCGTTCGTCTTGGATTCGCGGATCGGTGTGGTCATCGGTACGGAAGCCGCAAGGGACTGGAGCGCTTGAAGGAGTGCGGCTCTACAAATTATTGCAGAGTCGCGGCACTGGAGCGGTTATCAGTTCAGAGTCCCGATGCGCGTGGCAGAAGAGAAAACTTCTAGTGTTGCGCAGTCAAAGTGTCCAGCCAGTTCAGCACTGCGATTTCGAGGCCGATCCTTACTGCGGAATAGCTGTGGTCGCTCGCGAAGTGCTTTTCCGTTACGCGATCATTTCCCTGGCGGCGTAACACGTTGGCAAAGTTCCGTGAGTGCCCCGCAAGACCGTCATCCGCCGTGATCAGCAGCACCGGGCGCGTTGCCAGCACCGGTGCATAGTCATCGAAGTTCCATTCCTGCCGATGAGCGACGGTTTCAGCGGCCAGGCTTTGCGGAGAGCATCCGTTCAGCGCTTCCATGCCGGCGCGGGCAAAGTGGGCGCTCAGCCGGGTCACTGCCGAGTCCTCGTCCCCCTGCGCGTCTGACATGCCGCCGAGATTGGCCGCGGAAATCATCGCAATTCCCAGCACGGAAGGGTCGTGAGCTGCTCCGTAGGCGGCCATGAAGCCTCCCAGGCTGTGTCCGACCAGCACAATGCGATTCCGGTCGGTGCGCAGCTCCGAAGCGATGCCCGGATCGCGCAGAAAATCGATGACGGTTTCCGTGTCTTCCACGCAGTGCTCGAAAGAGAAGACCCCAGGTGATCCCCAGGACCCTCGATAGTCGAAGTAGAGGACGTTCCATCCATCGCGCCGCATCGCTTGCGCCAAGTCGAGATTCTTTTCGTTTCCAGGAAAGCCGTGCATCAGGATGACAGTCGGATGCGGACCTGCTCCCGCTGCCAGGTACATAATCGCGTTCAGGTCATCGCCATGGCTTGGAATTCCAAGCGAGACCATGGTGGCGGGGTGCAGGCGGTTCGGCGGCGGGTCGGTGGTAAGCGCCAGCGGGATCTGCTGGGCCTGCAGAGCAAGACACACGACGGTAAAGAGGGGGATGGCCCAGGGTCGAATTCTCTGCATACGAAATTCTCTCTCAGCCGCCCGGCCCAGTCTAGAGAATCACCGCGCATTTGCCACTTTTGGAAGGGTTTATGCCCACATCGTCGCAGTCACTTTGGTTACCGAGGGGTTGCAAATAGTACTTGAAAAATTCCATCTAACTTCCCCGATTCTTCCGTTTTTAGCTCTTTAGGCGTGCTTCTTTTGTTCTTTAAGCCGGCGGAATTTCGGCTGGTTTCCAGCCCGGTAACTGCCGGGCCGCGGTATTCCTTTGACAAAGACGTGCCGGTTGCCCACAATCGTTCGTCCACGGTTCGAGTGGAAGGCTATGGCGTGAAAAAGCGAAAGTGCCCCCTCATGGCGGGGAGGCAACTTGCTTGCAACCGCAGGATTCTATTTGTCGGAGGGCTTCGGTAATGAACTTGAATCTAGGGCTCAAGAGGATGTTGGTGGCTTCGGGCGTGGCGCTATGGCTGGCAGCGGCGGCATTGGCGCAGCAGCCTGGTGCGGCGAACTCTGCTCCTCAAAACAACGGTCAAAACCAGCAGGAGCCGACTGTGGAAGCTAACCAGGGCGGGGAACCAGGTGAGTCCGCGGGGATGGCTCCCTTGAGGGAGGATCCCGCGCAGTTGCAGGCCGCGAAGGATCGCAACTTCCTCAAAGAAGTGCTGCGGCGCAACGAGATGGACGCCGAACTCGGGCAGCTTGCTTTGCAAAAGAGTTCCAGCGCTGATGTGAAGCAGTTTGCCCAAAGGATAATGGATCAGGATACGCAGTTTGCCCAGGATGTCACCAAAGCATCCCGGGGAGTGCGCTTACGCGCGGATGCCCTCACCGACAACGAGAAGCAGGCCATCACCAGGCTGCAGGGTCTCTCCGGCTCGGCCTTCGATCGAACCTATATCTTGGTGATGCTGCACCGCGCCAAGCATAGCGACGACGCTTTCAAAATCGAAGAGGGCAGCGCCCAGCTCGCCGATGTGCGTGATATGTCGGAGCAGGACGAACCTGTCGTCGCCAGCCGGTTTGAGTCGGTGAAGCAGCTTGCCGCCTCCCACAACGTGCCGACTTCCAGGCCGCAACCCGGGGCCTCTACTGCTGCCAACCACTAACGTTGAGCGGATCGCCGGTTGCCGGTTCTCGCGAGAAGAGCCGGCAACCGCCGATCCCAGCTACGAGCTGACCACCTCGTACGGTCGCATCATTTCGTTATCCTCATGCTCGAGGATGTGGCAATGCCAGACATACCGGCCGGTAAAGCCCGTGAAGGGAACGATGATCCGAGTAATCACTCCGGGGTCGGCCCGGACGGTATCCTTCCATCCGCTTTCGAGTGGATCGGGTAGCTGAGCAGGACCCGTGAAGCGCACGACCCCCTTGTCTTGATAATCGAAGGTGTCGAACGGACGGCGGTCCAGAATCTGAAACCGTACCAGGTGCAGATGGATAGGGTGCGAGTCGTCCGTGAGATTGACGAACTCCCATATCTCCGTCGTATCGATGACCGGCTTTTCCGTGACCGGCATGTGCCAGTGCGTGTTGTTGAGCAGCATCCCCATGGACCGCTGCACCATGTCCAGTTGCTCGCCGAGTGTCAGGCGGCGGGTGCGGACTGCCTGTTCTTCCCGCAGCCGCATGAAGGCGGCCGCGGGGGACTGCGGCTGCTGGGGTGTCGCTCCCGCCAGGGGCGCCTTGACCCCGCCGCGCGCCACACCAGCTACCCGAAATTCCATAATTTCGAAGCTGTCGCTGCGCAGCACGAGTTTCTCGCCCGCGTGGGCGCTGAAATCAAAAATTAGATCCGTGCGCTCACCAGGCGCCATCGTAATCCGGTCTCCCTGCGTTGGCGCGGAGAGAAAGCCTTGCTCCGTGCCGATGGCCAGAAAAGGCAGTCTCTGCGAGAGGCTCCGGACATCCTCCGCAGCAAACGAAAAACGATAAAAGCGGCCGTTCGATCCATTCATCAAGCGCAAGCGATACCGTCTCGGCTCCACTTCGAGATAAGGGTAGAGCTTTCCATTGACCAGCATGGCATTGCCAAAGACCTCCGGCACCCACGGTGCTCCGGCCTTTCCGGAAACCGGGTAGTAGAGCTGGCCGCCGGGCGTGAGGAATCGGTCATAGACGAGCAGCGGAATCTCATAGGCGCCGCGCGGTAGATCGAGCGAGTCCTCATACGGATCGCGCACGAAGTAGAGGCCCATCATGCCGGCGTAGATGTTCAGCCGGTTAATGCCCATCGAGTGATCGTGGTAAAAGAGCATGCACGCCGGCTGATGGTTAGGGTAGTGATACGTGCGGGACTTGCCTGGCTCGTACCAGTCCTCGGGATAGCCATCGCTCGACGCCGGCGTTTTGCCGCCGTGGAGATGAATCACGCTGCGCACCTCCGGTACCCCGGGCTCGGCACCATGCAGCGTGTAGTCGACAGGAAGAAAGTGCTTGCCGGCAGGAAGCTCATTGGCCCATTCCACCAGCACGCCTTCTCCGCTGCGAGTGTCAAACGTTGGCCCTGGCGAACTCTTGCCAAATCCCCACACCCGGGTGGGCGGAAGGTCGCGGTGCAGTTGGCTTTCGGCGGCTCTCATCGCGATGCGGTAGTACGGGAGCTTGCTTGCCGGATCTTCCGGGTCAGGCCGGTATCCGTTCGGGCGCGCAATCTCGGGAATTGGAAGAGGGTCGACGTAGCGTGCGAGCGTCGTTGGATCGAGTGTCAGCGGAGTCGGCGTGGCTTGTTGCGGAAGAGCCCTTCGTCGCGCAAGAATGTCGGCGGAAACGAGCGCGGCGCCTTGAATCAGCCCGCGGCGCGTGATGGACGGCAAATCATTCTCCTTGAATATCGAAGGGCACAGGAGCCGGTTAGCTCCTGTGCCCAAGGTAGTACGGGTGATTAGAAAACTACCAGATCCCGGGGAAAGGGAAGCCGAAGCCCCCGCCCCCATTGACCTGCTCGCCGGTTGAGGGGTCGAGCAAGAATGAGCCGCGGTTCGGTTGATTGGTGAAATCGAACATATTGTTCAGCGTGCCGGCAAGCGCATCGAAGGAGCCGGCGATTCGGTCACTGTCAAGCCAGTTGTCCTCGATAAAGCGAAGGATCGAGGTCTGGTCGGTCACGCCATGGTCGACGAAGTTGTGGCGAGCATAGGGCGAAATGACCAGCAGAGGCAGACGCGGACCGTATCCGCAGCGCCCTTGTGCGTGCGCGGCGTTGACTCCAGGTAGCGCGTTCGCGCCGTTGCCACACTCGCCGGGAGCGGTCAGGGCGTCGGCCGACGAGGTCGATGGGTTTACGATCGGACCCATCTGGTGGTCGTACCAGCCGTCGGAGTCGTCATAGGCGATGACCACGGCGGTGTTTTCCCAATCGCTTTGCTTCTGGAGGAAGTTGATCACCGTGACTACAAAATTCTGCTCGTCGATTGGATCGGAATATCCGGCATGGCCGTCTTCATAACCCGGAGCTTTCAGGAAGCTGACGGCGGGGAAGTTGCCGGCGTTGATCGCGTCGAAGAAGTCGTGAATGTCGTATTCGTGATTGCCGGGATCGCCTTGAACGCCAACCGTCCTCGTCGAGCTCGGCCGGGCATGCTGAAGATTTTGCGTAGAGGTGAAGTACTCGAAGGGCTGATGGTGGGGAATGTAGTCCTTTTCCGTCACGCCCGTAACTGCGGAAGTCGTGCTGCGGTTGCAGCCGGTCGTTCCGTTGCTGTTCTTGACCGTCAGATCGAACCCACCCTGAAAGAATCCCCAGGTGATGCCCTTGGCGGTGAGCATGTCACCGACATTCTGTCCTCCGAAGGCAACCTGTGCGCCGGTCGTCGTCGAGCAGACATCGCCAATCGGGTCTGCATCGCTAATCAGCGTATAGCCGCCGCTGCCGTCTCCAATTACATCGGAGGCGGCGTTGACCTGGTCGCTCACGCCGTTCAGCTGGCCGGAGACCAGGTTGACCGCGCCATCGGTTGACGGGCCAAAGTTCGTGCCGTAGGAATTGTCGCTCATCGCATACTGCTGGGCGTAGTTCCAATAGGCGGTCACGGTATTGCCGTCAAAATAACCCATTACCAGCCCATTGTTCGTCTGTCCGGAGGGCGGGGGGCCGGGGGTTCCGGTGTACTTGGGGAATCCGTCCATCATGCCTTTGTCGAACGCTTCTTGTTCAGGCGTGTAGTCGTGATCCTGGTCTGCAGTGGATGCCTGGGAGCGGTCCAGGCGAAATGGATTCACAGCGCCCGCACCGTTCAGCGTCCTGTTCAGAAAATTCGGATTGTATTTGAGCAGGCCGTCGGTATAGCCATTGACCGTCGGAGTTCCGGCGGCAGCATGAAAGCTGGGCTCATGGGGTGGATTCAAGGCATTGGGGTAGGTGCCGAAGTAGTGATCGAACGAGACATTTTCCTGGAAAATGACAACCAAGTGCTTGATCGGCGTAGCGGTCGGCCCCGAGTTGTCTCGGGCGAACGCCGGCTGGACCAAGCTCCCGGAAACCATCAACATAGCCAGGGAACTTGCAACCAATCTCTGCATCGCTGCTCTCCATTTGGGCTGTGCACACACAGCCGCACCCATCTTTAATGGCTAATTGTTAACGCGGCGTGACGGGAGGGTGAGCGGCCGGCCAATTTTTCCTGAAAGCGAGGAAATTGATTTGCGGCGAATGCGGCGTCGGGAAAATCGCCGAAACCACCTTAACGAGAACGCCTAACGCGCTCCGCTCTGCTCCACGCGCGGGTGAGCGATCACTTCGGTATCGCCTTCAGGCAGAACGATCACTCGGGAGGCAACTCCGGCTGCGTGCGCGGCGGCCATCAATCGTTCTACCGGTTCCGTGACCGGCTCTTGGGAAAGGCGAAAGGTTCCATAGTGCATGGGAATCATGCGCTCTGCGCCTAAGTCGAGAAAGCCCTGTAAGGCCTCTTCCGGGGAAGTATGCACCGAGCGATAGTTGTCTGGCCGGTACGCGCCGATGGGAAGCAGCGCTGTTTCCGGCCTCAGACGCTTGCCGATCTTGCTGAATCCGTCAAAGTAGGCGGTGTCGCCGGAGTGATAGATGGAGCGGCCGCTCCCGCGAATCACGTATCCGCCAAAACCGCGATGCGTGTCCTTGAAGAAACGCGCTCCCCAATGCTTGGAGGGAGTCAATGTGATTTCGAGGCCCGCGATGAGCTTTCCCTGCCACCATTCGAAAGACGTCACGCGGGAAAATCCAAGATCGCTTACCAAATCTTCCACGCCCCACGGCACGACCGCAATGGGCGCGCGTCCGGTCAGCCGGCGGGTCCGCAGAACCACACGCCGCAGCGAAGGCCGGTTGAGATGGTCCATGTGGGCGTGGCTTAGCAAGACAACATCGATTGGAGGCAGATCGTCGATCCGCACTCCCGGCCTGCGAAGACGCCGCAGTGCGATCAGCCGCGCCGCAAAAACGGGGTCCACCAGCAGCTTTCGTCCGCCGATCTGCAATAAGAAAGAGGAGTGTCCGATGAAGGTGATGCCAAGCTGCTCGGGTCCAACCAGAACCGGCAGCTTCGATTCCCCTGCCATGGGACAGAATGCAGATTCGCTTACCAGCGACGTGAGTGACTGCATCTTGGCGAGAACGTTCCTTCTACGAGCCCTCACAGCTTCTTTGGTGTTGCTGATCATCGCCCCTCGCGACCGCAAGAAATGGCGCACGCCGATCCGGCGGTGGGTTCCTTTCGTTAGACGCTTTGGGAGACGGTGCAGATTCGCTTTCTTGGCTTTTAGAGGGGTTCTCCTATTGCTATGGCCGGGACGAGATCGGAGAAGAGCAGCTTTCTTTGGCAGAAAGCTGCGTTCATGGCGTCTTCCTGGGATACACCGATAGGAGAACTGCTCTAGCCTCAGTAGCTACCGCTTACGACATTGAGGAGCGGCTCCCGCCGCGCATACCGCTCCACTTGCTCGCTGGCCAGCTTGATCGCGCGGCCAAGAAATTTTGCGGTAGAGCCGGCGACATGGGGAGTGATGAGCAGATTGGGAGCTCTCCACAGCGGATGTCCTGGCGGCAGCGGCTCCGGATCGGTCACATCGACCGCGGCCCGAATGCGTTTTGCCATGAGCGCATCGAGCAATGCGCCAGTGTCGACCACAGGCCCCCGTGCGGCATTCACGAGCAGCGCTCCATGCCTGAGCTTTCCTAAGCGCTCGGCCGTCATCAGATGATGCGTTTCCGCCGTCGAGGGCACAATGAGAATGACGATGTCGGCCTCACCGAGCACCGCATCCAGCCGCTCGACCGGGGCAACCCCTTCCCGCCCATGGCGTGCCACCCGCAGAAATTTGCAGCCGAAGGGCGTGAGACGCGCCTCGATCGCCTGCCCAATCGATCCGTACCCGACAATCAGGACGGTCGTCCCGGCCAGTTCATCGACAACCGCCGGAGGATAGAAGCCCTTGGTTAACCCATGCGATTCCAGATAGAGCTGCTGGGCTTCGGGCCGCCGCGACCAATCTTCCTGCTGCTGGAGTTCGAAATAGAACGGCAGATACTTCTGCATCGCCAGAATCGCGGCCAGCGTCCACTCCGCAGTCGAAATATCGTGGACCCCACGCGCATCGCAGAGCATGACCCCGGAAGGCACCAGCGGCCGTTGCGCGTCGACGCCGGCCCAGATGCTCTGGATGACTTTGAGCCCGCGCAAGTGTGGCAACTGCTGGGCGAGGGTGGCGAGCTTTACCGGCGAGAGCCAAAACTCCACGTCCAAATCGCCGTCGAGCTCCTCCGGAAGACGCACCAGCTCGGCGAGCGGTGTGAAACCCTCGAAGAGGGTTGGATCAAGTGCGGCTTCCACTCCCACACGAATCATCGCAGCCTCGCTGTCCACTTATCGCATATAGCATTCTGTGTGTGAGGTAGGCAAGCCGGGCAACACGGGGTGTCTTAGATTTCACCGGTGAAGCATGCCTTAAAGCGGAAGGCGCGGAAGCGGAACCGGTTGCAGGGGGGCGGCTGTTTCCGCGTTTGCGATCCGTCTCGCCGGTGTGCCGCGGTGCGGGTTGCGGTGAACGATCGATAGCGTTTCCCGGGCAAGAATCCTGCGCGCTTGCAGGCGCGCATGGCCAGCCCACGGTCCCACCGGGTCCAACTTTACGTAGGTTGCCCAGTGATGGAGAGCTTTACGCTGTGCTCCGGTGCGTTCGTGCGCGAGTGCCAGATTGTAATGCGCATCCGCGTAATTGGGGACAAGCGTGATCGCGCGGCGATAAGCTTCGATGGCTTCGGGAAGCCGCCGCAGCTCATCGAGCACATTGCCCAGATCGAAGAAAGCAAGTGCGTAGCCCGGATCGGCGACGGTCGCATTGCGATAAAGTTTTTCCGCTTGCAGAAATTCCCGGCGGTTGTAGTGAAGAGTGCCCAAATTGATTGAAGCGGGCGCGTGCCGTTCGTTGAGCGTCAGAATCTCGTTGTAGAGTGACATTGCCTCGTCGAGATTTCCGTGTTCCTCCTGCTGCACTGCTTCGAGAAACAGGCCGTTCAGGCGGGATTCGCGCGCTGCATGGTTCGCCGCCGCGTCTCCCACCTCGGCCAGGCGCCGTTGCGCCGTGGATTCGAAATCGAAGACAAACTGTCCCGCAATCGGGTCCACCATGGCCCCGGAAAGGCGAAAGGCGAGCCTTCCCCGGCTCCGCACCGCGCCGGCTTCCAGCAGGGGATTGGCGATACCTGAGACCATCCGCATTGCCTGCACCGAAGCACGAATGCTTGCCGCCGAGAGCCGGGAGGCGGAAAGATCACGCAATTTTCGAAGCTGGACAAGATCCTGAAAGGTATAGTTCTCGCTCGGCGAGACCAGTTCCTGGCGCTCCCACGCGCCAAGCTGATTGGGATGGATTCGGAGAATGCGAAGAACGTCCCGGCGGCTGTACCTGATCACAATCGGGTGTGGGTTCGTGCCCATCACTTAGGTCGCCCTCGGCTTCTGTGCCGATTATGCGGAGCAGACGAAGTCAATCGCAAGGGGCGCAACAAAAAAGCGGTGGATAAGGGGGTACCAAACTGGATGCGCTTAAGCCAGCCGGCGAAGCGCTGGAGCCGACGATCGGACTTGAACCGATGACCTGCTGATTACGAATCAGCTGCTCTACCAACTGAGCTACGTCGGCCTCAAAGTGATTTTACTGTATCGCAGCCAGATCGCGCGCGGCCCGGCCGCCGCCGCAAATGCTGTCCGGGCGGCAGCCCGGATTCTTCCGCCGGCCATTCGCTTTAGATTTCCATTTTCTAAATGAGGGCTGCTATCTTTTAGATCATCCCCCCTGAAAATTTCCCACGCTTGTCTTACGGAGCCCGCAATGCGAGTCGCGATCCCCTCTGCCTGCCCATCGATTGCCCCCTCCTGCCTGACGCATCGCTCGCGCGGCTTTTCTCGCCTCCGTGTTCTCGTGGCTATTGCTTGCTTGGCCGCATTTTCCGGCTCGTTGCTGGCGGCGGCAGCCACGGCAACGGCTACCACCCTTGCCATTGCATCCGGCGGAAGCGCGGTAACGACGGTCCCTTCCGGCACGATTGTCTCGTTGACTGCCACGGTGACGGCGGGAGGAGCGGCCGTAACACCCGGAATTGTGATGTTCTGCGATGCCAACGTCGACTCATGCACCAATTCTGGGGTGGTCGGCGCGGCGCAGCTCAGTTCCGCTGGTACCGCAGCCATCCGATTTGCGCCGCCAGTCGGATCGCATAACTATCAGGCTGTATTTATCGGGACTGCCACGGGCTCTCTCCTTGCTTCCAGCACGTCGGCCGCGCAGACCTTGACCGTGTCCGGTTCGACCCAGACCGCCATCTCTTCTTCCGGTTCGACTGGAAACTACACGCTGACGGGAACCGTCACGGCGCCGGCGATGGTTCTTCCTACAGGAAGTGTCTCGTTCGCTGATACCGGAAACCAATTCCCGCTAGGTACGCAGTCTCTGGGAGCGGCCACAGGGGCGATCAACTTTGGATCCGAGTCCGATCCTTCTATCAGCAATGGCAATCCTTACTTCACCGTGGTCGGCGACTTCAACAACGACGGCAAGATGGATATCGCCCTCGCCCCTGGAACCATCACGGCAGGTGGGGAGGTGGCATGGGGAAATGTGACCGTCCTGTTAGGCAACGGAGATGGAACCTTCACGGTGGGCTCGACAATCCCGGTGAACCCGAT
>DATAWF010000162.1:0-33636 GCA_036267335.1 Acidobacteriaceae bacterium
CGATGGAATCCCCCCAGTTCCGATCGATTCTAGGGATTAAATTCTTCGTCGGCGATGCTACGCAGGCGGTGAACCGGATGAAAGAGGGCGGCCTGCTCGTGGTCCCCGCGGCTCCCGCACTCAAGAACCTCCCTCACGACCTCGCCTATCGCAACGCATTGCTGGAAGCCGATCTGGTGATTGCCGATAGCGCTTTCATGGTGCTCATCTGGAATTACCTGCAGAAAGATTCCATCCGGCGCGTCTCGGGCCTTGAATACCTGACCGCACTGCTGAAGCATCCCAGCCTCCACGATCCCCATGAGAGCTTCTGGATCATGCCCAGCGAAGACAGCGCGCACGTGAATTGCCAGTGGCTGCAAGAGCAAGGAATCGCTCTATCTCCGGAAGACATGTACGTTGCTCCCTTGTATGGGAAGGCGATCCAGGACCCGGCGCTCCTCGAGCGCATTCATGGGAGGCGGCCACGGCATATCGTCGTCGCGATTGGCGGAGGAACCCAGGAACGCCTCGGGCTTTATCTGCGCCAGGAGCTCGATTATTCTCCCTCCATCCACTGCGTGGGAGCGGCCATCGCATTCCTGAGCGGAGATCAGGTGCACATCCCAGTGTGGGCCGACCGGATGTATCTCGGTTGGCTGTTCCGCTGCCTCTCCAATCCCCGCCAGTACCTGCCGCGCTACTGGGACGCTCGAAAGCTTCTTGCCCTCATGGTCCGGCACGGCAGCAGCTTGCCCGGCTCAGCGGCCTAAGGCATTTTCGGAAATGGTAGACCGAAGCCGCAGGCCCGGAGTGGATTTTTTCTCAAGAAAAATCCACCTATTGGGACCTCAAAAGTTCACAGTATTTCCGAAAATGCCTTAAGGCAGATTTCCTGTTGCTGTGAGGCGCCAAGATCCGCGAGGTGAGGCTTTTCTTGGGGAAAAGCCTCGTTTGCTGCAGTTGTTTCGGGACAAACCTACAGGAAATCTGCCGTAGCTCCTCGGCGCAAAAGAGCGCAAACGCCAAATTTTCAGCGAATAAGCAAGCGCTCGGTCGTGAGGGCTGGCTTGTGTATGCGAAGCGTGAGTTCCGTTTTCTGGAATGGCGATAGAAGGAACTGGACCGCGTCGGCGATTCCGGCACGAGGCACGGCGTAACAGAAACGGCATTTTGGAACGGGCCTCTGCGCGGCAAGCGCGTTATTCTTGCGCGCCCGCCAAGTTTGCTGCTGGAGCCGCGCCCACGCTCGCCCGCTGGCTGTCTGCGCGCTTTGCGGCATTCTCCAGGGCCTGCGCCTGGGGAAGGTAGTCCAGCGCTTTGCCGATCATTGGATCCCAATCCGCGCGGATCCGAAGCCCCGCTTCCTGACCGAACTGCGTAGTGAAGATTTCGGCCTTGATGTTGGCCTGGATCCAGTCCATCACGCCATTGAGATCCTGATCGGTGTAGGGGATCTGCTGGCTGGTCAAGAACTGCTTGAACTGCTGCATCACGCTGTCGTCGACCTGAAAGTTCTTGTCGATCGTGCGATTCGCCATGTAGCGCTTGGCAAAGTCGAAAAAGACGGAGTGCGTGAGAAGCACTTCTTGAAAATCGTTCGATTTGGGCGTGTCGATCTTGTCGTCGGGAGTGATACCGCCGCCGCCATACACGGTCCGGCCGGAGTCAGTCAGCCGAACCTCACGGTTCGCCAGGTCCTGGGGCTGATCGTGGTTGTAGTAGTAGTCGTAAAGAGAGACGCCGTTGTAGTTGCGCTGAATCAGCCGTCCGCTCGGCGTGTAGTAGTGATAGGTCGTGAGCGCGAGGCCGGTGTGTTCCGAAAGCGGGTAGACCGTCTGCACCAGTCCCTTGCCGAAGGTAGTTTCCCCGGCAATGATGGCGCGATCGTGATCCTGCAGTGCGCCGGAGACAATTTCCGCCGCAGAAGCAGTGCCGCGGTTTACGAGCACCACGATCGGATAATCGTGGCCGCCATTGCCATGGGTCGCCTTGTACACCACTGGCGGATACGCGCGTCCGCGCTGCGAAACGATCACTTGGCCCTTTTGCAGGAACTTGTCGCAGACCGCTACAGCCTCGTTCAGCAGTCCGCCGGGGTTGCCGCGCAGATCGAGCACCAGGCCGTGAATGTCGCCAAAGCTATCGAGAGCATCACCTAGCTCATGGCTCGTTGTCTCCTGGAAATCCCGGATGTGCACATAGCCGATGCCGGGCCGGATCATGTAAGCGAGATCGATGCTGTTGTTCGGAATTTCGTCGCGAATCAGATCGAAGACAATCGGTTTCTCAGTTCCATAGCGGACGACGGTCAATTGCACATGGGTGCCCCTCGGCCCCTTGAGCAGGTTGGCGACGTCTTCCGATGTCATGTTGTCAGTCGGCTTGCCATCCACCGCAGCAATGACGTCGCCGGGCCGGATGCCCGCTTTATAGGAGGGTGTCCCTTCGAAGGGATAGAGGACGACAATCTTCTGCTCTGCACCTAAGCCCTCGGGCTGAATCACCATTCCCACGCCGTAATACTTGCCGGTCTGATCTTCGAGCATGCGGGCATAGGCTTTGGGATCGTTGAAATTGGAGTGCGGATCGAGCACACGCAGCATGCCAGGAATGGCTCCGTCGTAAATCGCCTTCTCGGCCTTGTCCCCGTTCAGAGGCTCGGCGTAATTCTCTTCGACTAAATCGTAGACGCTGGTGAAGGAACGGAGGCTGGAACGCACCGTGGCGTCGTCGGAATCCGACTGCGCCCCAACTTTCTGGCTCACCACCATGCCCAAAACAGCGCATGCGGCGAAGAAGACGATCATGGAGAAGAGAGTGCGACGAGTGCGGGAGGGCATAATGCGCGAATCCTCAAGGTCCGGAGCGCTGAAAGCTGCCACCGTGAGGCGAGGTCCAGAGCCTATTTCTTCATGAAGTATAGCATCGGGCGGCACCCCACTTGCAGGGAGTCTATTTCCCGCGGCGGGCATCCGGCCTTTGGATTTGACGCTCAGGGCGATTAGAATGTCATGGACGGCACGGTCACGGAAATGCAACTTCAGTAGGGCTGGGATTGGGCCGAGGAAAACCCGGGAAGGTTTGGAGCCATTCTCCGGTTCCCGGAATAGCCCTCTCAGAGATGTCGACACTCATGAATTTTTTCCGATCCTCGCATTATCCGGCAGTCCTTCTTTTGAGCGCGGGTCTGACCCTAGCTCCAGCGTTTGGGCAAAAGCCAAGTGAACCTGCCGCTCCAGCAGCACAGACCGAGCCGGCTCCCGAATCGGGCCAGGTCGTCGAGGATATCGTTGCCCAGGTCAACGACGGGATCATCACCCAATCCGATTACGACCGTGCGGAACAGACGCAAGAAGCAGACGATGCCCAGCAGGGCGTGCCTCGCCTGGAGGCGGACACGCGCAAGAAGGACCTGCTTCGCGACCTGATCGACCAGCAGCTTTTGCTCTCCAAAGGGAAAGAGCTGGGCATAACCGGAGACACGGAACTGGTCAAGCGCCTTGACGACATCCGCAAGCAAAACCACCTGAATTCCATGGATGACCTTGAAAAAGCTGCTCAGGCGCAGGGTGTGTCGTTCGAAGATTTCAAGGCCAACATCCTCAATGGCATCATTACGCAAAAGGTCGTGGAGCAAGAGGTTGCCCAGCACCTTGACATCGGGCAATCGGACGTCAGGCGGTATTACGACGCCCATCAGAGCGAGTTTTCTCATCCGGAATCGGTGACCCTCGACGAAATTCTGATTGGAACTCCCGCCGATGCGACGGCGGAGCAGTTGGCAGCCGCGCAAAGCAAGGCGGATTCGGTCGAAACGCAGCTCAAGGCGGGCGCGAATTTCGCCGACCTGGCAAAGGCGAATTCCACCGGGCCGACGGCAGCCGAAGGTGGAGACCTCGGCGAATATACGCGGGGCAAGCTGGGCAAGGAATTAGAAGACGCGGCCTTCAGTCTCAAGGCCGGCCAGTACACGGCGCCCATCCGCACCAAACAGGGGTTCTTGATCCTGCGTGTCGATCAACACGATGCCGGAGGGGTGACTCCCTTTGCGCAGGCGCAAAACGACGTGGAGCAAGCCCTCTATGTGGAGCGCATGGAGCCGGCGTTGCGCACCTATCTCACCACGCTGCGCGAGGGCGCGGCGATCTTCATCAAGTCGGGCTATGTAGACTCGGGTGCGAGCCCCAACGAGATCCAGATCACGAATAGCGCCTACGTTCCTCCGGGCCCCAAGAAGAAAAAGGCCTTTAAGCGTACGCGCTTCCGCGGACGGACACCCAAGCCAAAACCGCAGACCGCTTCGGCGGCCAACTCCGCTGCGGGGGCCGGAACATCGGCGGCTGCTTCCAAATCGAAGAAGAATCAGCAGGTAGCCAGCGCTCAGAAGCCAAGCAAGCGCGAGAAGGTACGTTACGGTCAGGCGCCGCGCGAATCGTTGACTTCCCCCTCGGTCGATTCCAGTAAAGAGGCCGCCGATACCGGTTCTCAGACCGCCAGCGCCGCGACCGGAGACACTTCCGCGACTGCACCTGCAAGCGATACGAGCTCCCCCATCGGCGGCGAGGCTCCCGAATCCAAGGCCGGCAAGACCCGCTTTAGCGATCGGGCGAAGATTCGCAAACCGAAACAGCCGAAGGGCACCGCTGCTGCAGCCGACCAACCGCCCCACCCTTCCGCCGACCAACTGGCAACGGAAAAAACGCAAGATACTCCGCTCGGATTGGCGGGTGACGATTCAACCAAGGCCAAAAAGAAGAAGGGAAAAGAAGCGAAGACTCGCTACTCTGACAAGAAGGCGCCGCCCAAGCAGGAACAGCAGCCGTATATGGGGCCGTCGACGCCGGATCAAAACCAGCCCTCCGCACCCCAACCCGCCGCCCCTGCCCAACAACCGGCTCCCGCGCAGTCCGGCAGCTCGCAGTAAAAACCGACCAACCCGGCACGCCGATGAAAGAGCTATACGTTGCCGACCTGGCCAAGTTCGAGAATCAGCCGGTCGTTTCCTTTTTTGCGGTAGCCAACAAACAACTACGCAGCCGGAAAGACGGCGGGCAGTATCTGGCGCTTACCCTGTGCGACCGCACCGGCTCAATCGAGTGCCGGATGTGGGACAACCTGGACGGCTGCGAAGAGTTTGAGCGGGGCGATGTAGTCAAAGTGCGAGGCGAGGTAAGCCGTTACAACGGCAACTTTCAACTCACGCTGAGCAGGCTGCGCCGCGCCGCTCCGGAAGAAACCGACCCGGCAGATTACGTTCCCCGCACCCGCTGCGACATCGACGAACTTTGGCGTGAACTCAACCGCTACGTCGATAGCTTTTCCAACCCTCATCTTAAGACTCTGCTCCGCGCCTTTCTTGACGATCCCGCGATCGCCAAGGCGCTGCGCGAGGCTCCCGCGGCGAAGAGCCTGCACCATGCATGGATGGGTGGACTTCTGGAGCACATTGTTTCCCTGCTGGGAATCTGCGATCTGGCGGCCTCGCATTATCGCGAGATCAATCGCGATCTGCTTCTCTCCGGAGCCGTGTTGCATGACATAGGAAAGATCGAGGAGCTGAGCTGGGGAACAAGCTTCGACTACACCATGCGTGGACAGTTGCTGGGACACATTTCGCTAGGATTCGCGATGATTGAGGCCAAGCTCACTGCCATTCCCGGCTTTCCCCCGGAGCTCCGCCTGCTGGTGGAGCATGCGGTATTAAGCCACCATGGCAAGCTCGAATTTGGCTCTCCCAAGCTGCCTATGATTCCTGAAGCCGTGCTGCTGCACTATCTCGATGATCTCGACGCGAAGATGCAAACCATGCGCAGCGAATTGGAGCGGCACGCAGCTCAAGGCCGTCCCGCCGGGGAGATGACCGATTGGGTGCGCGCAATGGAACGGCCCCTGCTCGACACCGAAAGTTTTCTTTCGGCAAAACCCCAACCTCCATCTCCCCCCGATTCACAAGAGGACTAGCGCCATGCCCTACCTGTTGAAGACCGAACCGGAGGCTTACTCCTACGCCGATTTGGAACGGGAACGCGAGACGGATTGGACGGGCGTCGCCAATCCCCAAGCGATAAGGAATCTTGCCGCTATGAAAAAGGGGGACGAAGTGGTGATTTATCACACCGGAAAAGAAAAGTCCGCCGTTGGATTGGCCCGGGTTGTCTCAGTCGATCCGAGCAATGCGCGCGAGCCATTGGTCCGCATTGCCCCCGTGCGGCGGCTGATGTCGCCCAAAACTCTTTCGGCAATGAAAGAACGCGCGATCTTTGGGCAATCTCCCTTGCTGCATCAAGGCCGGCTGTCTGTTGTTCCGTTAACACAGGAGCAATACAACTGGATCGCTGGTTAGAAAACATCTCCTAAATCTTTAAGAAAACCAATTGTTTCGCAGCCGGCAATCTTTACTTGGCCGCGAACTCGCGAAACTCTTTTGCTCTTCTTGCGCTGCACTTTCTTCGGCGAATTGGATAGCTAGGACAATACAAAAGTTCTTTGAGGTAACTGCGCGCAACATAGTTACCTCAGTCACCTTTGTTCCCGGAAGCAGAAATAGTTCGACCCCAGGAAGCGTGTATACTCAGGTCGCGGTCCGTCCGCTTAAAAATAAGCCGGACCTTTGCGGGAAAGGTGGCCCCCCCAGGCAGCGATTGGCCGGTAGAGGATCATCCAAGAAGTTTGCCAGGGTCCCCCGTTCAACACCATCTCTGTTTCACCCGAATTGTTTTGAGGAGCGCCACACCATGCCTCGTGTCCTGCGGAATCGCCTCTCCCGGAAGCCGTCGATGTCTCAACTTGTCGCGTTTGGTGCCTTTCTAGGATCACTCGCCTTCGCCTCCGCCGCCTTCGCCTCTGCGCCCGATGTTGTGGTGGATCAGCAGATGGCGCCGGTCGCAGGGCTGAGCGGGCCTCAGTCGATTGCCGTGGCCCCAAGCAATCCCTTCTTTCTAGCCACCTACTATGTAGCCGATTCCGGAAATAACCGGGTCGTGGCCTACGTGGACGGTGTTGCGAGCACGGTAAGCACGGGCGGATATACGCTGGTGGGTCCCAATGCTGTTGCGGTCGACTCCAACGGCGATCTTTTCATCGGCGATAGCCCAACCTCTGGCGTCGGCCGGGTTATCGAGGCGCTCGCAACCAACGGGACATTGAACGGCACCGTCAATCAGGTGGTGTTGGGGGGAGCGTTGAAAGATGTAACTGCTCTCGCAGTGGATACGAATCCCAGCTCGAGCACATTCAACACCCTCTATATCGGGGATGACATTTCTGCCGCGCTTTATTCGGTGGCGGCGGGAACGACGACGCTGACCCCCCTGAACATCAGCGGACTTCCGACCAACGTTATTCCGTCTGCATTGGTCAAAGATAGTGCCGGCAACCTCTTTGTCGCGGACTTGAATTCGACGGTGTACGAGATTCCTGGAGGCAGTACCACCGCAACCATTTATTTCGTTCCCTCGTTTTTGCTCTACGAGCCCTCAGGGTTGGCGCTGGATCCGCAGGGAAACCTTTACATCCTCACCGATACCGCCGAAGCACCCACTCCGAGCCAACAGGTCCCGGAGAACATCATCAAGGTTCCGACTCTCGGCAGCGGTTCGTATGACACGAGCAGCGCTTATCGCGTTCCGCTTACTGGCGTATCCGGCTCCGGCATCCTCAATGGCAGCGGCATCGCTTTTGACAGCCTGGGCGATCTCTATGTCGCCGACTACGCGTCGAACGATACCTTCGAAGTGATTCTGCCGCCCTCCCTCCTTTATCTTTCGGCGGTCAATGTGAATACCACCGGGTCGACAGTCGCGCTCAACTATGGGCTCAATGCATCGAACAGGCTGAGAGGCTTCTCCTTCAGCGGAGAAGGTGACAACAGCTCCGAAATCCAGGACCTGGGCGGAAGCTGCCCCAACACCGGCAATACCACCACCGGCAGCGACGGCGGGGCCATCAGCACAAGCGATCCGTTTATCTGCACGGAGAACTTTGCTGCCGATCCGAGCTACCCCGGCATACGTTCCGGCGCTATCAAATTGAAAGGCGCGAGCGCGACAATTCTGGCCTCGACGGGCGCTTTCTCCCTCGGGATCGCAGGTGAAGCCGTTCTCTATCCCTTGCATGAAAGAAATGGAGCCACCGGCCTCGATTCACCCGCCGGCCTGGCAGTTTCCGGCGAGGACAAAAAGCTCTATATCACCGACAACGGATCGACGCCCGCAATCTGGTCTGCCAATGGACCTGGCGGCAGTAACCTTACAGCCGTCAGCACGGGCACCATCACGCTGAGCGATCCTTTAGGAATTGCCATCAATGGAGCAGGCGACCTCTATGTCGCCGATTCCGGACTCGGCGACATCGTCGTCGTGCCATCCAATTCGGCAGTGGCTCCCTATACTGCCAACCCCGGGGGCCTGCTGCTGCATCCGCTTTCGGTCGCCTTTGACACCTCCGGAAACCTCTTTATCGGAGACGCAGGAGCGAGCGGGAGCGGTGCTACCACCTCCAGCCCTGGCTTCGTCGTCGAAGTTCCTGTTGGCGGTGGATCGGCTTTCAAAGTGAGCACCGGGGGCGTCACGGTTGTTTATCCGCAAGCTCTCGCGGCCGATCCCTACACTGGCAACCTGATTGTGGGCGACCGTGGCGCAAGTGGTGGCCCGGGTCAGGTAGTCGATATCGCGGCCGGGGGAGGCAGCGCTACCGTCACAACTCCTAGCGGAGTCACCGACCCGGTGGGCATCGCCTTCGACCCGGCTGAGGACTATTACGTTCTCGACCAGCCTACGGGCGATCTCGTCATTGTCCCGGCGGTCGGTGGCTACGAATATAGCCTCTACACCGATGCGGCTCTCGTCGATACTCCAAGCGCACTGGCAATCACCAGCGGTGGCGCAAGCTTCGTGGCGGCCAATCACGCCAGCACGGGCGTGAATGCATCGAATGGCATCGTCTTCTTAGACAGCGCCGCCAAAGCAACTTTGAGCTTTGGCTCGGTGGCGGTGGGCTCAACGAGCGGTCAGCTCAACGCCAGGATCAATAACATCGGCACCGCCTCCATTCTCTTCTCAACTCCCTACGTGACCACCACCGGAGACACCGCAGACTTCACAGTCGTCAACACGAGCTGTGTGGACGGCCTTGGTCTGAGCCCAGGATCAGGACCGTGCAACATCTATTACGAATTCATGCCGGTCACAACTGGTGCGCTGAATGAAACCAACACCTACAACACCAGCTCCTTCGCGCCCACGGCATCGCTCGAACTGAAGGGGACCGGTAGGGCGAGATAAGCACTTTGTAATCTGAAGCCGGAGCGAAAGCTCCGGCTTTTTTATTTCCAGGGCATTCGATGGCAGCGGCAACCAGACGATTCCCTGCCCGCAGAGGATATTGACCAGGGCAGCGCCGGTTCGGGAGAGGTTCGGTACAAGGCGCGCGAACCCCGGGGCGTTCGCGTGACATTTTGCCGTTTGCAAAGACAGCGACAGAAGACCTTACTGGCGACTGGAGAAGCTTCTACTTATGCCAGCTTAGTTTGGGGTAATAAGTCAGCTGTATCGAGCCGGTGACGTCTTCTTTCCGGTTTGGCGCCAGAGCGGGCACCTTCCAAAGCTCGCCCTGCAGAAAGGCGTTGATCTCCAGATTCTGCTGCAACCGCAGTACAGCCTTGGCATTGAAATCGTTCTGCGTGGTGCCGCCGGGAATGAAATTCTTTGAGACCTTGGCATTGCGGTAGCCGATTTGAATGTAGGTCTTCGGGCTCAGCCAATCGGTGATCCATGCCTGGCCGCCTTTGCCCTCCCTGCCCATCCAACTGCCGAGCAGGTCCCCATTGTTGAGATAACCGTCGCGATAGACATTTTCCCAATAGAGAAACTGGCCACCTTGGCTGCTTCCTGAAGGGTCGGTATTGATGGCCTCGGCACGAACATCGACATGGGGAAGCCGCGGCAGGTGCGAAAGATAAAGGCCGGTCTCGAAGGCCGCGCGACGCGGCGCCGCGATCGGAGAGACGTCATCATGCACGATCGAGTCGGTGTAGAACGTCAGCCATTTTTCCATCCACGGCAGACGCCAGGTGAAATCGAAGCTCGAGTGGCGCACACCCGGGTCATTCCTGCCTTGCTTTTGGGCGACGGGAACGTTGCTGAAACTGGTGAAGCTGTTCCAAAACGTGCTGAATGTAAATGGAACATGGCCTTCGCCGGCAAAGACCACGACTCTCGAAAACCCAAATTCCGTATTCCGCGTCGGCTTAAAGCTAAATTTCTCCGCGTGAATCCAGGGGGCGTTTGGGTATTTGTGCCCTTTCAAGTCGCCGAGAAGTGCTTCATAGCGAAAAGGACCGAGAATGTCGGAAAGAATCGGAATGCGCAGCGGCTCGACACGGTTGATTCGCAGCGCATAAAAGGGCTCGGCATTGTCGCTCAGAGACATGGCGCCGCTTTTTGCCGGTCCCCATTCGTCTTCGATCTTGCCAGCCGAGATTTCATGCCCGGCCCAATGGAGCGAGAGATTTGCATCCAGCAGACGGAAGACATTTGTCTCGGGCACCGGCGAGGGCGCCACGAGCGGCGTGGCATCGACTTGGGAGATCAATTCCTGGACCGACTCGGGATAGGCGGCACGTCCGGGAGCATGTTGATATTCCCCGCGCACCTGAAGCGTGAAACGATGGCTCTCCGCGTCGGCGTCAAATCCGGTGATCGCATTGAATCCATGCTGAAAAGGTCGGCCGTCATCGTTGATGAGGGTTTGGCCGAAATGCCATGAATCGTTGATCGGGGGGCCCTGGATGTACATCGGGCGCGCATAGACGCTCTCAACGGCAGCCCGTGTGGGGGACGCGGAAGGGTCGTATCCCAACTCCTCTGCCAGTGCTTTGAAGATGCTCCAGGCCTCGGAGTCTTTGGGGGCCATCTCCAGCCGGGGATACGTCTCTTCCAGCGTGTGCAGGCAGCTCATCCGGGTCCATGGACGAAGTCCCATGTAGGCGGAATCCACGTACCCCAAAGCATAGAGGCGCTCGATCGCTGGATAGATCCAACTGTCGAAAGGAAGATAGGCGGAGCCTTCAGAGTTGTCTTCCGAGGGATTCGAAAGCGAGCTATCGAGCGCGGACGGGAGAGGTGAAACAGCCATTTGCTGGGCAACAAGCCATACAGGCGCCCCGTATGATCCAAGAACCACAACCGCAGCAGCAAACTGCGCTACGTATTTGGCTTGCCGCATCCACCGACCCTGTCCCATTCAAGATTCAGCCGAAAAAGCAATCGGCTTCTTCGAGGATAGAGCATTTCGATAGGGGGCGCATGGCGGGACAAACTGCTTGCACCTGTCTGAGAACCGGCGTCCGTGTGGGAGAATCGTGCTTGACCACATGGTTTCGCACGAAGCTTCGCGACGCAGGTTTTTTTCCGGCTTCTTTCGGATTGCGCCTTGGATTCTGGGCACATCGCTCTTCTTCTCATTGGCCATTTTTGTAGCGGGAACGTGGCACTGGCCGCTGGTAGGCGATGCGTCTCTCTATCACTATGTCGCATTCCTGATGGACCATGGCTTTGCCCCGTACCGGCAGATCGTCGAGATCAATATGCCGGGCTGCTATCTGGTCCATTGGCTCGTGCTCCACACCCTTGGCGGCGGCGCCCTCAACTGGCGCATCTTCGATCTTCTGGTGATGGGCGCCACCGGCGCGGCAATGATCGCGATCACCTTGCCCTATGGAGTAAAAGCTCCAGGATGGCGGGTGCCGGGGTGGTTTCTCGGCTTTGCCGGGGCAGGACTGTTGACCCTGATCCATGGCCAGGATGGAGTGGCTTTTTTGGGGGAGCGCGATCAGGTGATGGCTGCCCTTCTGGCAATCTCCTTTTGCTTCTTCTTTCTGGGGCTGCGCCACAATCGAATATGGATGTTTTTGCCCGCGGCAATCGCCGCTGGAGCGGCGGCGACGATCAAGCCTTGGGCCGCGCCGGCGGGAGCGGTTCTGCTTGTGCTGGTGGCTTTCCGGTTGAAGAGCTTGGGGAGGCCCGTTCTGCGGCCGCTGCTCTCGAGCGTCGCCGGCTTTCTGCTGCCCGGGGCTGTGGTCTGCGGCTATCTTCTGCGCATGCGGGCGCTCGGCGCCTTCTTCGCCACCATGTTGGGCCCCGCGCTCTACTACAACGCAATGTATCGCCGGCCGTTGAGCTACCTTTTGGCACACAGCATCGCACCGCTGGGACCACTCGTAGCCGTGTGGCTGATTGTGATTGTTGCCGGACGCCGCCGATGGAATTGGGAAGAGTGGATGCTGGCTGGAGGAGTGCTCTTCGGGCTGATCTCCTATTGCGCGCAGGGGCGCGGCTTCCAATACCACCGCTACCCGCTGCTGATGTTTCTGCTTACCTTGATGAGCATCGATTTTGCTGAGGCGCTGGAGCGGCCGGGGTTGCGCTTTTTCGCCGCGGCGGCAGCCGCATATGCCCTGCTGGTGCTAGCGCCGCAATGCGCCTTCAAGGCGAGACGCTATGACTGGCGCAACCAGGAGTTCATCACCATGCTGAGCGGCGATCTCCAAAATCTGGGAGGAGCAAAACTCTCCGGCAAGGTGCAGTGCCTCGATACCACGGCGGGCTGCATCAATACCCTCTATCGCGACCGCCTGGTCCAGGCCACCGGATACATCTACGACTGTTACGCTTATGCGCCCCGCGGCAACGAACGAATGGATGTGGTGAACGATTACCGGAAAGGCTTTTTTGCCGCGATCGAACAGAACCTTCCGGAGGTTTTTGTCGTAAGCAATCAGTACTGCCAGGGGGGCGGTGACGGCTATGCCAAGCTCGACCGCTGGCCGGCAATCCAGACTTTGCTTGACGGTCAATACCGGCTCTACGCCGAGCGCATGCCGCCGGACGATGTCTACTGGTGGAGCCGTGTTTTGAAGCCCTCGGGCTACCGCATTTACGTGCGGAAATAGCCGAAAACTGCATCGACCAACCATGGAGCACCTGAAAATCCGGGTAGCTCGAGCGGACGGAAGAGACGGAAAGCCTTCCCGGCAAGCCCTTCGGCCTGAGCCGGGACCAGGCCAGATGTTTTCCTCAAGCTGTTTCGCGTAGGCTGGAGGCGAGAGTTTTGAAGCTCTCATTTCCGGATCTGCATCTCATCACCAAGCCGACCAGATAGGAGACACAGCTATGAGCAAACATGCCTTAGCGCACGCGGGCCTGGATGTACCGAAAGCTCTGCAAACCCCTACCGACCTCGCACCCGAAGCAGTAGGTGAGATCTCCAGCGAATTGCGGCATCTGCTTGCCGACGTATTTGCGCTCTATGTGAAAACGAAGAATTTCCACTGGCACATGAGCGGAAAGCATTTCCGCGATTATCATTTGCTGCTCGATGAGCAGAGCGACCAAATCTTCGCCATGACCGACGACATCGCGGAGCGCGCGCGCAAGATCGGCGGCCTCACGTTGCACTCGATTGGCGAAATCGCCTCGCACCAGAGGCTCAAGGACGACAACCGAGAGTTTGTGGCGCCGACGGAAATGCTGACCGAGCTTTCGAACGACAACCGCCGGCTCACGGAGCTGCTGCGCGCCGCCCATCATATCTGCGAGGAGCACGGCGACGTGGCAACCACCAGCCTGATCGAGAACTGGATTGACCAGACCGAGCGCCGGACGTGGTTTTTGGCGGAAGCCTCTCAGGAGGGCTAACGCCAAATGCCATACGTTCACGTCGGGAAAGAGAACTCGGCGGGCATCGATCTTTACTATGAGGACCGGGGCCAAGGAAGGCCGGTTGTGCTGATCCACGGCTTTCCCCTCAGCGGACGCTCCTGGGAAAAGCAGACGGCCGCGCTTCTCGACGCCGGTTATCGGGTCATCACCTACGACCGCAGAGGATTCGGCCAGTCCAGCCAGCCCTCGACCGGCTACGACTTTGACACCTTCGCCGCGGATCTGCACAAGCTTATGGTGCGGCTGGGCCTGCGCGACGCGGCGTTGGTGGGCTTTTCGATGGGCACTGGTGAAGTTGCCCGTTATCTCTCGGTTTACGGCTCGCGGCGGGTCAGCAAGGCAATCTTCATCGCCCCGGTGCCGCCTTATTTGCTCAAAAGGCCCGACAACCCAGAAGGAGTCGAGGCGAGTGTCGCCGACGGCATCCGGAAAAGCATCTCCGAGGACCGGCTCGCCTTTCTCACCAATTTCTTTTCGAATTTCTACAACCTGGATGTGCTGAAAGGCAGCCTCATCAGCGATGAGGTGGTTCGGGATAGCTGGAATGTCGCCTCCGGTGCTTCCGCGATCGGGACGCTGAAATGCGTGGCTACCTGGTGGACGGATTTCCGCGCCGATCTTCCCCGAATCGACGTGCCGTCGATGGTGATCCAAGGGGACGCGGATCGGATTCTTCCACTTGGGGGCAGCGGGGCGCAGTTGCACGACGGCCTTCCAGGCAGCCGGTACGTCGTGATCGAGGGCGCGCCACATGGCCTTCTTGCCACCCATGCCGGCAAGGTGAATTCCGCGCTGCTGGAGTTTTTATCTCAGTGACTGATCCCTCTGGCGAAGCAACCGGGCCAAGTCCAGCACGCGGGTCTTCGAGCGCGTCGCCCAAAACGGAGGGAAGCGCGAAAGACCCGGTCTGCGGGATGGACGTGCTGCCGCCGACCGCAGCGGGCAGCGAGCTGTATCAGGGAAAAACCTACTGGTTCTGCTCCGCGGGATGCCGCAAGGGATTTGCCGCCGAGCCTGCCCGCTATGTGGTTCCCGAGCTGCAACCGCGGCCTTCGGCGCCGAGCCTTTCTCTGCCCATCCTTTCCTCTCCTATCGCGATCGATCCCGTTTGCGGGATGCAGGTCGATCCAGCACACGCTGCGGCGACAGCCGAGTTTGCAGGAAAGCGGTACTACTTCTGTCACTCCTCCTGCCAGGCGAAATTCGAAGCCGATCCCGGCCTCTTCTTGCATGGATTGCATGGATTGCATGGATCAAAAGCGGCTCCAGCCGCCGCTCCAACCCATGCTCCCGGCGCGCTCTATACCTGCCCGATGCATCCGGAAGTTGTGGCCGAGCGTCCCGGACCGTGCCCCAAGTGCGGCATGGCGCTCGAAAGCGCGGGACCGCCGGAGCCGCATGCAAACGAATGGACCTGCCCGATGCATCCCGAGGTCGTGCAGGATCACCCGGGAAGCTGCCCGCTCTGCGGAATGGCGCTGGAAGCACGCGAGGCCACGATTGAAGCCTCCAATCCGGAACTGAAGGAAATGAGCCGCCGCCTCTGGGTGGGGGTGCTGCTGACCTTGCCGCTCCTCGCTGCGATGGTGTCGGATTTTCTTCCCGGAAGGCCACTCCAACAGTGGATCGGGGTAGGCCTGCTTGGCTGGCTGGAGCTGGTTTTCGCTACTCCCGTCGTTCTCTGGTGCGGCTGGCCTTTCTTCGCGCGAGGGTGGGCCTCGATTGTCCACCGCAGCCTCAACATGTTTACGCTGATCGCGATCGGCACAGGCGCCGCCTATCTCTACAGCCTTGTCGCGGTGATCGCGCCCGGAATTTTTCCGCCGACGGCACGCGACAGCAGCGGAGGGATTCCTCTTTATTTCGAGGCCGCCGCCGTTATCACGCTTCTGGTGCTGCTTGGACAGGTATTGGAGCTGCGCGCGCGCAACCAGACCGGCTCCGCGATTCGCGCTCTGCTGGGGCTCGCGCCCACGACCGCCCGCCGCATTGCCGCCGACGGCAGCGAGGCCGATGTATCGCTGGCAGAGATTCATCCGGGGGACCGCTTGCGCGTGCGGCCCGGAGAAAAGATTCCGGTCGATGGTCCCGTGCTCGAAGGCCGCAGCACGGTCGACGAGTCCATGATGACCGGAGAACCGATCCCCGTCGAAAAGGGCCCGGGCGACACCGTCATTGCCGGCGCGATCAATGGAACCGGCAGCTTTTTGATGCAGGCAGAAAAGGTCGGAGCCGACACGCTGCTGCGAAGAATCGTCGAGCGGGTGAGCCAGGCGCAGCGGACGCGCGCGCCGATTCAACGGTTGGCGGATCGGGCGGCCTCCTACTTCGTGCCTGCGGTTCTTGCCGCGGCTGCGATCGCGTTTGCCGCGTGGTCTATCTACGGTCCCGCGCCGCGTTTCGCCCATGCTCTGGTGGCGGCGGTCGCTGTGTTGATGATCGCCTGCCCCTGCGCGCTTGGCCTGGCGACGCCAATGTCGATCATGGTCGGCACCGGAAGAGGCGCGACCGCGGGAATCCTGATCCGCAATGCAGAAGCGCTCGAGATCTTCGAGAAAGTGGACACGCTGGCCGTCGACAAGACCGGAACTCTCACCGAGGGCAAGCCGCGCGTGACCACGATTCTCCCCACCCAGGAGATGGATGGGGAAACGCTGCTGAGGCTCGCGGCAAGCCTGGAGCGGGGCAGCGAGCATCCTCTGGCTTCGGCGTTGGTGAGCGCGGCGAAGGAGCGAGGCTTGGGCCTGTCCGCGGTCGCGGATTTTGAATCCATTCCCGGCAAGGGCGTCGTAGGAAAACTGGGGCCGGACACGCCGGCAAGGGACAAGACAATCGCGGTAGGAAACGCCAGCTTGATGCGCGATCTCGGAGTCTCTCTGAGCAGCTTCGAGGCGCAGGCCGATGCGCTGCGTCAGGAAGGGGAGACAGTCATCTTTGTGGCCGTCGACCGGCGCGTTGCCGGATTCGTCGCCGTCTCCGATCCGCTGAAGCCTTCAACCCCTCAAGCGATCGCGGAGCTCAAGAAGGCCGGGCTGCGAGTTGTGATGGTTACCGGTGACAACCCGAAGACTGCTGCCGCTGTCGCGCGGAAGTTGGGCATCGATTTTTACGCCGAAGTGCTTCCGGAGGGCAAGGCGGAGGTGGTCCAAGAACTCCAAGCAAAAGGGGCTGTGGTCGCGATGGCCGGCGATGGCGTGAACGACGCTCCCGCGCTGGCTCAGGCACAGGTAGGGATCGCGATGGGCACGGGAACCGATGTCGCGATGGAGGCGGGCGCAATCACGCTGGTCCACGGGGACCTGCGGGCGATCGCCGCCGCGCGCCGCCTCAGCCAGCGGACCATGCGCAATATCCGCCAGAATCTCTTCTTTGCCTTTGTCTACAACGCCATCGGCGTCCCTATCGCAGCCGGCGCTCTTTATCCGGTCTTCGGCATCCTGCTCAGTCCTATGATCGCGGCCGCCGCGATGAGTCTCAGCTCGGTCTCGGTGATCACGAATTCGCTGCGGCTGCGACATATTCGGCTGTAAGCCCACGATCTTCTACTGTTTCAAAACACTCTTCGGGCCGAAGATCTCGGCGTCGGAGCGGCGCAGATAGTTGGCATCCAGGGTGGCAACGTCGTCGAAGACGCCCGCGCAAAAGCGCGCCGAAGCAAGGCGAAGCGCAGCCCCGGCGTCGGGCGCGGCGATCAGAACCGCTTCGCACGGCAGGCCGCTCCCACCCCGGCTATTAAGCTCGGAGGCATTCTGGCAGGCTTCCTCGAAGACGAGGACGGCAGGACCTCTCTGTGCCGCGGCGCAAAGCTCCGATGCAGTCAGAAGGGCTTCGCTCAGCGCTCGGCCTTCCAGATATTCGCCGGCGTAATATTCCCCGCGCCCCGCATCGATGGCAGCCAACACATGCTTGTGACCGCTGCTGCTTGCCAGAAGCGCCAATTGCGAAAGCGCGATGATTTTCGATCCGGAAACCTCCGCCAGTCCTTTGGCGGCGCTGAGGCCTACACGGATGCCGGTAAAGCTTCCCGGGCCACGAACCACCACAATGGCCTCCAGATCGCGGACCTCCGCCCCGCATGCGGCAAGCATCTCGCCAATTTTCGGAATCAACAGCGCGGAGTTGCTGCGTGCCGCGAACTCGGCCTGCGCCAGAATCTCGACCTCGCCTGAAGCCGGTTCTACGCGGCCGAGAGCGACGCTGCCGGGAACGCTCGAAGTTTGGATGGCAAGAAGCATGCAGATTCTCAGACGTCGGCGATCGAGTCCTGGCATATCTCTATCAGCACGCCGGACGCGCTGTGCGGATGAACGAAGAAGTAGAGATGGCCGTCCACGCCGATTTGAATATCTTCGGAAAGGACTTCGAAGCCATCACGCTTGATCTGTTCGAAGGCGCCGGAAATGTCTTCGACGTGGAAAGCGACATGGTGCAGCCCCTCGCCGTGTTTTGTGAGAAACCGGCCCACGGGCGTGTCCGCAGAGGTAGCTTCGAGGAGCTCGATGCGGCTCTCGCCCACCGGAATCATCGCCGCGCGCACGCCCTCCTGCTCCACCACTTCTTCATGGACAACACCGAGACCAAGCGACACATAAAGGCGGCGCGCTTCCGCGATGCTCTTCACCGCGATTCCCAGATGGTCGATCGTAGTCACCGCGAAATTCCTTTCTTGACGCGATCAGCGGGCCGCACAACTTTCCGAAAGCTTCGTTGCTGGGGCTCGGGCGCTTCTCTCTCTCGATCTTATCTTGATGGGTTGAACTGCTGGGTTGAAGCTCTTGCAGCGTTGACGAGTTTGCGTTGGGCGCGCAATCTGGCCGCCCGGAAGTTTAGCTCTTCCGCAGAAGCTCGCGCGCGATGATGATGCGCTGCACCTCACTGGTGCCTTCGCCGATCGTGCAGAGCTTGACGTCGCGGTAGAACTTTTCGACGGGATAGTCCTTGATGAAGCCGTAGCCGCCGTGGAGCTGCACTGCCTGGTCGCAAATCTTCACCGCGACCTCACCGGCCATCAGCTTGGCCATTGAGGACTGGAGTGTGGTCTTCTCACCCGCATCCCGCATCCTTGCGGCGCGCATGGTCAGCAGCCTTGCGGCATCGAGATGGGTCGCCATGTCGGCAACCTTCCACTGAATCCCCTGAAACTCCGCGATGGCTTTGCCGAACTGATGCCGCTCCTGGATGTAGCGGAGTGCGGCATCGAATGCGCCGCGGGCGATTCCCAAAGAGAGAGCTGCGATCGAGATGCGGCCGCCATCGAGCACTTGCATGGCATCGATGAACCCCTCGCCCGGCGATCCCAGCAGGTTCTCGCCCGGTATCTCGCAGTCTTCGAAGATCAACTCCGCCGTGTCGCTGGCGCGAAGGCCGAGCTTGTTTTCTTTTTTGCCGGCACGAAAACCGGGCGTACCTTTTTCGACGACGAAAGCCGAGAGCCCCTTCGCGCCTTTGGCTTTCTCGGTAACCGCAATCACGACGATCACATCGGCATAGTGGCCGTTGGTGATGAAGGTCTTGCTGCCGTTGAGCACCCAGCCGGCGCCCTTGCGCACCGCAGTGGCCCGCGCGCTGCCGGCGTCGGAGCCGGCACTGGATTCCGTAAGAGCCCAGGCGCCTAGCCACTCCCCCGAGGCCAGACGCGGAACATACTTCCGGCGCTGCTGCTCGTCGCCGAAGAGAAAAATGTGATTGGTGCAGAGCGAGTTGTGGGAGGCGACCGTCAATCCAATCGACCCATCGACGGCGGAGAGCTCCTCGATCGCCAACGCGTACTCCACATAGCCCAGGCCCGCGCCGCCGTACTCGGCGGGAATGACCATGCCCATCACGCCCAGGGGTCCCAGCTTCTTGACGGTCTCGTGCGGAAATTCGCTGGCTTCGTCCCAACGGAGGACGTTGGGAGCGATCTCGCGCGCCGCAAACGCCCGGAGAGTTTCGCACAGTTGTTTTTGTTCCCAGGTGAGCGCGAAGGGGTTGGGGCTGGAGGAGACGCCATCCGCGGGCTTAGCGCTCATGAGAAGGCTCCTGTTCCGAGGCCGAGAGATCCAGCGCCAGAAAATCCAGGGTAAGGAAAACGTTCGATCTTGTCATCCCGGGCAGCGACTAGCTTAGCGGAGAGCCTTCGATTGTTGCGACGAATCGCAAAATAAAGCGTTGGGCGCCGAGCAGCGGCTGCCCGAGCACGTCTTGTAGGTGAATCCCCCCGGGTGCTTTTAGAAAACGCGCCGGAGTCACTGTCCATCGCAAGGAAAGGGTCGCCTCCATGGTGAGCAAGGGACTTTTCGTCCAACTGGATTGCAGCAGAAAGCGACCTCTTGCTGCCGCTCTATGGATAGCCGGGGCCATATCGGTCGTGTTTGTCTTGGTCAGTCTGGACACAAGCTACGCCCAATCACCGGTCGAAGACACAAACACGATTTCTCCTGCGTTCGAAGTCGCTTCGATCAAAGCAGACAGACCCGGCGGCGGGGCTCGAATGATGTTCGGACCCGACGGCTACAGCGCAACAGGCGTTACCGCGGAGATGCTCATTCAGGATGCATACGGAGTCGATAGCAACCAGATCGTCGGCGCGCCGGAGTGGGCCGGCTCTGAAAGATATGAGATCGATGCAAAAATGGATGATTCCATCGCCGATGAGATCACTGAGCTCAGCGAAGATCGCCGCAGGCTGGTGCAGAAACGCATGCTGCAATCGCTTTTAGCGGACCGATTCAAGCTGGCGACCCACAGCGAGACAAAAGTTCTTCCTGTGTACGCGCTGATCGTCGCAAAGGATGGCCCAAAGCTTCACGAGGCGAAGCCTGGAGATACATACTCCAACGGACTCAAAACCCGTGGCGGCCTTCCGGTAGGACCACACATGGGAATGACGCCGTTGGGAGCCGGCGGCCCGATATCAGTTCAGGGACTTCCCATTACGTCCCTGGTGGGAGGGTTGACCCGGCAACCTGAGCTGGGCGGCAAAATGGTTGTCGACGAAACCGGGCTCAAGGGCAACTACGACTTCACATTGCAGTGGAAGTCTGACGAAGGACCGGCTCTTATGCCTTCGGAAGGAGACCTCCGCGAGCAAGGGTCTGCAGATTCTCATTCATCCGGTTCTTCCGGGCCGTCGCTCTTTACGGCGCTCGAGGAGCAGCTTGGACTCAAGCTGGAGCCACAAAAAGCCCCGGTGGAGATTCTCGTTATCGATCATGTTGAGGAGCCCTCGGTGAATTGATTTTTGGCGGTTGTGCTCTCCTACCTTCGCGCGAAAGGCAAATCCGCTCAACATGGGCAACCCGGCTTGTTGCGGCCAAGAAATCTCTTGCCAAGGAAGAGAATTCGGCGGATCTTTGCCGACAAGGCCTGATACAAGGCCCAAGCGCGATGCCAGAGCCGATCCAAAAACCGGAAAAAGCCGCGAAGAAAGCCGCCGGCAAAATGGGGTTTCTGTTGTCATGCGTGGAATTCCTTTTGCTCGTGCTGGCGATTGCACTGGCATGCGCGTGGCGGCGCTATCCGGACCGGCACATGGACGTCTATCTCGCGATCTCCGTCGCGGTCGTTGCGCTTCTCGATTGGCTTCGCCGCACCTTCAAGGAGGAGCCGGAGCAGCGCAAGGATAAGGAGAAGCTTCAAGGCTTCGAGCGGGATATTCGCACGGCACTCGACGACTTGCGCCGGCTTACCCGCAAGCAGCAGGAACAGCCACGGCCTGCGCCGGCGGCTGCTCCGCCACCCTCACCCTCTGCCACCGAGCGGGCGGCGGCAGATTTTACAGCCATCTTAGGTTTCCGAGACCGAATCAACGCAGGGATCAAGGAGATTGCCCAGGCTCACCAGATTGAGATCGCGGGCCGCAACGCGGAAGAACTCTTGAGCGTCGTGCCGATGGTCGAGAGGTTCAGGAAGGGAATCGAGGATTATCTGAAGACGACCTCCGATCTGACTCATCTCGATGAGGCGACGCGCGAATGGGCCATGAAGAATGGCCCTATGTTTGCAGGCACTGTCGACATGCTGGTGCGAAACGCGCGGACTCCCGCTCCTTAAACAGCTTTGAGGGCCTGCTCCAGGTCGGCGAGCAGGTCGGCTGCATCTTCAATCCCCACGGAAATGCGTACCAACCCGTCGGTGATGCCGAGCTTGGCGCGGGCTTCCGCGCCAAGCGCCGCATGGGTCATCGTGGCTGGATGCGAAATCAGTGTCTCCACGCCCCCGAGCGATTCTCCTAACGTGCAGACCCGCACCCGGCTGAGCAGCCGGTTGGCATTTTCGAGCGAGCCTGTTTCGAAGGCCATCAGGGCGCCGAATCCGGACATTTGTCTTTTGGATAGGGCGTGTTGAGGGTGATCCTCAAGGCCGGGATAGAAGACTCGCTCGACCTTAGGGTGTTGCGTGAGGTAGACGGCCACGGCACGTCCGTTGACTTCATGGCGCTCCATGCGCACAGCAAGGGTTTTGACCCCGCGCAAAACCAGGAAGCACTCGAAGGGAGAGAGAATCCCGCCCGTACATTTCTGCACAAAGGCAAAGGCCTCCTTGTGCTCGGGCTTGGTCCCTACCAGCACTCCGCCGAGGCCGTCGCTGTGGCCGTTGAGAAACTTGGTGGTCGAGTGCATGACGATATCGGCGCCGAACTCGATGGGGCGCTGAAAGTAAGGCGACATGAAGGTGTTGTCTACGCTCAGATCGACTCCGTGGCGGCGGCATAGATCAGCGACTGCGCGAATGTCGCTCACCTGCATCAGCGGATTGGTGGGGGTTTCAATGTGGACCAGCCGGGTGGTGGGGCGGAAGGCCTGGCGCACTTTTTCCGGGTCGCTGGTATCGACGTAGCTGAAGGCGATTCCATAGTGAGAGACGATCTGGTCGAAGAGCCGGGCGGTGCCGCCATAGACATTCGCGCCGCAAATGACATGATCGCCGCTCTTGAGCATGGTTACGAGGGCGGAGATCGCCGCCATTCCGCTGGCAAAGACGTGCGCCGAGCTTCCGCCTTCAAGCGACGCCAAATTCTCTTCAAGAGCGGTGCGGGTGGGGTTCGAAACCCGCGAATATTCGTAGCCCTTATGCTTGCCGATCTCCTCCTGCGCATAGGTCGAAGCGGCGTAGATGGGGACGGTTACCGATCCGGTGGTTGGATCGGGAGGCTGTCCGGCGTGAATCGCGCGGGTGGAAAAACCAAGCTGCTCAGATGTCATTTTGGACTTCCTGACAGGACCGGATTGGGATGGATCCCGATTTTTGCGAACTGGTCAAAGCTCGAAGACACGCCCGGAGGGCTTTCTTGCCGGAAAACTTTGCGGCTTTGCCGCGAGATGCAACTGGAGCTTCAGCGCATCGGGAGCATCCGGAGAGAGAGTCACTTCATATTCCTGGGTTATGAATCCGTCGGCGGAGAGGCGGAGATAATGCACTTTGCCCCTGCGGCCAGGTTTCAAATCAAAGTTTCCGTAGTGGTCCGAATGGGTCGAAGCCAACACTTTGCTAAAGGAGGGATCGCATTCCTCAATCAGCACAGTGGCCAGGGGAGAACCTTCGTCCGCAATGCTGACGGCGCCAGAAAGCTTTTTTGCCTTCGCCTCTTCCACGCCTTCGCCGGCGGAAGCATCTTGAGCGGCAGATTGAACAGCGAGGATGAGCCTGGCGCCCGGGGCCCTTCGCTGGGCGCTCGGAGAATGCGAACCGGGAGCGAGCGGCAGGCCAAGCTGCGCGGCAAAAAGCAATGCGGCAGCGGCGGGTAGGAGCAGACGGAGCTTCGTCACAGGCCGCCCTCGAAGATCTTTTTCGAAAGGTACCGCTCCGCCGAATCGGGAATGATGGTCACAACCCGCTTGCCGGCTCCAAGGCGCGCAGCAATCTGAACCGCCGCCTCGACAGCCGCGCCGGAGCTTGAGCCGGCGAGCACGCCCTCTTCCGACGCAAGCCTCTTGACCATGGCAAAGGCCTCAGGATCCATGACCCGGAGAATTTCATCGCAAACCTCGCGGTGGAAGGTCTCAGGCACGAACGAGGCGCCGATTCCCTCGACTTTGTGCGGGGCCGGCTTGCCGCCCTGAAGGACGGAGCCCTGGGTCTCGATCGCGACCGTCAGGATCGCCGGACTCTGCTCTTTGAGGAAGCGGGCAACACCGGAAAATGTGCCGCCGGTTCCCACTCCGCAGACAAAAGCGTCGATGCGGCCCTCCATCTGCTCCCAAATCTCGCGCGCGGTGGTCTGGTAGTGAAACTCAGGATTGGCGGCATTCTCGAACTGGAGTGCCGAGAAGGAGTCAGGAATCTCCGCGCCTGCCGCCCGGCACCGCCAAATCGCTCCAGCCATGCCCTCGCTTTCCGGGGTCCGTACGACTTCGGCTCCGAATCCGCGCATAAGAATGCATTTCTCTTCCGCAAAGCCCTCGGGCACGAAGAGAAGAACTTTGTATCCCCGGCTGACCCCCACAAGGGCCAAACCGACACCGGTATTGCCAGCAGTCGCCTCGAGGATCGCGGCGCCTGGCTTGAGCAGTCCGCGGCGCTCGGCATCCAGAATCATGCCCAGGGCCGCGCGATCTTTCACGCTGCCGCCGGGATTCAAAAACTCCAGCTTGGCGTAGATTTCCGCCGCTCCCGGGGGCGCCACACGCCGCAAACGGAGCATGGGTGTCAGACCCATCAGGTCGGTAATGTGATCGGCTACACGCAGGGCGGGTCCTGAAGCTTCAGCAGTAGAAACACGCATGACTTACTTAAAAAGTGTAGCAGTCCGCGGCCGCCGTATTCAGTAAGGCATTTTTTGGAAATACTGTGAACTTTTGAGGTCCCAGCAGGGGGATTTTTCTTGAGGAAAAATTCACTTGGAGTCAGCGGCTTCGGTTTATACCATTTCCGAAAATGCCATAGCGTTGGCGCTTCGGGGTCTCTGCAACGGCAGGAGCTATGCCGCTCAATTGCCAGCGCTGTTGGACGCGGATGCGGTCTGTGGCTTGGCGGTTGGAAAGTAGCCGGGTTTGGTGCGAACGGTGAGCTTGCCGAGACCTTGCGCTTTCGCTTCCAAGCGCACGGCGCGATAGCCGCCCAGGCTAGCCGGCTTGGTCGAGCGATAACCGATCGTGTATTGCTGGCGGATATCGTGGGCCACCTCGCCGGCAATTTCGTCAACCTGATCAAGATTCTTAGGAAAGAATGCCAGGCCTCCGGTTTCATCGGAGAGCAGTTGCAGGGCGCGGCGAGCGCGGCGCGATTCCCTTCCTCCATCATCACTGTTGAAGAGCAGCCCGATGCAGTAGACGACGGGGCCTTGTAGATCTTGAATACGGCGCACCGTTTGCTCAAGCGAAGTGCTGGAAGCATTGTCCTCGCCGTCGGTGATCACGAGCAGAACCTGTTTGGGACGCTTGGCGTTCTTGCTCATGTAGTCGGCCGAGGCCACAACCGCATCGTAAAGCGCCGTCCCGCCGCGCGAATCGATATGCGACAAACCGTCGCGCAGCTTCCCCACGTCGGCAGTGAAGTCCTGATCGATGTAGGCCTCGTCGGAGAAGTTCACAACAAAGCTCTCGTCATCGGGATTCGAAGCGCGAACCAGATCGAGAGCCGACTCATTCACGGCCTGCCGCTTGCTTCGCATGGAACCCGAATTATCGACCAGCAACCCCAGCGAAATGGGGATGTCCTGATGCTGGAAGGAGACGATGGTCTGCGGGACATTGTCCTCGTAGACCTTGAAATCGGCCTGGGTGAGGCTGTTGACCACATGGTCCTTGTCATCGAGGACGGTGGCGTTCAAAACAACCTCATCCACAGTGCGTTCGAGAGTGTAGTGCCCGTTGTTCCTCTGGACAGTTGGTGTCCCTCCGTTCCCGGCCGTAGGCGCAGCCGGCGGCGGCGGCGCCGCAGGCGTTGGATCGGGCGATAGGACGGGATCCCGATCGACGGTGAGAGGCTGCTGCTGCTCAGGAGCGGCAAGACCAGCGCCGGCTTGCGGAGCGGCCTGCTGCGCCTGCAACCCAAAGCCGGAGAGCACAAACCCGGCCAGCAGGACGAAACCGAGGCTGCAATTACTGGGCGGGCGCATAGTATCCGGTTCGGGCGTGGACTGAAAGCTGGGGCAGCCCCGAGGGCGGCTCCAGCTTTACTTTCAATTTACGCCACTTGCCATCCCGCTTCATATCCTCCGGCGCGTAGCCCAAGACGTACTCGTTCCGCAGCTCCGCGCTGATTTTCGAGGCGATGTCGCCCATTTCGCTCACGTCATCCACGCGGAAGAGCTGGCCGCCGGTTTCGTCGCTTACATCGTGCAAAAGAAGCGGACCCAGCTGTTCTTCCCGCGTGGGGGCGAACTCGTCGAAGATTCCGATGGAATAGATCTGTACGTCAGACTCGCGCACCAGAGAGCGCACCTCATTCTCGGTGTACCGGCTATGATTGTCGCCGCCATCGGAAACCACGAGGAGGGCCTTCCGCTCGTTGTTCGCCTGTTTCATCTTGTTCAAGCCGAAATAGATCGCGTCGAGGAGCGCCGTCCGCCGCCCGGCCTGTACGCTCATCAGGCGGGCCTGGATGTTATCGACGTTGGAAGTGAAGTCCTCCACCAGCTCCGGCCGGTCGTTGAAACCGATTACGAAGAACTCATCCTGCGGGTTCGAAGTTTGAAGGAACTGAAGGATCGAGTCTCGCGCCCGGTTCAGCTTGTCGGACATGCTTCCGCTGAGATCGAAGATGATCCCGATCGAGACCGGCGCATCTTCCATGGAAAAGCTTTTGATGATTTGGGGAACGTTGTTTTCGTAGACGGTGAAGTCCTTCTTCTCAAGCCCCGTAACCAGCCGGTCCAAGGGGTCGGTGACCGTCACGGGCACGAGCACCAGATTCACCCGCATGCGGATGCGTTGGTCGGGCCGGGCTTTGAGAGCGGCGGGCCCTTCGACGGCCGGAGGCGGCTGGTCGGGCGAGGCGTCGGGCGGCTTCGAGGTATTGGCCGGTGGGGGAACATGGACCTCGTTCAGAGGATCTTGAGCGGGCGCAGTGGGGGCTGAAATGACCGCGATCGCCAACATCACTGGCGCCAGCCGGCATACGCAGTGATTCCAGGAAGACCTAGGGCCCCCGACCACGTTTTTCTCCGCGATCGCGCGGCTACGGAAGAGCGCCATAGTCAAGCCCTCAACTGGAACAAGGCATCCTAGCACCCCTGCCTTGGATTCTGTTATCCCACAAAACAGAGGACATCGATGGGGCGAAAACGATCGGATGAGAATAGAAGACCGGTACAAGGTACCGCTGGCCAGCCGGCCGGTCCGGCTGCACCCCAACCAAGCCGGATATAAGGCCGCCAGTCATGGGTTTCCCTCGGCCGGCAAAGCCGCCTCAGGTACAATCTGGCAGGAACAAGTGAATCACTAGAGAACGCGTCGGCGGATAGCCACCGGGACCGGTGCTTCCGTCGACTGCCGGAGTCCAATCCCGAGCATGGCCCGAATTTATCCTTTCCGCGCACTGCGCTACAATCCATCTCTCGTCCGCCTTGATGACGTGGTAACCCAGCCATACGACAAAATCACTCCGGCGATGCAGCAAGCCTACTACCAGCGCAGCGTGTATAACCTGGTGCGCATCATCCTCGGCCTGCCTGAACTCTTTGATGAGCCAGGGGTGAACGACGTCTACACGCGCGCGGCACGAGACTTCGAAAACTGGCAGCGGCTGGGCGTTCTGTTTGACGAGAGCGAACCCTGCCTCTTCCCTTATTCCCAGCGGTATACGGTGCCGGGATCCAAGGACCAGGTACGGGAGCGGCGCGGCTTTATCGCTCTGGGAGAGTTGCAGGAATACAGCCAGAATGTGGTTTTCCGGCATGAACAGACTCTGTCGAAACCCAAATCGGACCGGCTGAACCTGCTGCGCGCGACGCGCGCTCATTTTGGCCAGATTTTCATGCTTTATTCCGATCCAGGCATGTCGGCGGAAAAGTTGCTCTTTTCCGGCACCTCGTCGCCGGAGATCGACGTAACCGATGAGTATGGGGTTGTGCACCGGGTATGGAAGGTCAGCGATCCGAATACGATCAACCTGGTGTTGGGTGCAATGGCGGATAAGAAGCTGATTATCGCCGACGGCCATCATCGCTACGAGACGGCTCTTGGATATTCCCGGGAGAAGGCGCCGAAGAGCCTTCCGGCAACCGAAAGAAACCCGGCGAACAGCGTTCCTCAGCCGGCCTTCCCGGAAGCTGCGGTCATGATGACCTTCGTCAATATGGATTCCGGCGGCCTCACGATTCTTCCCACCCACCGGGTGGTCTTTGGGCTAGGCAACTTCGTGCCCGCAGAGTTCCTGGAGCGTGCCCGGACCTTCTTCGAGATTGCGCCGCTGGCCGGCGGCCCCCAAGAACTCATGGGAAAGCTGGCAGAGACCAAGGGGACGGCCTTTGTCGCGGTCACGCGGACGGGCCGCTACCTGCTTACCGCCAAGCCCGACCCGGTGGCCAAAGCGCTGGCGGAGATTCCCGAGCGCCAGCGGCGGTTGGACCTGACGCAGCTCCACTCCCTGGTGCTCGAGCGGCTTCTCGAGATCACGCCGGAGGCGATCCGCGATCAGCGCAACCTGCGCTATCTGCGCGATGCAGGGGAGGCCGTCGACCAAGTTGCCCGCGGCGAGGCGGACGTGGCTTTTCTGACCAATCCCGTCACCCTCGACCAATTGCGCGAGGTAGCGTTTGCCGGCGACGTGATGCCGCAGAAGTCGACCGATTTCTACCCCAAGCTTCTCAGCGGTTTAGCAATCTATGCACTGGACTAAAATCCGGACGGTGTGGAACCCGGCCTTCGCGGCAGCATTGGCTGCCGTGATGACGGCAGGGAGTCAGGCGCAAACGGCTGCACCCAGCCCTGCCCCCAATCCACCTCCGCCGGTTCGCTCGTCGATGCCGACCCGTTTTGCCGTTGTTCTCGATCCCGCCCACGGCGGGAGCGATGAAGGGGCCCGGCTGACAAGCCAGGTGTATGAAAAAGATCTGGTGCTCACTCTCGCGAACCGCTTGCGCGCGGAGCTGACGGCACACTCCATTCCCGTAGTCCTGACGCGCGACTCGGACACTGCGGTCGCCCCTTTGAACCGGGCGGAAGTGGCGGACCACGCGCTCGCCGCCGCTTGCATTACTCTGCATGCCACCACCAGCGGAAGCGGGATCCATCTCTTCAGCTCTTCGCTCACCTCCATCCCGATGAGCAGCTTTTTGCCATGGGATACCGCGCAGGGCGCCTACACGACCCAAAGCCTGCGCCTGTCTTCGGAAATCGACACCGCAATGGCGCAGGCGGAGATTCCTGTCACCCTGGCACGGACCGCGCTCGAACCGCTCGATAGCTTTACCTGTCCGGCGGTTGTGGTCGAGGTGGCGCCGCTTCTCCATTCCAACTCGGCGACTCCACTGACCGATCGCGATTATCAGGACAAGCTCGTGCACGCACTCGCCGCAGCCATTGAGCAGTGGCAACAGGATTGGAGGAAGGGACAGTGATCCCCCGCCACCAGCGCATTCTTTTCTGGGTGCTTCTCGCCGCTTCGGTGATCATGGCATTGGTTCTGATCGGCATGCGCCAGCGTGCGCACGAACGCACGTTGAGCGCCAGCGATACGATGCCGATGAATCCTCCAGGGCAGGCCTCGGCCCAAGACGTCACATACGTTCTCGCCAACGATCTGAAGGGAAGCGTCACGGAGGAGCGGCTGCGATTGACGCTGCCGGCCGACCCGAATGCGCGGGCCCAGGTGATTCTGCAGCATCTGATCGCGCAGTATGGGGAGCCGAAATCGACCCATCCTATCGCTCCCAACAACGGCGTGACCGAGGTCTTCTTCATGCCTCTACCCGATCAGACGGGCGCCGGTTCCTCCGGCACGATGGCGGTAGTCAACCTGAGTGGATCGTTTGTCGCGGCTCATCCTTCGGGAATCGAGCCGGAGACCCTTACGCTGCTTTCTCTGATCGGGACACTGCACGCGAACTTCCCGCAGATCACGCAGGTTCGCTTCCTGGTCGATGGACAGCCGCGCGATACCCTCGCCGGCCACGCGGATCTCACCCGGGTCTATCTGGCTTCCGAATCCCCTGGCCCAAAGCACCCATGAATGCAGCAAGGCCGAAAATAGGAGTGTTCGATTCCGGCTTCGGCGGCCTCACGGTACTGAAAGCCCTGCTGCAGCGCCTCCCATCGCTCGACTATCTCTATCTGGGAGATACGGCGAGGCTCCCTTACGGATCGAAATCCCAGGCGACGATCGCGCGCTATGCCCTCAGCAGCACCGGTTTTCTGATCGACCAAGGGGCGGAATTCCTGGTCATCGCCTGCAACACCGCCAGCGCCTTGGCCCTGGACGAGATCCGGGCGTCGACGCCGCTGCCGGTCTTGGGTGTCATCGATACCGGGGTCCACGAAGCGCGGAACGGCACCCGCACGCGCGACATTCTGGTCATCGGCACCGATGCCACGGTAAGCAGCCATGCCTATGCGAGAGCCGGCCGCGATCTCGGCTTGCGCGCGATCGAAAAGGCCTGCCCCCTGCTCGTGCCGCTGGTCGAAGAGGGCTGGACCGATCATCCTGTGACGACCGAAGTGGTGCGCATATATTTGTCGGAGCTGCTGTCGGAGGCCGAAAAGGCGGGACACAAACCCGATACGCTGGTTCTGGGCTGCACCCACTATCCGCTATTGCGACTGACCATCGAAGCTGCCGTTCCGGCAACGGTTCGAGTGATCGACTCCGCCGACGCCATGGCGGACCGCGTGGCGAGAACTCTCGACTCCAACCCCGGCGAGGCGGGAACCCCGGGGGAGAGGCGCTTTTTTGCAACCGACTCGGTGGAAAAGTTCCAGAACCTGGGAACACGCTTTCTGGGCAGCGCGATCGAAAAGGTGAAGCTCGTAGATTTCGGTGGCTGACAGGTTCCTTCCGGCCGTAGGGGTCCGCCAACTGGTATGCTCTACATTTTGCCGGGCCTCCTCCGGGCCGGCGGGGACGAAAGAGAGGGACGCGTCGATGATCGATCTCAAAGGGAAGACGGCAGTTGTTTTTGGATTGGCCAACAAGCGCAGTATCGCCTGGGGCATCGCGCAAAAACTTTCCGAGGCCGGGGCACAACTGGCGATTTGCTACCAGAACGACCGTCTGCGGCAGGAAGCGGAGGCGCTGACGGGCGAGTTGCGGGGAGCGGAGATCTTTCAGTGCGACGTCTCTCGCGACGATGAAATCGAGTCTCTCTTTCTCAAGCTCAAGGAGCGGTATGGCAAGCTGGACACTTTGGTGCATAGCGTCGCCTTCGCACCGTCGGCGGAGCTGAACAACGACTTTCTGCTCACCAGCCGCGAAGGCTTTCGGATTGCGCACGATGTCAGCGTCTATTCGTTAATCGCGCTGGCGCGGGCCGCAGCTCCGCTGATGCCGGAGGGGGGCAGCATCATCACGCTCACGTATCTGGGCGCGCAAAAGGTGGTGCCTCGCTACAACGTGATGGGGGTGGCCAAAGCGGCTCTCGAGGCCACCATGCGTTACCTGGCCGCCGATCTGGGGCGACAGGGAATCCGGGTCAACGCCATTTCCGCCGGCCCCATCAAGACCCTCGCTGCCCGCGGCATTGGGGGGCTCAGTGAAATGCTCAAGCTGCACGCCGAGCGCGCCCCTCTAGGCCGCAATGTTCAGCAATCGGAGGTGGGAAACACGGCCGCCTTTTTGGCTTCCGATCTGGCTTCCGCCATCACCGGCGAGGTGCTCTTCGTCGACTGCGGCTACAGCATCGTTTCCTTCGGAAATGCCGAACTGGAACACGCCAAAGGATAGACGCAGATTCGTCCAGCCACTTCCATGCGCCGCACCGCGTTCTTCGCGTGGCCCCTTCTTGGAGCCTCTTTTCTGCTCTCCCCGGCGGGGGAAATGGCGCAGTCCGCGCGGAAAGCTTCCGGCAGCGCTTCCCCCTACACGCTGCAGGTTCCAGTCGATGAAGTCAGTCTTACCTTCCGTGCTTTTGATGCCAACGGCAAGCCGCTGACCACCCTCAAGCCTACCGATCTCAAGCTTCTCGACGACGACAAGCCGCAAGACAACATTGTGGCGTTTCAGTCGTACCAGGACCTGCCGATTCGGGCGGGCTTTCTCTTCGACAGCAGTATTTCCATGTTTCGTTCTCTCAACGGCAATAGCGCCATCATCCGGCTTTATGCGTCGCGGCTGCTGCGGAAGGGCTACGATAGCGCTTTCGTGATGCAGTTCGACACCGACACTCTCACCCGGCAAAGCTGGACCGACAATGACGGGCTGATCGGCGCGGGCGCGGCAGCCATTCGGCCCAGAAACGATCGCATTCCGGTGACCGCGCTTTACGATTCCCTTTACACCACCTGCCGCGACATGTGGCCTCGGGACCACGGCGACGAAACCGGGAACTTCATTCTGCTCTTCAGCGATGGATTGGACAACGATAGCCATGTGTATCTGAGCGAGGCCGTCGACATGTGCCAGCGGTCGCGCACGGCGATCTACGTCCTCAGCAACAGCCGAAAGGCGCCGGAGATGCGCGGCCGGCGCCAGTCGCCTTTCACCGAGGGGCAGCAACCGCTCGAGGCGCTGGCGGAGCAAACCGGCGGACGGGTCTACTTCGCGCCTCACGGCGACCAGATCTGGCGCGACCTGCAACAAATCGAAGCGGAACAACGCAATCAATACCTCCTGGCCTACAAGCCCACAGGCTTCAAAGCGGATGGAGCCTTCCATACAATCAGCCTTCGCTGCACGATGAAAGGAACAAGGATCGTGAGCCGCTCGGGATATTACGCCTTCCCCCGGCGCTGAGCGCTTTCAGGATTCCCGGCATGCGCGACGCCGGTGCTTTCACACGGAATCGTCAGGCTCGATTCGTTGACATCGCCGGGCATCTTCTCATATGGTCAGGGGCGGCAAGGATATGCGCGGAGATGGGTTGGCCTGGAGCATTTCCCGCCAGCCTGATCGGCGTGAGTAAGGCGGCAAGGTGGCAACCGGCCGGACCGGCAGTGACCGTTATGCCCATGTTGCACTCCGTTTTAGAAAGCGACGAAAAAGCACGTGCGTTCCATCCTTCTGGAGCCGGTCGGGGATTCTGCCTCCGCAAGGCGGTTTGCAGCCATAAGCAAGCGAGGCTCCAGGCACGAGCCGGAAGAGAGAGGCAGCGATAGCCGATGATTGCAGGCACAGCTCCGATGATTGCAGGCTCCGCCCTGGGCACGATGACCCAACTTCCCTTGCATCCGCAAACCGGGGTGCTCGGAGCTTTCGCCATCCAGCAACTGGTGCGGCTCGGCCCGGTCGACATCCTGCTGATCGCGATCTACTTCGCGCTGGTCATCTTCATCGGCTTCTATTTGAAGCAATCGGCGAATACCAGCGAAGAGTTCTTCATGGCCGGGCGCCAAATGACCACCTGGATCGCCGGCCTCAGCTTCGTCTCCGCCAATCTCGGGTCGCTTGAGCTGATGGGATGGGCCGGCTCGGCCTACCAATACGGGATTTTGGCGACCCATTGGTATTGGATCGGCGCCATTCCCGCCATGCTCTTTCTGGGCATCGTCATGATGCCGTTTTACTACATCTCCAAAGTGAACTCCGTGCCGGGCTATTTGCAGCTTCGTTATGGCCCCGCGACCCGCGCGCTTTCCGGAATCAGTTTTGCCCTCATGACGGTGCTGATGAGCGGCATCAACATGTACGCGATGGCTCTGGTCATGAAGGTCGTCCTGGGCTGGGATTTGAATTTCAGCATCTGGGTCTCTTCCCTCACCGTCGCAATCTATGTCGCTCTCGGCGGCTTGCGATCGGCAATCTATAACGAGGTGCTGCAGTTCCTTTTGATCTGGGCAGGCTCGTTGCTCGTCCCTATCCTCGGTCTCGTGGAAGCTGGCGGCTGGCACAACATGGAGCTCAAGATCGCGGCCAACCTGGG
>DATAWF010000163.1:0-18891 GCA_036267335.1 Acidobacteriaceae bacterium
TGCCTATCGCTCCATGATTCAAGGACTACTGGCTGATCGCTTCGGATTACGCATGCACTTCGAGAAGCGGGAGATGCCGGTGCTCGCGCTAACAATTGCCAGGTCCGGCTCGAAACTCCAACCGGCCAACAGCACCGAGCAGGGACCTGAGCTGCATAATCCCGCCCCTGGCCAGATGGAGGGGAAAGATATCGACATGCAAATGCTGACCAGTCAGTTGAGCCTCAAGCCCGAGATTGGCGGCCGCATGGTGATCGACAAAACGGGGCTTACGGGCAAATACGACTTTCAAATGACCTGGGCTTCAGGGAACGGCTCCAGCAGCAGCGCCGCCGGGCCCTCTCTTTTCACCGCTCTTCAGGAGCAGCTTGGTCTCAGGCTCAACTCAATCAAGGCTCCCGTCGACGTGGTTGTGATGGACCGAGTGGAAATGCCCTCGCCGAATTAGAGCAGAATCCGCACAGCTATACCCAGCGGCGAAGATTCCAGACTTTGCCCTGCAAAGTGGGTTTTGGCAAAAATTGGCAAAGATTGCCAATGTTCGCTTCAGGGGTTTTCGCGTGTTTGGCGGCAAAATTGCAATCTATAACCTTTCGGACAATAACGAAAAGGTAACGCTTTTTATTTTTACGGCCTCCCACCTGGATAGTTGGAATATTCCTCCTGGAGGAATGGGAGCTTCGTCTTGAGGAGGCCAAACAAAACTCGGGAGGATCGCCCGCTGGGAGGTTTGATCTGGATCTTCAGTTTGTGCCGGCGCCGTAGCTTGCTTGCTGGGGTGGAAGTACAGCCGCTCGTAGCGGATCTCACCGGCTCACAGGAAAAGTGAAGATGCTCTTAGATCAGGCGGCTCGCGGCGCGGGCCACCAACGGAGCTGCTTGAAGCGGAACTAGAAGAGATCGTTCAGGGCCTGGGCAGTCCTGGTGATTTCGTAGCGCGATTGGAAGCATCGCAGGCCATTCTCTTGCATACGCAGGCGCTCGCCGGTGCTCATCTTTAAAAACGCAATCATGGAGCGGTAGGTGCCGTCGGCGGTGTCAGCGTCGACGATGCCGGCCTCGTCGGCGAGAACGTCAGGCCAGATATTCACCTTGTTCGAGATTAGGATCGGAAGCCGGGCGGCAAGCGCCTCCACCGGAGCGACACCGAAGTTCTCTTGATGGGATGGAAGAACGAAGGCCTCCGCGGCATAAACTGCACCCCACTTTACTGCGCCTTCGATCATTCCCGTCCAATGGACGCGGTCCGCAACCTTGAGCGCAGCGGCCTGCGCTTCGAGTGTGGGGCGCAACTCCTCCTCGTCGGGACCGGCAATCACCAGATCGAGATCGGGCTGCGTGGCTGCAATACGGGCAAAGGCTTCGATGGCGAGATCGCAACCCTTCTTGGCGTGAATCCGCGAGAGAAAGAGAAAGAATCTGCGTCCGGCAAGGGCGGGGAAGCGGGTGAGAAAGGCCGCTCGCGCGAGATCAGGGTCGCCGGTTGGAGCAGTGGTTCCGAAAGAAACGACGGCGGGAGCGGCGCGGTAAGGCCACATGGTGGCGGCGGAACAGTCCCTCTCTATTGGCGTGGTAAAGCAAACCGCGCGGGCATCGCGCAACACCCGGTGTTCCCGCGCCAGCCAGTACAACTGTTTTTTAAGGTGCTTGAGCGGAAAGGCCTGCTTGAAGTACGGATCCAGCATTCCGTGCGGAAAGATCGCGTAAGGGACCCGGTTCCGGAGAACACGGTAGCTCCCATAGCTGTGATACTGCCAAAGGCCGTGAAGCACAACCCCGTCGAAGCGCGCCAGGTTCTCACGCAGCCACGGCTGGAGTCGCGGTGTGTAGCCATAGTGGCCGCGCCCGGGCCCGAGGGCGTGTACCGGAACGGTCTCGGTGCGAAGAAACTCCGCCGCCGGATCGTCGAGGCACACCACCTCCACTCCGGAAGGTTGGCCGGCGGCATAGACTAGCTTGCGTATGCCTTCCGCCGGGCCGCCGACGGCCGGCGCCATCGAGCGGGTGATGTGAAGCAGGCGCTTGTTGAGCCCGGCCTGCTTGGAACCGGTCGAAAGCTCCACCTGCTTCGCGTGGTGTGTAACCATTCTGCTCAACATATCAGAGGGCCGGGCGGGGTCGGCAACGATGTGAGTGTCGTAAACTGGTTGCGGTCTAGATTTGATGTACGGCATGAACTGCCGAGGAGCGGAGCTGCTTGAAGCGGGCATTGGTTACGGGCATCACCGGACAGGACGGGGCATACCTTGCGGAATTCCTTCTGAAGAAGGGATATGAAGTGCATGGCGTCAAGCGCCGTACTTCGCTGCTCAACACCAACCGTATCGATCACCTCTATAGCGATCCGCACGAAGAGGGCCGCCGGCTGATTCTTCATTACGGCGACATGACCGATTCTTCGAGCCTGGTGCATATCGTGCAGCAGGTACAGCCGGACGAAATCTATAACCTTGCGGCCCAGAGCCACGTCAAAGTCTCCTTTGAGGAGCCGGAATATACGGCCAACTCCGATGCCTTGGGTCCGCTCCGCCTGCTGGAAGCGATCCGTATCCTCGGGCTCTCGGACAAGACGCGTTTCTACCAGGCCTCGACGTCAGAACTGTACGGATTGGTGCAGCAGATTCCGCAGTCGGAGACGACGCCATTTTATCCCCGGTCGCCTTATGGGGTCGCCAAGCTCTACGGTTATTGGATTACGGTCAACTATCGCGAGTCCTACGGAATGTATGCCTGCAACGGCATTCTCTTTAACCATGAATCGCCTCTGCGCGGCGAAACATTCGTCACCCGCAAGATCACGCGCGCCCTGGCTCGCATCAAGCTGGGACTGCAAGCGACTCTTTATCTAGGCAATGTCCACTCGAAGCGGGATTGGGGTCATGCCCGGGACTATGTGGAGATGCAGTGGATGATGCTGCAACAGGAGATGCCGAAGGACTATGTGATTGCCACCGGCGTGCAGTATAGCGTGCGCGAATTTGTCAGCCTGGCCGCGGAATTCCTGAATATCCAGTTGCACTGGCGTGGAGATGGAATCGACGAGCACGCGATCGATCAGAATGGCAACCGTATCGTCGCCGTCGATCCGCGCTATTTCCGTCCGGCGGAAGTCGAGACGCTTTTGGGCGATCCGACCAAGGCACGGGTGGAACTGGGCTGGTCGCCGCAAACCAATTTCCGCACCTTGGTGGAAGAGATGGTGACCGAGGATCTGAAGGCCGCGGAACGAGATGCTCTTGTCGCGCAGCACGGGTTCACCGCCTACAGCCATCACGAGTCCTAACGGGAGCGGGAAGTGGAGAAGAGCGAACGCATTTACATCGCAGGCCATCGGGGACTCGTTGGCTCCGCGATTCAGCGCATGTTGGAGCGGGCTGGCTATCGCGACCTGCTCGTGCGCACCCACGCCGAGCTGGATCTGACAGATGGGGCAGCGGTCGAGCGTTTCTTCGACAGGGAACGTCCGCGGCATGTTTTTTTGGCGGCCGCCAAAGTTGGGGGAATCAGCGCGAACAATACCTATCCGGCAGAGTTTATCCGGGAAAATCTCGCGATCCAGACCAACATCATTCACGCGAGCTACCGCTCCGGGGCCGATCGTCTGCTCTTCCTCGGATCGAGCTGCATTTACCCCAAGCTTTGTCCGCAGCCCATCCGGGAAGAATATCTGCTAACCGGCCCGCTCGAGCCGACCAATCGGCCGTATGCGCTCGCGAAGATCGCCGGCATCGAGACGTGCTGGTCTTACAACCGGCAATATGGGACCCGTTATCTTGCCGCGATGCCGACGAACCTCTATGGACCCGGCGACAACTTTGACCTGGCAAATTCGCATGTGCTGCCGGCGCTCATGCGCAAGGTGGTCGAAGCGAAGGCCGCGGGAGAGAAGCGGATGGAGGTTTGGGGCACGGGAAGGCCTCGCCGCGAGCTACTCTTTAGCGAGGATCTGGCGGAAGCCTGCGTCTTTCTGATGAATTTGCCCGAGGAGAAATTTGCCGGGCTCCTGACCGAAGACCAGGCGCCGCTGATCAATATCGGGACTGGCGAAGACTTGACCATCCGTGAGTTGGCAGAAACAGTCTGCGACGTTTTGGGATTTGACGGAGAGCTGGTCTTCGATACGTCGCGGCCCGATGGAACGCCACAAAAACTGCTCGACGTCAGCCGCATTCGCGCCCTTGGCTGGGAGGCAAGTACCACGCTCCCGGAAGGCATCTTGAGAACTTACGAATCGCACTGGCCCGCGCTCGCCACCAGGTGATCGCGATTTGCTCTGCGCCGGCGGCTTTTCTTTCGGAGATTGCGACCGGCATTCGCTTCGAGCAGCGGGGAGAGCCGGATGCGGCGGAGCTTGGCGATCCGGTCTTTCCCCCAACCGAGCAGGCTGCCCTCTTTTAAGAAGCGATGGGTCGGAGACAAGCGTCGGAGACGGGGCATTGAGACCTTGCTTGCATGAAGCTCAAGTCCCTCGATCCCTTGACGCTGCCTCTGGTCAATGTGATACAAAGGCGCGCTGAAGCAACTAGCTCCGGCATCTTACGCTGCAAGTATTCGCAATCGTCGCTGCGCTGTCCGCAGGCCCTGGGGCAAGCGTTCGCGCCCCAACCCCTCGCATAGGAGCATCGACACCATGAAGACAATCCCGGGCGGGCAGGATTCCAATGCTGACGCCAACTCGCCGTCTCTCGATCGCCGTTCCTTCGTGAAGAGCATTGCCGCCGTGGGCGCGGGCATTGCCGCCACGCCGTTTTTGCAAAGTCAGGCGCAAGGGCAGGCGCCGGCCGCGGGTGACTTTACGATTCCTCCTCCGCCGCGCGCGACGCAGGTACACCGCAAACGAGTTCTGGTGGTCTCCCAGACGAAGGGCTTTGAGCACGATTCCATCACCGCCGCGATGGCTACGATCTACAACGTTGGCAACGAAAGCGGCCTATGGGATACGGAGCTCCGAACCGACACCGAGCTGCTTACCAAAAAACCGCTGAAGAACAACGCCAAAAATCTCGATTACTTCGATGCTCTGGTGTTTGCCAGCACAACGGGCGAGCTCGAGATGGATGCGAGCCAGAAGCAGGACATGATGTCGTTCATCCACGACGATGGGAAGGGTTTCGTCGGCATCCACGCCGCGCTCGATACCAACTATCAATGGCCCGAGTACGGCGAGATGATCGGGGGATGGTTCAACGACCATCCTTGGACAACCTTCAACGCCCCGATCATCAACGAAGCTCCCGATTTCCCGGCGGTACGCCACTTTCCTCATGAGTTTGTGAAGTATGACGAGATCTATCAGCCGAAGAGCTGGTCTCGCAGCGACTTGAATGTGCTGTTGAGCCTGGACCCGGACAAGCTCGATTTGGCCAACCCGCGCGTTCGCCGCACAGATAAGGATTTTGCCGTGGCTTGGTCCAAGATGTACGGCAAAGGGCGGGTTTTCTATTCCAGCCTGGGGCATCCGATCGAAGCGTGGCAGGATCCGGACATCCGCAAGATGTACTTTGAAGCGGTCAAGTGGACGTTAGGCATGACGGAAGGCAGCACCGCCTCGCATCCGCGTCCCACGGCATAGGGATTCGACGAAGCGGGGATACGCGCTTCAGCCACTGTGCTTGCTGACGCGCGGGATCGATTCAGGGCTTGCGGCCTTGTATCTTCGAGGATAGTATCGTCGGGATGAAATTTCGAGGCCCTGCCCTTCGTTCAAACCTGTTCTTGGCAACGGCTGTTTTCGCAAGCGTTGCTTTCGCATCGGCACAAACCGCAGCTTCCGGCGCGTCGGCATTGAGCGCGCCGGCGCCGGTCACATATCCGCCGGGATTGGTCCAGAGCGGTGGCGCTCTCTTTCAGCAAAATTGCGCATTTTGCCACGGCCGCGATGCGGGCGGAGGCGAGACCGGACCCGACCTAACCAGTTCCAAGCTGGTCGCGGCAGACGTCGGAGGGGACAAGATCGGCGCGGTTGTGCGCGAGGGTCGGCCTGATAAAGGCATGCCGCAGTTCAACCTCACGGATCCGCAGATCGCCAGTTTGGTCGCTTTCATTCACTCGCAACGAGATGAGGCTCAATCCCGGTTTGGCAATCGCCGCGGCGTCTCCGTGGCCGATCTGCAGACTGGCAATGTTCAAGCGGGGCAGCAGTACTTCAACGGAGCGGGCGGATGCGCCACCTGCCACTCGCCCACCGGCGACCTTGCCGGTATCGCCACGCGCTATCAGGGGCTGCAGCTTGAAGAGCAAATGCTTTACCCCAGACGCGCGAGGTCGAAAGCAACCGTGACCCTGCCTTCCGGCGAGATCGTTACCGGGACTCTGGCTTACAAGGATGAATTCACGATCGGAGTCGTCGACGGGAGCGGCGTGTACCACTCCTGGCTGGTGGATCGCGTCAAGTATTCGATCGCTTCTCCCCTGGATGCGCACGTCGCCCTTTTTGGCAAATACACGGATGACGATATCCATAACCTGATGGCCTATCTGCAAACGCTGCGCTAACGCTTTTGGTTAGTAGCCCTGTATCCGTTCCTAAAAGGCTCAACACTGGTATGAATCTCATGAAGAAAGCATGTTTGCTTGCAGGGAGCGTAATGCTCTCCTTGGTCTTCTCGCACCCGCTCGTGGCTCAGGACGTGACCTCCGCGATGCTCACGCATCCTCCCGCGGATAGCTGGCCTGGATATCACGGAGATTACACTGGCAGGCGTCATAGCTCTCTGACCCAGGTTACGCCGCGCAACGTCGAAAACCTGGGACTTGCCTGGGCTTTCCAGACCAACCAGACCGCCTCGATCAAATCGTCTCCTCTGCTGGTTGACGGCATTTTGTACTTCACGGTTCCCGACAACATCTGGGCGGTCGATGCGCGATCCGGCCACCTGGTTTGGCACTATCGATATCCGCCGAACAAGGGCTCGCACATCGGGCATCGCGGTGTTGCGATTTACAAAAACTGGCTGTTTTTCATCACACCGGATGCGCATCTTGTCTCGCTGAATGCGAAGGACGGCACGGTTAGGTGGAATGTGGTGGTTGCCGATTACACCAAGGGCTATTGGTCGACCCTGGCGCCGCTGGTCGTCGGAAACCATGTGCTGGTGGGCGTTTCCGGCGATTTTGACAATCTGCGAGGCTTTCTCCGGTCGATCGATCCGGAGACTGGAGCGACGCAGTGGGAATGGGATTCGACACCGCCCCCGGGAACTCCCGACCAGACTACCGGCGGCATGACGTGGATGACGGGAACCTACGATCCCGACCTGAATCTTGTGTATTGGGGAACCGGGAATCCAACCCCGGTGCTCAATGGCAAAACCCGTCCCGGCCCCAACCTTTACACCTGCAGTATCGTCGCGCTCAATCCGGATACTGGAAAGCTGGTCTGGTCCTTCCAGGCATCTCCGCACGACACGCACGACTGGGACGCGGTCGAGACTCCAGTGCTGGTCGATGGAACCTTCCGTGGGCAACAGCGCAAGATGCTGATGCAGACCTCCCGCAACGGATACTTCTTCGTGCTTGATCGCACGAACGGAAAGAATCTCCTCTCGGTTCCTTACGGCCCGGTGAACTGGTCGCTAGGAGAGGATAAGAACGGCAGTCCAATTCCGAATCCCGAGAAAGAGCCGGCTCCCGACGGACGACTGATTGCTCCCGATGAAAGCGGACTCACGAATTACCGCTCGCCGAGCGTCGATACCAAGGCCGGGCTGTTCATCGTCGATGCTCATCCGAGCTACAGCATCTACTTCGCGAAGCCGGCGGATGGCGCTTACGGCTGGGCGGGCGCCGACTACGGTCTATGGGGCAAGGGCGAGATTGACGCGATCGACTACCAGACGGGCAAGATTCGCTGGAGGCACGATGTCGGAGGAGGCAGTGGCGCCGGTGTGTTGACCACCGATGCAGGTCTTACCTTCACCGGGGACGGCGACGGCAACATGCTCGCTCTCGACACCAGTACGGGCAAGACGCTTTGGCATGCGGGCATGGGCGCGCGCATGGAAACCTCTCCCATTACGTATGAGCTGGATGGACGGCAGTATGTCGTCACAGGCAGCGGAGGAGTGATGTTCGCGTGGGTTCTCCCCGCGGCGCCCGCCGGGCAGGAGCGTGCCGCTGCCGCGCCGGCGCGCTGAACGGCCCGAGCGCTAGGCGCTCTCGGGTAAACAGGTCGCCCCTCGCGCAGGGGCGTGGATTGAAACGGGTACTCGCGGTGGAGTATCGCGCTGCGGGTCTGCCCCCCTCCAACTCTCTTGACTATGCGAAATACGCGGTGATACAAAGGCGCGCTGAAGCGAATCCTTTGCCCCGGTTGACGCCCGGCCGCCCGGAGCGGACGAGAGGTTGTGCCTGTCCGGAGGACGATCCAGATTCAACTTTGGTACGAGGAGCACGATCATGAAGAAAATTCCTGGCGTAGTGAGCAAAACTTCGGAGACGGAGCTCTCCACGCTGGATCGTCGCGCGTTTGTGAAAGGCTTCGCCACGGTGAGCGCCGGGCTGGCTGCCTCGCCGTTCCTCAAAAGCCCGGCGGAGGCCCAGGCCGCACCTCCATCCTCGGACTATCCGATGGGGAGGCCTCCTTCGGCCTTCCGTCCGGCGGACCATCCCAATCCGCCGGAACTGCCAGGTTCAAGCAGAGCTGGACAATACTTCCGCATCCTTTACAAGCCGTCGACCGCTCCTGACGAACTGCAACTGGGGGTGAACTACACCTTCTGGATGCCGGACAACGTTCAGACCGTCCGCGGGGTCATCGTGCATCAGCACGGAGCGGGAGTTGAAGCCGCCCAGGCTGGAGCCAGCGCGGCTTTCGACTTGCATTGGCAGGCCCTGGCCAAGAAGTGGGACTGTGTCTTGCTGGGCCCTTCCTACCTGGTGACCAACGACTCCACCTCCGGCACCGGAGCACCCGGAGGCGCGTCTCTGTGGGTTGCTCCGCAGAGGGGCTCGGCCAAGGCATTCGAGCGCGGATTGCACGATGTTGCCCAACAATCAGGCCATGCTGAAATCGCAACCGCTCCGTGGTTTCTCTGGGGTCATTCCGCCGGCGGAAGCTGGTCGCGCGCGATGAGCCTTCTCTATCCGGAGCGAATCGCGGCGATCTTTCTACGCTCCGGAGGGGGAAGCGTCCGTGCGCAGACGCAAGTTCCTCGCACCGTCTATGCCATTCCCACGATGGCCAACGCCGGCATTCTCGAGATGGGCAACAGCCCGTGGCAGGGAACTCTTGCCGGCTTTCAGCAGTTCCGTGCGGAGGGCGCCCCGATCGGGTTTGCCGCCGATCCCCGAACGGCCCATTTCTGCGGCGACTCCCGGTATCTCGCCATTCCATTTTTTGAGGCCTGCATGGAGATGCGTTTGCCGGAAAAGGGTTCCAAGAGCCAGACCCTGCGGCCTGTGGATCAGACTCATGCCTGGCTGGCATCGTATCCCGGCAATACCGCGGCCCCTGCCGCCGAGTTCAAGGGCGATGTGAAGCAGTCGGTCTGGTTGCCGAATGCCGCAGTGGCAAAAGCCTGGATGGATTACGTGAAGACCGGGACCGTGGCCGATTGCAGCATTCCCCCGGGGCCTTTCAACGTGCGGGTCAACAACACTGGCGATCGGGGCACCGAGGTTAGCTGGGATGCGGCGGCGGATATCGCGAGCGGCTTAGGCGGTTTCATCGTCGTGCGCGACGGTCAAGGGATCGCGCGCTTTCCGGTTGATGCGCCGGAGGAGGTCTACGGACGCCCTCTCTTCCAGGGCCTCTCCTTCCACGACACGCCGGATGTGCCGTTGCCCAAGATGACGTATCTCGACGCCACCACCAAGGCAGGTGAATCCCACACCTACACGGTCATCGCGCTGAGCAGCGCGGGTGTGCCCTCGGTTCCCGGAGGTTCGCCGGACGGAATGCGCACGCTGACGGGAAGGCTGATGCGGTCCTTGCCCCAGTTCGATGGGGCTAGCTTCGACGGGGCTAGCGAGGAGAAGGCATAGACACGCGATGGAGCGGGCTCGCGACCGGGCCCCTGGCAGTTTAGAAAGCGGTAATGGAGATTTCTATGACCAGTGAATGGAACTCGCGAGATAGCCGATGGGGAGGCAGTCCATTGTCTCCGGAAAGACGGTCTTTTTTGAAAGGCGCGGCTGGTCTGGGAGCGGGACTGGCGATTTCTCCTTTCCTGCAGATGGAGGCTGCGGCGCAGGCATCCGGCGGGGAAGCGCCTGCCATCGCGGGCGCAGATGTCGGGCCCTTTGCGCCCTCGAGCGCGATGGGACGCTACTTTCATGTTTTCTACCCCGCATCCGACAAGCCCGGAGAGCTGCAAATTGCGGTGAACTACACGCTCTGGATGCCGGACAATCTGCAGACGGTTCGTGGAGTGATCGTGCACCAGCATGGCGCTGGAAGAGAGGCCGCGCACTTCGGCGCCTACTCCGCTTACGATCTGCACTGGCAAGCTTTGGCCAAGAAGTGGGACTGCGTTCTGCTGGGCCCGTCGTATCGCGTGCTCAACGATGCAATCGACCTGACTCCGGGCGGAGCCGAACTATGGTTCGATCCGCGCCACGGCTCGAATGCGACCTTTCTGAGGGCGCTCGATGAGTTCGCGAAGCAGTCCGGACATTCCGAGATCAGCGCCGTTCCCTGGTGCTTGTGGGGCCATTCGGGCGGCGGCATCTGGTCGAATACGATGAGCACCCTCTATCCCACGCGCGTTCTCGCCGCGTATCTGCGCTCCGGTACGGCGCTGATGTTCAGCCAGAGGAAGGAATTTCCGCAGCCTGAGGTTCCCGAGGGGGTCTACGGCATTCCCACGATCACCAATGCCGGCATACTCGAACAAAAGGGCGTGCCGTGGTCGGGATCGATTGCAACCTTCCAGGATTATCGAGGCCGCGGCGCCCCGATCGCATGGGCTCCCGATCCACGCACAGCGCATTTCTGCGGCGACGCGCGCTATCTTGCCATCCCCTTTTTCGATGCGTGTCTGGCGATGCGCCTGCCGGAGAAGGGCGCCAAAGATCAAACGCTCAAGCCTGTCGATTCGAGCCAGGCGTGGCTCGCGGCCTATCCCGGCGACAGCGCGGCGCCGGCCGCGGAATTCAAAGGCGATCCCAAACAGGCAGCATGGCTGCCCAACGCCGCGGTTGCTCAGGCCTGGATGCAATATGTAAAGACCGGCACGGTTAGCGATGCCTCCATTCCTCCGGCGCCGGTCAATGTGCGGGTCACGGCCAGGGACCAAGGCTTCGAGATTGCGTGGGATGCGGAGGCGGATTTCGCCGCGGGCCTGGGCGGCTTCGTCGTGTTGCGCGACGGACATGGAGTGGGCCGCGTGCCGCAGAAGGCGCCGGATGAAGTCTTCGGGCGGCCGCTTTTTCAAGGACTCTCTTTCCACGACACGCCGACCGATCCCTTGCCGGCCATGGTTTTCACCGACACCTCGGCGCCGGCTGGCGCCAAGCATAGCTATACGGTCGTCGCGCTCAGCAGTGCGGGAGTTCCATCGATGCCATCGGCCGCAGCCTCGGCGTAGGGAAAAACTCTCACGCCGCCGGTGGGCGCCGGCCGAAGAGCGCGGTCCCGATCCGGATCTGGGTTGCGCCTTCTTCAATCGCCAGGGCGAAGTCGTGCGACATGCCCATCGACAGCTCCTCCAGATGCAGGCGTGGGTGCGCCGCCGCGAGTTCTTCCCGCAATCGGGAGAGATCGCGAAAATAAGGGCGGGCTGCGGCGGGGTCCTCCGCAAAGGGAGGAACGGTCATCAAGCCGCGCAGATCGAGCGCGGGCAGATCCGGGATGCGCTCGAGCAACTCGGAAAATGCAGGTGAGCCGGAAGCGATACCGCTTTTGCTCTCCTCCGGGCTGAGCTTGATTTCGAGCAGCACCGGCAGCCGGCGGTCCGCTCCTGCCGCCGCTTCATTCAAGCGAAGAGCCAGGCGCAGGGAATCCAGCGTATCGATCGCTGAGAAGAGCTCGGCCGCGCGTGCGGCCTTGTTGGACTGCAGATGGCCGATGAGATGGAAATGCCCCGGAAATAGCTTTCCGCCCGTCGCTCGAGGGCTCTCGTTTTCGAGGCGGTATCCGAGCGCGGCGATCTCGCTCGCCTTCCTCTGGAATTCCTGCACCCGGTTTTCGCCGAAGAGAGAGATGCCTAGCGCGGCGGCGTCGAGGATTGCCGCGGTGGAATGATTCTTGGTCACTGCCATGAGCCCCACGCTGGAGCGGGGGCGTCCGGAGCGGCGGCAAGCGGCCTGAATCTCGTCTTCGATCGTTGCGAGCCGCTGCGCGAGAGTTTCAGGCGGAGATGAGTCCGGTCGATGGGTCATGCTCTAGTAGGTTGCCCCCAGGAGCTGGCGATCTCTTGCCCCAAATGGACACAGTCGGCGATAAGCGCATCGAAGTCTTCCATCCGGCTGCGGTGATTCGTATTCGCGACCCGGACTGCATACCTGCCGCCCAAGACCGTGCCGGAGACAACGTAACTTCCCGACTCCTGTAAGCGAAGAACCAGCTCACGATTGATGTCGTTGAGGTCGGTGTCCGGAAGCTTGCGATCCGGCGGGTTGTAGCGGAAACAGACGATATTCATCGCCCGCGGCGCGGCCATCTCAAGCTCAGGGTGGGCGGCCACGGCGTGTTCCAGATGACGGGCTTGCAGCATGTTCTGCTCGATCAATGCGGCGTAGGCATCGACACCGTGGGTCTTCAGCGACATCCACAGCTTGAGAGCTTTGAATCCGCGGGTGAGCTCGACGCCGCGGTCCGCGAAGATGAAGCCCCCGGCTGTGATGCCGCGCTCCGATTCCTGCAGATAGCTGGCGTGGGTGGCGAAGGCATCGACGTGGGCCTGCGGATCGCGCACCAGCAGACAGCCGATCTCGAACGGCAGGTACATCCACTTATGGAGATCGAAGGCCAGGGAATCGGCGCGTTCTACGCCCTCGACCAAGTGGGAATAGACAGGGGAAAGCTTCAGCAAAGCCCCAAAGGCTCCATCGACGTGAAACCAGAGGCGGCGCTCGGCGCAAAGGGAGGCGATCGCGGGCAGATCGTCCACCGCTCCCGTATTGACGGTGCCGCAATTGGCGATGACCGCGATTGGCTGGTGGCCGGCAGCGAGATCGGAGTCGATCTGGGAGCGGAGCTCGACCAAATTCATTTGATATTCGCGATTGACCGGGATGTGGCGAAGGGCCTGATCGCCGAGGCCAAGCAACTCAGAGGCCTTTTGAATCCAGGCGTGGGTCTCGGTCGAGCAATAGACGACCAGCCGTGGATGGTTTCCCTGCAATCCTTCCTGCCGTATGGGAAATCCCGCGCGGGTGTTGCGCGCGACAGCCAATCCCAACAGGTTGGACATGGTGCCGCCGCTGGTCAGCAGGCCGGTTGTAGCCGGGGGCATGCCGAGGAGTTCCGCCATCCAGCGCAGCGTCTGCTCTTCAACAATCGTAGGAGCCTGTTGGCCGCCCGCCATGTGCGAGTTCATTCCGGAGGCCAGCATGTCGGCGAGCATCGCCAGCGGTGTGCCGGTTCCGCGCACCCATCCCCAGGCGCGAGGATGACGATTGCCATTGGTGTAGGGAAGGATCAGCTCGCGAACCTGCTGGTAAACCGCGGAGGCGGGAGTGGGCCGGCGGGGGAGCGGCTCGCGCAGGGCCGCAGCGACTTCGACAGGGAGCGGCTGCCATGCCGGCTGGTCGCGCAGAGTTTTCAGATGATCGAACATGTCGTCGATCATCCGGTGGCCTAGCTCACGAAGCTCGTTCCAGTTCTCGGGATCGAGCGTGAGCTGCCTCAATTCGGTGTCGGGGATGGCAGACATGCAATACCTTCGGCCCAGGAGTGGTTTTTTTCGAGCGCGTGTTGTTTTCTCCAGAGCGAGCCGGCGTCGAGCGGGCCGCTTCGACCGGCGAAGCGGCTCTCGCTTGAGAGCGTTTTCACTTTTCCTCTGACATCGAGAGAGTGTTGAGGCGTGGCCGTTTTTCGATGAAACGGCCACATATGAGGCATTGCTCTTGTAAACACTTAAAGTGAAAACCCTTTAACGTCCGTGCTCCTCCAGATACTTTTCGACCTCGAGTGCGGCCATGCAACCGGAGCCCGCGGCGGTGATGGCCTGGCGGTACCGGCGATCCTGCACGTCGCCGCAGGCGAAGACGCCGGCCACGCGCGTGAAGACCTGGTCGCGGGTGATCACGTATCCGTCGCGATCCAGATCGAGCATCCCGGCAAACATCGCCGCGTTCGGTTGATGGCCGATTCCTAGAAACATCGCACTCACATTCAGGATAGACTCTGCGCCGGTAAGATTATTGCGTAGGTGGAGTCCGGTGACTTCCTTGTTTTCGGCTCCGAGAACTTCCAGGACTTCCGTATTGGTGAGGAACTGGATGCTGGTGTGGGCTTTGGCGCGCTCGAGCATGATGTGCGACGCGCGGAAGTGCTCGCGACGGTGAATGAGCGTGACTTTGGTGGCGAAACGGGTGAGAAAGAGGGCCTCTTCCATTGCAGAATCGCCGCCGCCGATGACGGCAATCTCTTTGCCGCTGAAGAAGAATCCGTCGCACGTGGCGCAGGAGCTGACGCCGTGGCCGATAAGCGCCTGCTCGCTGGCCAATCCCAGCCAGCGGGCGGAGGCGCCGCTGGCGACGATCAGGGTGCGGGCGTCGATCGTTTCGCCTCCCACATGCAAGCGAAAAGGCCTTTTTGAGAGATCGACCTTGGAGAGATGGCCCATGCGTATCTCGGCGCCGAAGCGCGAGGCCTGCAAACGCATGTTTTCGACCAGTTGAGGACCCTGAATGCCTTCTGGCCAGCCGGGAAAGTTTTCGACCAAAGTGGTGATCGAGAGTTGGCCGCCGGGCTCATGGCCCTCTAGAACCAGCGGACGAAGATTGGCGCGGGCAGTATAGATGGCGGCCGTCAGGCCGGCGCAGCCTGAGCCCAGGATGACTGTATCGCGAACGGTGTCGGACATAAGTTGTCGGATTTGATTGTATCCAAAGGAAAAGGAATCGAACCGGGGCAAATAAGGACCGCAAGGCCGAAGAGGCCGGGTGTGTTCCTAGGCAAATATTGGTGGACTTGGGATAGGGTGATTTGCATCTGTTACTAAAGAAGACAGGAAGCGCAGGAAGACTGTGGGAGGGCTGAGACAATGGCTGACCGCGGGGAGACAACTGTTCCGGGCAGAAGCGAGCGTCGTCCGAAGGTATTGGTCGTGGGCGGAGGCTTCGGCGGGTTGCACGCCGCGACCGCTTTGGCCAAGATGCCGGTTGACGTCACGCTGATCGATCGCAGAAACCATCACACCTTTCAGCCCCTGCTTTATCAGGTCGCGCTGGCGGTGCTGTCTCCCGCGGATATCGCGCAACCCCTTCGCGGCATTCTGTCGAAGGGCAGAAATGTGGAAGTGCTGATGGACGAGGCGGTGGGCCTCGATGCTGGTGCGCGGCGGGTGCGCTTGCGCAGCGGAAGCGAGGCGGGATACGACTATCTCATTTTGGCCACCGGCGCGACGCATTCTTATTTTGGGCACGATTCGTGGGAGCAATGGGCTCCTGGACTCAAGACCATTGAGGACGCGATCGAGATTCGCCGCCGCGTGTTGCTGGCCTTCGAGCTGGCAGAGCGGGAAATGGTGGAGACGGGCGTTCATCCCATGCTGAACTTTGTGGTAATCGGGGGTGGTCCGACAGGTGTCGAGCTTGCCGGCGCCATCAGCGACATTTCGAGGCTGTACATGCGGCGGGATTTCCGGCACATCGATCCGGCGAAGGCGAAGGTCACAATTCTCGAGGGCGGACCACGCATTTTGGCGGCATATCCAGAGGACCTGTCGCAGAAGGCCGTTGAGCAGCTCCAGGCCCTGGGTGTCGAGGTGCGCACGCGACAACAGGTAACCGACGTGCAGCCGGGATACGTCATGGTCGGCGCCACCAAGTACGACTCCGTGGTAACGCTGTGGGCCGCCGGCGTTCAGGCCTCGCCTTTGGGAAAGATGCTGGGTGCGCCGACCGATAAACGGGGAGCGGTGCTGGTCGATTCTTTTCTAAACCCTCCCGGCCATCGCGAGATCTTCGTGCTTGGAGATCTGGCTCATGTGGAGCAGGACGGACGGCAGATTCCAGGTGTGGCGCAGCCGGCCATGCAGATGGGGGACCAGGCGGCGGCCATGATTGCCGCCGACCTCGGAGGAAAGCAGCGGCGGCCCTTCCGCTATTTCGACAAGGGCGACATGGCGACGATCGGACGCAAGGCCGCGGTGGCCAAGGTGGAATGGCCATTCAAAGCCCATTGGTCGGGCCTTCCGGCCTGGGGCACATGGCTGTTGGTGCACATCTATTTTCTGATTGGATTCCGCAATCGGATCGCGGTCTTTTTCGATTGGGCCTGGACCTACTTCAGCTTCAAGGGCGGAGTGCGGCTGATTACTGGGAACCAGACATTGCCGGGATGGGCGGAACACGCCGGAGCACAGCCGCAGCCCGGAGCGGCGACGCTTGCAACGAAAACGCCATCCCCGGAGGCCAAGTCTGGAGACGGCGAATCTGCAACTGTTACGAGATCGAAGTCGTCGGTGGCGTGAGCACGGAGAAGGGCTGCTCTTCTAGCGGATCTCCTATTGCTATGCACCACGAAGGCCTGAGAAGTGCGGCTTTTCTTAGTGAAAAGCCGCCTAGGATGTCGCAGGTTCGGGGTAGACCTAGAGGAGAAATGCTCTAAGCCGGGACCGGCTGGTGGACCTCGACTTTCACTGGGGTGAGCCAGTTGAAGCGGTCGGTGCGAAGGCCGTTGGCAATGCCGAGAAACTCCTCGGAAAGCTGGCGGGTGATCGGTCCGGGATTGCCGTCGGCGACCAAAATGCGGTCAACCGAACGGATCGGGGTCACTTCGGCAGCCGTTCCGGTAAGGAAGACCTCATCGGCGATGTAAAGAAGCTCGCGCGGCATGGACTGCTCGACAACCGGGATGCCGAGGTGACGGGCCAACGTCAGCACCGAGTCGCGGGTGATGCCCGAGAGCACGGAGTTGGCCAGCGGAGAGGTGTAGAGCACCCCGTTGCGCACAATGAAGATGTTCTCGCCGGAACCCTCGGAGATGTTGCCGAAGGTGTCGAGCGCAATCCCCTCGGAGTAGCCGTTTACATCGGCTTCCATGCGGATGAGCTGGGAGTTCAGGTAATTGCCGCCGGCCTTCGCGAGTGCGGGCAGGGTATTCGGGGCCATACGGTTCCATGAGGATACGCAGACGTCCGCGCCGCCATCGCCGGCGACGTACTTGCCCCAGGGAAAGTTGGCAATGTAGACCTCCACCGCAGCACCTTTGGGATTCACGCCCATCTCGCCGTAGCCGCGAAAGGCGATCGGGCGAATGTAGCAAGGGGCGACCCCATTGCTCTCCACCAGCTCGACGACGGCATTGCTGAGCTGGTCGAGCGAATAGGGCATCGGCATGCGATAGATCTTCGCCGAGTCGATCAGCCGCTGCATGTGCTCTGGGAGCCGGAAGATGGCTGCGCCCTGAGGCTGGGAGTAGCAGCGAATTCCCTCGAAGACCGAAGAGCCGTAGTGGATGACGTGGCTCATGACGTGAACCTGGGCCTTTTCCCAGGGAATCAGGTTTCCGTTATGCCAAATCCTGGCGGTGGGCTCGATGGGCATCGAAGCGGCTCCTTCTTGTGGTGAAGAGCTTTGATTATAGCGTTTTTCCGCAGTGGTTTTGCGGAGAAGCAGAGAGGCGGAAGGGGGTATTCCCTGGGGCGGACGAACCGCGGAAGGAGAAAATCGCTGACCTGTGGTGATGCACCCGTCACTCTAACCGTCTGAACCGTCTGAACCGTCTGATCCATCTGACCATCTGAGCGACGGCCACTGGTTTGAGGGTGCAGCCGGAGCTCAGGCGAGGGGGGAGAATCGCGCCGAGCGCACCGGAAAAAGAAACGGCCACGTTTTCCACCGGGTAGCCTTGCGGTTCCGGAGGAGCGTTGGTAGGATAAGACCTGCCCGCGAGGAACCAGAGGGAATCATGCTGGGAACCTTGAGAGAGAGGGCTCCCTGGGTACCCGTTACCCGGGTGATGAGAAGTGAGGAAGGGCCGAATGCCGGGGAACTCCGGTTCCCACGTGAAGGCGAGGCGGCCCAAGCCAGACAGTGAAATGCGGAGCTGGCGAAAAAAATCCTCAAGTTTCATCCAAAACCATTGACAAGATTGTCACGGTTTTATAATCTCAGAGAGTTGCGCTAAAAAACGTTGATGAGCGGCGGTTGCGACCGCAAATGCTGCAAGTCACGGAGCGCACACAAGTTCGGGGACCCGCAGCCGATGGCTGTGGACCGATCCAAAGCGGCCCGCCTAGGCGGAGCCGGCGTGGATCTTTGAAAATCAGGTTGAACATGCCAGTCGTGAGAAGACGATGAAGTCGGTTTGATCGTTTCTCACAATGTATAGTCTCGCGCAGGCTTTCGAGCCCTGCCGAGGCTCGGCCTCTCTTTCCGGGACCTCCGTCCCTGGAGGGAGAGCCGATCAGGTTTCAAACGAGAGTTTGATCCTGGCTCAGAATCAACGCTGGCGGCGTGCCTAACACATGCAAGTCGAACGAGAAAGTGGAGCAATCCATGAGTAAAGTGGCGCACGGGTGAGTAACACGTGACTAACCTACCCTCGAGTGGGGAATAACCTAGGGAAACCTGGGCTAATACCGCATAACACCTACGGGTCAAAGGAGCAATTCGCTCGGGGAGGGGGTCGCGGCCGATTAGTTAGTTGGCGGGGTAATGGCCCACCAAGACGATGATCGGTATCCGGCCTGAGAGGGCGCACGGACACACTGGAACTGAAACACGGTCCAGACTCCTACGGGAGGCAGCAGTGGGGAATTTTGCGCAATGGGGGAA
>DATAWF010000164.1:0-1775 GCA_036267335.1 Acidobacteriaceae bacterium
AGCTTTACGGGCTGCAATGAGGTTCACTCTAGTTTTCGACGGCGAACTACCGCCCAGCGGCAATAACTCTGGGAGGCCGCAGGAGAAATGGCTTATTCGCCTGCAATTTAGCCCGCAGCTACAGGACCTCTGGAACTGCCATCCGGCCCTAAGGCCAATGGCACTTACTTAACGGCAAGCGCGGGGAGCGCCTGAGGGTAAGGCTTTGAAAGAGATGGGGAAGGCTGGCCGGGATTGGTAAGATGTTTGTTACCAGACATCCACCCGACCAACCCCGAGGCCAGCCTTGAGAGATCGTAGTGCCGCTTTTCAATCCCAGCAACATCAATCTCGCATCGGAGGCCGGGCCGAACGGCTCGAGGCGGTGGATTTCTTCAACGCCCTTACCGGCCCCGAGCTGCTGGAGAAGACCGAGGCGCTGCTGCCGGAGCACCGGGAGCGAGAGTATCCGCCGACGGTGGCACTCGCGATGTTCCTGAAACAGGCCCTCTCGCAGGATCGTTCGTGCCAGAGAGCAGTCAACGGCTGGATCGCCCAGTGCGTGGCCGAAGGTCTGAGTCCTCCGAGTGCGCGCACGGGCGGATACTGCCGGGCGCGCGTTCGGCTGCCGGAGCAGATGATCACGGCGCTGGCGCGGGAAGCCGGTGAGCTGCTCTGCCGTCAGGCGCGCACCGGCTGGCGCTGGCGAGGTCGGCCGGTGAAGCTTGGCGACGGGACCGGAGTCGTGATGCCGGACACCGAAGAGAACCAATCTCGCTACCCGCAACCCTCCAGTCAGGCCGAGGGCGTGGGCTTTCCGCAGATGAGGCTCGCCGGGGTGGTGTGTCTGTCCACCGGGGCGGTGCTGGACGCAGCCATGGGACCGCATGCGGGCAAAGGAAGCGGCGAGCTGTCGCTCAATCGCAGGCTCGAGGATGTTTTTCACGCCGGCGACGTGTTTCTCGCCGATGCCCTGTACTGCAACTACTTCCTGATCGCCCGCCTGCAGGCTCGCGGGGTGGATGTGCTGTTTGAGCAGAACGGAGCACGGAGCACCGACTTTCGCCGCGGTGAGCGTCTCGGCGCCCGCGACCATCTCGCACGTTGGGAGAAGCCCAAAGCGCGACCGCAGTGGATGGCTCGAGCCGATTACGAAGCCTTTCCCGCAGAGCTGATCGTGCGCGAGGTCAGCGTCGGCGGCCGCGTGCTGGTGACCACGATGCTCGATCCACCCCGCGCGTGCAAAAGAGAGCTGGGGAAGCTTTACGAGCGCAGATGGAACATCGAGCTCGACCTGCGCAACATCAAAACCACTCTGGGACTGGAAGCGTTGAGTTGCAAGACTCCAGCAATGTGCGAGAAGGAGCTGTGGGTCTACCTGCTCGCCTACAATCTGATCCGCCTTCTGATGGCTCAGGCGGCACTGCAGGCCGGCGTGCATCCGCGGCAGCTGAGCTTCAAGCATACGGTGCAGCTGTGGACCGAATGGCTCTGCCACGGCCTCGCCCGTATGGCTGCCGCGCACGCCGCAGTCCTCTTCCAGGCGATCGCGCAGCAGAAGGTCGGCAATCGGCCTGGTCGAATAGAACCGCGGGCGCGCAAGCGCCGCCCCAAACCCTACCAGTGGCTGAAGGTGCCACGCGCGAAAGCCCGGCGGCAGGTGCGCTTGTATGGCTATCTTCCAAACCCTTCATCGTAAGTAAGTGCCATTGGAGTTAAGACGAGTCACCAAGTATCCGCGCCTGCGGCAATACATCGAGCCTTCAGCCGCCGGCACGATGTGCAACGAGCTGCGG
>DATAWF010000165.1:0-8636 GCA_036267335.1 Acidobacteriaceae bacterium
CAACTCATTGCGCGCGATCCAAAACTCGCCTTGGCGGCTCTTTCGTTGCGGTCGAATCATGCTGCCCGCCATTCTGCCACCAGCCCCGCCCCTCAGCAATGCCGCTCCGGCTCGACTGGGGATTATTTCAACAGGCTGTTAAAGCCGCCAATTATCCCAAGGCGTTCACCGGTCATTTCCGGCACGTGGTTCCACCAAAGGAGAGCCTCGGCCGCACCTTCCCGTCCATTCTCCTCTAACCGCAAATCTTCATCGTGAGTCAGAGAAGTGCTCATACGCCCATTAGATAAAGTCCTGTGATCGAGGCAATGATGGCTGTTGCGCCTTGCTTCCACCAGCGTGCGTTTAAGTCATCCGGATCCTGAAGCTTTGGCTCGATGAGGACAAATGCGATTGTGGCTACGATCAGACAGGCGGCGCCGCAGGGGAGTCCGGAGACGGCACTCGTAACACGATGATTGACGAGCCAGAAAGCGATTCCCTGCGTTGAGACGGCCTGCGCAACGCCCGCGAATGTCCATGCAGCACGTGGCCACTGCGGACGTGCTTGTGAATAGCGGACCGTGGCAATGATTGCCTGGTGGGTGGCGAGGCCGAGGGTGAAGAGCGAGAGCCACCGAGGATCCGGCAAGAAAGCTTCCGCTATGCACCAGACGATTCCGACGGAACTGACGCAGATCACCGCAACCAAATCGTGACGTGGCATGTCGTGGGGGCGAATGGGCATGAGGCGCACGTAACAAGCCAACAAGACGACCGGCGCGACGAGCCACCGCCAGCCACCGATGGCCCAGAAGAAATACATGGCGAGCGTCGCGCCGAGGCGCGCTCCGTCGTCTATGATGTGTCTTCGCCTCCATACCATTGCGAGGATGGTGAGTGCGGAGAGGACGGCTAGTTTTACAAACAATTCCCCGAGCGGGGCGTGAATATAAACGCTGATCTGAGCGAATGCCGCGAGAGGAAGAAAGACATTGTCCGTACCGCGCCAGGAGATCGCTTCAAGCATCAAACCGAATAGACCGATGATCAATCCTGCCAGCAGGGACGTGGCGATGGTGTGACCGGTTGCTAGGAGGGGGATCAGTACGCAGAGGCACGCGACGATGCCGACGGCAGCGGAGCCCTCGATGCTCTTCTGGCCTTCCAGAGTAATGTACTTTACGCGACCCCAGCGCTTCCCGACAAGGGCGCCGGCAGCGTCGGCAAAAGTGAGCAACGCGACCGGGATGACAAAGAGAATGGTGTGTCCGCGTGCGAGCGTAAAGACCACCGCCACGCCAAAGGGGAAGTATAATTCCCCGAATGAAGTGCGGCCCACGTCATGCAATACACCGCCAAGTTCCCTACGGAGCAGCGGGACGGACCGCAATGCGAGCAAAGAGACGCCTGCGACGGCCGCAAGGAGCCAGACCGGCCAGGCCGTTCTGAAGAGCCACGGAAATGAGAGGCAGACGATGCCCATTCCCATGTGAACGAGCTTGCGTGAAAGCTCCGGGCCAATGTGACGCGATTGGAGGCGTTTGACGCTCACCGTCAGCAACGAAAGGGCGAGCAGGACGATAGCGATTCCCAAGAACGGGCTCACAGCACCTCCTCCACGATGAACGCGCCGTAGAAGAAAGCCTTGTCCTGAGCGAACAGCGCATGCGCAATATCCTCGCAGGACCGCAGCCTTGCCGCGAGAGCTTCGGGCCGCCGTCTCGGAGCGAGCATGTTCCAATAAGCGAGCCGCCCGCCGGGCGCGCTGGCCGCGGCGAGCCGCGCCAGCAACGCAAAGGCGTTTTCTTCGGCCATATACTCAAAGATGTCGCTGAGATTGAACTTCACGACCCCTTCGACTTGTTCCTGGTCAAGAAAAGCTTCGATCGTCATCTGGCGCCACTCAAGCCGGTCCAAGCGGCTGCGGATTTTCTCGAAGTTCTCCGGACGCAAGGCCCATGGTAGCGCCGATCCGTGCGTGCCGGTAAGAATCCAGTGGAGATATGGATTTTCCGAGGGATTGAGCGTTATGAGCGCATGACGGGTACGACCAAGGATTCGATCTGCGACCGAACCTTGAACATATTTGAAAAAGGCTGGGTCGCGCCCCAGACGCCCCATCATGAAGCGGGAGAAGAATACTTTGAAAAGCAAGCGCCACCGCCAGGTGTTCCACCGCGTTTCGTAGAAACGCTTACGTTCAGCACGTGCCCCGCCTCGAAGGAGCGCGTCAACGGTGGCCCTGCAATGCACAAGCGGAAGGACCCTTGAACGAAAGAGCCGAAAATAATTCTCGAACTTGCCCGCGCTTCCAACGCCCCCGGCGATAGCCTGCGGCTGAGAATCCCAAAACGTCCGGACGCTGTCGGAAAGCTGGTTTCGGCAACGCCGATAGAGACCCATGCGTTCTTCCGCGGAGCCGGGGCGCGATCCAATGAGTGCGAGCAGTTCTACATGCGAGAGTTCGCGATACGCTGCGACGCGCAATTCCAGGCAGGCAAGCTGCGAGGCATTGAGATCGAGGGCGATAACGCGCTTCGCACCAGCGCCCACGAGCGCGAGGGCATTGTCGCCAGCGGAACAGATGGAGACGACGGTGTCATCCGGTTGCACGTCGAGCGCCGTAAGGAGCACATCCGCATCCTCCCAAACCTGAGCGTAACGGATCCGTGAGAAGTCAGCCCGCGTGGCGGCTTCCGTTGTTGCGGGGACAGTCATGGGGCTGACGGCGATTCAATCTTCCGCACCTTGCCGGTGCTGCCGTCCATCTCCAGCCACTGGCCGGTCTTCACCCATTGGGTCAGGCCGGTAATTGAGACGATCGCGGGGATTCCCAATTCGCGCGCGACGATTGCCGAGTGGGAAAGTAGGCTGCCGTGCTCGACCAGCAGGCCGGCGGCGGATGGGAAAAGCATGATCCAGCCGGGGTCTGTGCGAGGCGCAACGAGAATTTCCCCACGCTCGATGACGGCGTGGCGCGGATCGATGATGACGCGGGCCTTGGCCTTGACGATCCCGGGGCAGCATCCGATTCCCTTGAGTACATCTCCCTCCAGTATTGCCGGTAATTTTTCGTTTTGGAACGTGTTGCCGAGATGGACCGCACCGCGTGTTGTGAAGCGATCGGCGGGCGGCGGACCGTCGCGGAACTTGTCGAATTCGCGCTTTCTCAGCGCGGTGAGGCCGGCCAGGTCGATCGTCGATGCAGTTCCTTCTACAAAACCGAGAGCTTCCTCGACGGTGAGATAGAAGATATCCCGCGGGCCGGCGATGCGGCCGGACGCATGAAACCGTTTCCCTAGCTCCCCATAGATGCGTCTCACCCGCCCGAATAGCCGGGTGCGCTCGAAGCGAAGGTTCTCGCGGTCCCGCACACGTTTTCGCGCATGGGCGATGACCCAATTGAAGATGCCGCGACGCAGGGATTGTCCTTTCAATTTCTCCGCAACTCGCGCTTCGGCCAGCGTCCGCAGTTTCGTTTCATTCGCCGCTTCGCCAGTAGGTCCGCCAGCAGCGAGCCGGCGCGCGTATTGCCCCACTGAACGCATGAGCACGAGCGGTTCATCATGCAGGGTAAGGCTTTCAAGCTTCAATTCCTCCAGGCAACGATCGCCAAACTTTTCCACATACGCGTCGTACAGGAGCCGGAAATTAGGCGCGGTCTCCAGCCAGCGCCGCACGGCTGGGGGCGAGCCTTCGCACAGCGTATCCACGGCACGTGCGTCGTCCTTCACGGACTCGGCCATCTCGCGGACACGCTTGGCAGGTTCCGCGCTGATCATTCCGCCTTCCCCGCAAAGCAGGTCATTCTGCAGCGTGCCGTCCGCATCATCGCACCATTTCGCGGCGAGCTTGCGGGCGAGGCCGTAAAAGATCATCGCGAAGAAATCATTCACCAACGGCGCGTCCCAGTGCAGGAGAAGCTGGCGTTCAAGGTCCCGCTCATGCGCCACCAACTCATCCGGGCGCATCTCTTCCAGCGGCGGATTGCACGGTCGGAGTGCCGTATTGAGCCGCAGATAGAATCGCTCGATTTGACCCGGGAGAGTGAGATGATTCCAAATCAATCCGGCGCAAGAGCCCGCCAGCGCCACGGCATCGCGAAGTTTTGCCCACCCACCTGCAGGCGTCAGCTTCGCCAGTACCTCCTCCGGAAGACCTTCCTTCACTCCCATCATCTGCTCCATGAATCCGCGATTGATTGAGAACCCCGGAAGCAATGCCAGCAAGCGATACCAATTGATAAGATTGTAATAGATGCGTCCCTGAACCAGGCCCAGCATCCTGGGAAAGATGTCCCGGTTCTCTTCGATCCTGGCCGTGGAGACCCCCATCAATTTCGCAAACTCACGGTAAGCGGCCTCGTAGACGCCGCGGGCAAAGGAGAAGGTCAGCGGAGTGGTGATGCCGCTGTAGCTCTCGGCGATGTTCGCGTTATCCCACAGGCCGATTGCCCCATCGGGATCTGCGAGTGCGGCTAGCGATGTGATCGGGCGGGATTGAAGGAGCCAGAGCTTTCCATCCGCCAGAGCCCACTCGATATCCTGGGGACAGCCGAAATGGCGGGCGGTGGCTCGGGCGAGTTGGGCAATGGCCGCGGCCTGCTCGTCGGTGATCGCAGGCTGGGAAGCTTGGGCTCCCGGCACAGGTTGAGGCCGGACTCCTTCGCCGTCCTCCGGGCTGGCCCGATGGGCCGTATGCTTCTCTGCTATCGAGCGCGCCACAATGCAACCATTGCGGTCCACCGTGAGCGTATCGGCGTCGGCCTCGCCGGAAACCAATGCGGTACCAAGGCCCAGCACCGCCGAAACCACGGCATGCCCACGGCACCCGCTGACAGGGTCTGCACTGAAGGCTACGCCAGCGCTGTCTGAATCGATCATGCGCTGGATCAGGACCGCCGGGAGTTGAGGAGTCCCGGCAAATCCATGTTCCCGGCGGTAGGCGAAAATCCTCTCGCTGAAACCGGAACGGCATACGGCTTCGACCTTTCCTGGAATACCTTCCACCGGTACGAAGAGGAAACTATCCAGTTGGCCAGCAAAGGAATGTTCCGTCCCATCCTCTTCGAGCGCCGAGGAGCGCACTGCGAACCACGCGACTCCTTGGGCAAGTTCTCTTGCAGTGGCCACGATCTCTTGCGCAAGCCCGGGATCCAACCGAAATCCCTTTTCCTTACTATCGAACGCCGCCGACGTTACCACCAACCACTCGGGGATCGGCAGTCCGGCAGACGACAAAGAAGCGAGCGCGCCGGCCTTCCCTCCCATTTTTGCGCCGGGCGGGAAATCGTCCGAAAAACGAATGATCGCGGGAGACATCGTGTTACTTTCGCAGACAAAGAGGCACCACGCCGAGCATCAGGTAAAGCGCAAGCGACCAGAGACCGGAATAAGATTCGATTCCCTTCGCCAGCTTTGCCCGCATGGTCCGCAAGAATGCGAGGCCGAGGCTAGCGGCTCCGAGCCAAAGGAGGGCCAAGGACGTTACCGCCGGAACCAGAAAGGAAATCTCGCGCGCGGCCATCGCGGCAAAAGCAAACGTAGCGGCCATTGCGGCGAGCCAGGATGAAACGGCGACGCGGCGGCCCCACAGAAACGAGTAGGTTTCCACGCCGTGCTCCTCCTGCTCAGGCGCCCGGATCTTGCGCCCGAGTTCAATCACCACGCCGTTCCAAAAACTGGCGCCCAGAAACCAGAGGAGCCCCTCCGGCATTCCTTTCCCCGCGTGTACCCAATCGCAACCGGTCGCAAACCAATCGACGAGGGGCATAATCATCATGTGGCTGAAGAGATAGACCACCGGGCGAGCCTTCAACCACTTGCGAGCAAAGAACTCTTTGCTCATGAAGAGAAAGTAGGTCCAGGTGATGGCAAGCAGCCCAGCCAGGGTCAGGCCGATGGACGAAGCCAGGATCAATTGAAGCAGAGCCACGCCACAACCGAGCCATCCCAGTTCACGGAGTTTAACCAATCCTCTTGGCACGGGCCGATATGGCCGAAACCGGGCGTCTTCCTCGGCATCCTTAAATTCGTCCGCGAGGCGCAATAACAGGAAAGACCCCAAAGAGACAACAAACGCCACGACAAAGGAACGAGGCACCGGTTGGCCCCGCCGAAGGAGCGCCGAGAAACTGACGGCGGAGGCGCTGAACGCGGCGATCAGCGGCCCATGTGCCGCGAGAGGGAATCGCTCCTTTTGATAAGTCCACCAGCGATTCATGCGGATTACTGCGGGTTTCTGGATTCCTCCCCATCAGGCCCTGATTTCTTCCCCCGCGCCAGCCGTTCGTGGGCTCTCGCAAAATGTCCGGCGCTGAGCGCCCCGATAATCGAGAGTTCTCCTGCGAGCGCGAGGGCGGCGCATACTTCAGCGAAAGCTCTTGCGTGTCCCGTGCCCGCAAGTCCGAGAATATCCAAACACGCCCGCTGGCTTGGCAATCCTGTTCCACCCCCCACAGTCCCAACAATCAGATTTGGAAGTGTCACCGCTCCGTACAAGCCCCCATCTGCCGTTACTTCGAAGCGTGTTATCCCGACCGCTGCCTCCGAAACACAAGCCGCATCCTGCCCGCACGCGATAAAGAGCGCCGTCAGGCCATTGGCATAATGTCCCTGGACTCCAATGGTCCCGCTCAACACCCCGCCCAAGGCGGAGACACGCCAATAATTGATCATCTGTTCAGGCGTCGTGTGGAGATGCCGCTCGACGATCTCACGTGGAAGACGGACTTCCGCCGTTACCTTTTTGCCCCGCACACCCTGAAATGATTGGGCGCTCGCCTTTTTATCGCCCGACATATTGCCTTCGACGAAATAATAGGCCGGCTTGATCGGGCAAGTGGCGATGATGAAATTGCATATCGCCGCCGTCGCGATCGTTACCATGTTCTGCCCGGCGGCGTCCCCGGTTGTGAATTCGATCAATAAATAAACGTGGTTGCCTTCAACCGTAATCCGGAGATCCCGAAAACGCCCGTGATGGCTGGTGCCGTCCGCGGCAACCCGGATGCCTTCCACATTTGCAAGACACCACTGCGCAAATGTTCCGGCTTCCAGTAGAGAAGCAAAGGCGAACGCCGGGGAACGTCCAACGCCTTCGTTGAGGATCAGCGTCGTGCAGCCTCCGGCCAGGGTGACAACTGCCGCTCCCCTGTGATAACTGGCCACGAGCGCGGCCTCGGTGGTTGCGAGGGGGACATAATAATCGCCCTGGGCCGCAATGCCATTCACACGCAGAGGACCGGCAAGCCCAACGGGAATTTTTACCGTCCCGATGAAGTTCTCGATGCTGTGCTCAAAAAGGGCGTGCTGCCCGAGGGTGGCTTCGTCCGCTACGGCGTCCCGCCGGGCAGACGCCTGAGGTACCAGGGACCACCGTTTCTCCACCACGGCCGGCTCCGTTTGAGTTGCACCGGGTATCCGCGGGGGGGCGGAATGATGCTTTGGGCTCAGGCGACGGGCGATTTCCTCTGCCGATAGTCCTGCGGCAAGATCCTCGATGTGCTTCTGGGCTTCTTGTTGGGTTGCAGCCATAAGGGGGGTCGATTCTCCAGACCCGACGGATCAAATACCGCAAACGCGGCCTCGATCTGCGTCAGGGTCCATGGAAACCATCCATCAACCACATTCTTTGTTGCTTGATAAGCAAATTGGAGATGTCGTCGGCGCGGCTTGCTCGATCGCGGGGTATCGGCAATACTATGCGCGAACTATGATCCCATCGATCGCCGTTCGGCTGGTTGACCTTTACTGGGGAATTATCCGGCGGGTGATGCCCTCGATTGTGCCCGCGGGGCATTCTCCCACGACGCCAGTTCTTCCGGATCGTCGGGTTTTGTTGGTACACGGAATTTACGACTCCGCCACCTCCATGATCTGGGTGAAGCAGACACTGGAACATCGCGGCTGGCAGGTACAATCCATCAGCCTCAGGCCGAGCGACGGGTCGATTTCATTCGCGGTGATGGCGGGGCAGGTCTATGAGTTCGTCGCAGCGCATTACGGATCGGATGATAAATTCGACCTCGTTGGTTTCAGTATGGGCGGCCTCGTGTGCCGGTATTATCTCCAGAAGCTGGGAGGAACCAGCCGGGTCCGCCGATTTGTCACTATATCGACCCCGAACAACGGCAGCCTCTGGGCGTGGTTTGGGGGCGGTGACGGCGTGCGAGAGATGCGCCCCGGCAGCGAAATGTTGCGCGAGTTGAATCGCGACGCAGGCGGACTGGCCGCGCTCAATTACACTTCCATCTATACCCCGCTCGATCTTGCTATCGTGCCCTCCTTCAGTTCCCGGCTCTCGGTCGCGCGCAATGTGATCGCATGGGTACCGCTCCACCCACTCATGCTCATGCTGCCAAAGCCGCTGCGCATGGTGGCGGAGGCGCTCGACGGAACGCCAAATTAGCGAGAGGTAGCGAAGCTGTAGGCAACCCGATAATCCTGATGGTCGGGTCTATGAACCCTAGTCGCACGGGATCATCCCCGTTGTCGTCAGTCACCTCTCTCAGAGGCACATGCGACATGGGCTAAAACCGTCGAATTATGCCTCGTAGCGGAACCACCGAGCGGCGTGCCAATCTCTATAAAGCGTCAAACACCAACCGGAGAGCCGGATGCGGGAAATCCGCCAGTCCGGTTCGGAGGGAGGGG
>DATAWF010000166.1:0-3504 GCA_036267335.1 Acidobacteriaceae bacterium
CAGGTCTTTGAGAATCTCCAGGCTGTATTGGAGCAGGCAGGGAGCGGCCTGACCGAGGTTGTGAAGACGGTAGTTTTTTTGAAGAGCCTCGGCGATTTTGCCGCAATGAATGAGCTGTATGCCCGCTACCTTGCGCCCGAAGGAGTCGTGAAGCCGGCTCGCTCCACGGTCGAAGTTGCGGGGCTGCCCCGCAATGCTCTAGTCGAAATCGAAGTGATCGCCCGTGTGAAAACCCCGAGCCTCTAACAGGCTCTGCAAGCGAGCAGCCTACTCGTTGCTGCTCGGGGCAGCGGAAGAATCGTTGCCGTCGTCGTCCTCGACCAGAACCGAGGAAAGGCCGACAAGGTCATAGCTGACTGCGGCCTGGCCCGTCCTTTGAAACGTCACCTGCAAAGGCTCGCGCTGCCAGATCGCAGCGGCACAAGCAGGGCGGCTGTCCTGCCCGGGGGTCCAGGTGGAAAGCTTTTTCGAGAGAAGAGGCTTATGCGCCGCCACCTGGGCAACCACGGCGTAGAGCTCTTTGCCGCTGGTGCTCAGCCCGCAATAGGCGCCATAATCGCGAAACCAGACCACATCGGAGACGGTGGGCTCGTAGTCCGGCAGGTGGAGGGCAGTGATCGTGCCTTTCGCCCGGTCGATCAGCAGCCACGGTCCTCGCTGCCAGACCCAGTGCAGGGCCTTGTCTCCGGGCAGTTCATCGTTGATGCGCAGAGCGCGCCGCACCACGAAGCTGCGGTCGGTGATATCGTGCGATTGCCCGGTCGTCCATTCCTTGAGCTTGCCGTCGATCAGAAGCGGGCGAACCGCCAGACTCTTTTCTCCCGGCAGCGCGCCCGAGGGATCCCCCTCGATCGAATAGGGCACGGCCTTGACCGCGCCCAGCACTGCGGTATGGGGTTTGGCGGCCGCGCCACGGAGCGGTCGCGCTCCGGCCAGCAAACTGAGGAAGCCGAGCAAAAGAGCGGTTGCCGAGGCGCGCGGGCCCATGGGCGAAGCTTAGGGGGTTGGGCGGCTGAATGCAAGACAGATTCGGTTACGAATGAGCCACCCTCAACCACCCTCTTTTGGTTACCCGAGCAATGCGACCTTGGCCCGTTTGCCCACACGGATGGTAAGTCGCGCCGGACGCTGCGGCAGATCGATGTAGGGACTGGTAGAGCTGATGCCTTCGATGTTGACTCCGGCGTGCACTTGCCGCTCCGCTTCGCTGCGGGAGCTTTTGAGACCGAGAGCGACCAGCAGCTTGGCCGTATGAATCCGCATGGGCAAGCTCGGGTTCGCGATCGCCTGTTCCAGAGAAGGGTCGGCCACCGCAACCTGTTTTAGATCGACGGCGACCTCATCGGTAATGCCGGAAAGGTCCCGCTGCTGGAACTGCCGCGCCCAGTCTTCGTCGGCTTTTTGCGCGGCCTCGGCGGAATGGAATCCGGCGACGATCGTCCGTGCCAGCCGCTTCTTCGCCTCCATCGGATGCAACGACCCAGCCGCGGTTTCCGCCCGCATCGCGGCGATCTCGCTTTGCCTCAGGTCGGTGAGCAGTGTCCAGTACCGCCACATCAGCTCGTCGGAAATCGACATGAGCTTGCCGTACATCTCCTGCGGCGGCTCATGGATCCCGATGGCGTTGCCGAGAGACTTCGACATCTTCTGCACGCCGTCCAGGCCTTCCAGGATCGACGTCATGAAGACAATCTGCGGCGGCTGCCCGTATTGGCGCTGCAGTTCGCGCCCGGTGAGCAGGTTGAATTTCTGATCGGTTCCGCCCAGCTCGACGTCGCATTCCAAGGCAACCGAATCGTATCCCATCGCCAGCGGATAGAGAATTTCGTGCAGGGCGATCGGCTGCTCGTTCGTAAACCGTTTGTGGAATTCATCCCGCTCGAGCATTTGAGAGACGGTAAATTTCTGCGCCAGGCGGATCATTCCTTCAAATCCGAGCTTCGAAAGCCACTCGGAGTTGTAGCGGACCTCGGTCTTCTCCCGGTCGAGAATTTTGAAGACCTGATCGGTGTAGGTCTTGGCGTTGGCCTTGATCTCTTCGCTCGAGAGCGGCTTGCGCGTGGCGGAGCGGCCAGTCGGGTCGCCGATGAGCGAGGTAAAGTCGCCCACAAGAAAGATCACCTGGTGCCCGAGATCCTGAAAGTGCTTGAGTTTGCGCATCAGCACCGTGTGGCCCAGGTGCAGGTCCGGCGCCGTGGGATCGAAGCCCGCTTTTACCCGCAAGGGCCGCGCAACTTTGCGCGCCTCCTCCAGGCGCTCGCGAAGCTCGGAGGATCGAATGATCTCCGCCGCTCCTTTTTCCAGGTAGTCCATTTGCTCAGCGGCGGGAAGAAACGAAGAGGTCTGCGGCATGATGGAGACAGAATCGGGCATAGAGACGAAATAGGTTGCTAACAGTCATTAGCAGTATAGTGGGCGGGCTGGACCTGGGCTTCACGATCCAGGCGCCGTCTAAAATAGCGGCGAAAGAAAACTCTTCGGCAAGCGCGCCACTGTGGGGCATTTGCGGAAAGGCTTGGGTCTGTGAAGAGGGATGACGCGACTGGCCGCAGAAAGGGATTTGCGGGGTTCGCATGCGCTGCGGCTTCTTGCCTGCTCTTGGCCATCGCGGCGGGTGGCGCGGGCCATGCGCAGACTAGCGGGGCCGGCGCGGGCGCAAACGACCAGAAGGCACGCGCGATTCTCGATCAGATGGTTGCTGCCCTGGGAGGGCAGCGATGGCTGACCCTCCAGAACTCCACCCTGGTGGGCCGGACTTCAGGTTTTTATCAGGGCAAGCCGACAGGTGACATCTCCGACTACACCCAAATCACGCAGTATCCCGGCCAGACCCGGATTGAAATTGGGAAAAAGCGCAATGTGGTCGAGATCTTTACCGGCAACGAGGGCTGGGAGGTCACATACCGCGGGAAGGGACGAATTCCGGCCGACCAGGTCGCTGATTTCGTGCGCCGCCGCGACCACTCCATCGAGATCGCCGTGCGCGTTTGGCTGAAAGATCCCAAAACAATCCTGATCTACGGCGGCCAGCAAATGGTGGAGCGGCACTTGGCTGATCAGGTGATACTGATCAACGCCGAGAACGACTCCATCGAGATCGAGACCGATGTGCAATCGCACCTGCCGCTGCGGCGCAGTTGGCAATGGCGCGACCCGGTATACAAGGACAAAAACACCGACGCCGAGGAGTATGACGACTACCACGTCATCGACGGAATTCCCACGCCCTTCGACGTCACCCGTTATCACAACGGAGACATGACCAACCAGCGATTTCTCTATCGCGCGGCCTATGACACCGCTTTGCCGCCGGAGACCTTTGACCCCGACGCAACCGCCGCCAAAATCAAGAAATAGCGGGGCGGTGAGGTTTAGAGCATTTCTCCTGATCGTGTAGAGCAGAGAACGGAGCCCAACGCATTTTCCTGATGTTGTGGAGGAGAGTGCAGACCTCAACGCGGCCATTCCATCGAAATCGGGGTCCCCAGCAAGCTAGCTTGCTGG
>DATAWF010000167.1:0-4409 GCA_036267335.1 Acidobacteriaceae bacterium
GATCATGCGGTGGTAAGGCAGAATCACCTGGGCCCGGTTGGAGACAAAGAGCTGCTCGTCGACGTTGACTCCCAGTTCCCGCAGCTTGCCGATTTCTTTAAGAAAGGCGATGGGGTCGAGCACCACACCGTTGCCGATCACTGCCTGGCAGTCCGGCCGCAAAACCCCGCAGGGAACAAGCTGCAAAACGAACTTTTGGCCGTGAATGATGACCGTGTGGCCGGCGTTGTGGCCGCCGGCATAACGGGCCACGATCGAGAATTGCCGCGAGAGAACGTCGACAATCTTACCCTTGCCCTCATCGCCCCATTGGGCGCCGAGCACTACAGCTGTCTTGGCTTGCATGCCTTCCCATCAGTCCCGTCTGCCGCGCTCGAGCCTGGTCGGAGGGCTCGCAGGCGGAGAGAAGGGGCGTTGCCTTGCGCGTCTTTGGATACCGCCTGCAACACGATCATATAACGCACCCAGGAGGCTGCCAAACGGCCGAAACCCTGCTTGGCGTCGCACACGCGATCCCGTTGGGAGAGGGGTTTTTGGCGCGCTCCACATCATCGCGGTCGTCGTTTCGGAGGACGTCCAAGCGCAGGCAAGACCGGGTCCCAACAAGCGCGTGTGCCCCATCGTTCGTCCGCCCCAGGCGGAAGTTACGTGGGCGAAGAAAGCGGTCTTGTTCCTTGGGTTCCTTCGCCAGGTCTCCGTTTGTCTTCACATTTCCGGTCGTTCTCCTGAGGAGTCCCGCAGCGTAGGCGAGAACCGGGGCCCCAACAAACACGGGTGCCCCATCGTTCGTCCGCCATAGGCGGACGTTACGTGGGCGAAGAAAGCGGTCTTGTTCCTTGGGTTCCTTCGCCAGGTCTCCGTTTGTCTTCACATTTCCCGTCGTTCTCCTGAGGAGTCCCGCAGCGTAGGCGAGAACCGGGGCCCCAACAAGGTTGCTTGCTCGGGTGGGAAGGACCACGAAGGATCCCTGTCATCTCGACCGAAGGCGGCGGCGAATGCGCCGTAGCGGAGAGATCTGCATTTGGCGAACTCGCCGACTTGCTGACTCGCTGCTTTTCCGCGGTGGCCCATTCAAGCCCGGTTTTGGCTTGAGTGGGGCATTTTGCCTCTGCCCTTCTTTCTGTCATTCCCGTAGGAAATCTGCTATTGGCTGTGCGCCAAACTCCCTGACAACCGGCAACTGAGAACTGATAGCTGAGAACTGACAACTCCTCCTGTCATCTCGACCGAAGGCGGCGGCGCCGAGCATTTCTCCTGATGGTGTGGGGGCGGAGAACAGAGCTCAACGCAGCCATTCCGTCGAAGAATGGCTGCACATAGCTGCGATAGCCACTCCATCGCGTCAGGAGAAATGCTCTATACGCCGCCGTAGCGGAGAGATCTGCATTTGGCGAACTCGCCGACTTGCCAACTCGCTGACTCGCTGCTTTGCTGGAATGGAGGTAAGCGAGAATGCCGGAGCTGCCCGAAGTAGAAACCGTAGCTCGCGGAGTCGATCGCCGCATCCGCGGCGACCGCATCGCGTCCGTCTGGTTGAGCGGAAAGAAGGAGCCCTTCAAGTCGCCGCCCGGGGCCATGGCCGAAGCTTTGCTAGGCAAGAGCATCGCGCGCGTCTATCGCGTAGGCAAGCACATTGTCTTCGACCTGGTGTCGGCGGAAGCTCCTTCCGTCCAAAAAGGCTCTTCCGCCCCCCGTGCTTCGTCTTCGCAAAGGGCATCGAAGAAGGCCAGCTCGATCCACTCGATTCAATCGCTACAATGGATCGTGCACCTGGGCATGACCGGCAGATTGCTGGTCTCGACTCCTGAAGTGCCCGCTCCGCCCCACACTCACGCGATTCTTTCGTTGGCTTCAGGCCGCGAGCTCCGCTTCGTCGATCCCAGACGCTTCGGCCGGCTTGCCCTGCATCCTGTCTCCGCAACAGGAGCGGGCTTCACCGGCAGCGGCCGCGAGCCTCTCGCCCTCTCCGCGGCGGAATTTGCCGCGCTCTTTTCCAAAACCCGAAGCTCGATCAAGGCTGCCTTGCTGAATCAAAAGCTCCTCCAGGGAGTGGGAAATATCTATGCTGACGAGAGTCTCTTCCGCGCGGGAATCCGGCCTCGGCGCATGGCGGCCCGGCTCAGCAGCCAGGAGATGGCTCGTCTTCACCGCAGTCTTCAGCAAGTGCTGAAGGAGGCCATCGCGCTCGGTGGCTCCTCGATCTCCGATTATGTCGATGCCGAGGGAGCCAAAGGCTTTTTCCAACTCAAACACCGGGTCTATCAGCGCGCCAAGCAGCCCTGCGTGGTCTGCGGAACCCCCATCCGGCGCCTGGTGATTGCCGGACGAAGCACCCACTTCTGTCCTGATTGCCAGCACTGAAAAAAGAAGGGCCTTCGACCTTCGATATCTATGGATTCCCGGATAGTGGCAGGAGGCGGACCTCCATATTTCAGAAGACTCGGCTCCGAGCGTCTATTAACTTATTGAAAATAAAGGACGGCGAGAATGGCACGCCAAGTGCATATAACAGTGACGGCCAGAGACGCACAAAGCTTGCTCGAAGAAACTTTCACGAGCTAGGTCCCGCCGGGCAGAGCGAAGGTTCCATGAGGACCAGCCGCCAGCAGGGCTTGATTGAATACCCGCGATTTCGTAAGAAAAAAGACGGGTAATTTGGGGGAGGCCAGTGACTGGCCATTGTAAAAGAGCCACGCGCAAGCGTGGCTCTTTTACTTGCATGGCAATCCAACCCTGTTCAGCCGGAACATTGGATCTTCCACCCCTTGTTGCTCTTCTCCGGAGATCTGTGTATGATCGTTTTTGCCTATCGAGCGGCTGAGAGCCAGAGCCTCCGTTGAGCGCCCGGCTCGCCGCATTTCTCGAGAGTCAAAAAAGAGAAAAAGAGTTTGACTGCCGCGTCTCGTTCCTGGGCTGGAGCAAAGCACAGATGGTGTAAAGTAGCGGACGGCTGTGGACGCAGCCACTTCGCCAAGGTTCGGGTTTCCCGGCTAGCTTGCTGGGGTGAAAAAAGACTGCATAGAACCGATCTCACCACATCACAGTTTCTGTGCGGTTGCTCTAAAACGGCGTCCTTCGCCTGGCCCGCAGCTCCAAATCAAGCGGTACTGGGAACAGTAGATTAGTACGCTGTTGGAAAGACCAAATCGTACGCTTTACCTCGAAACGCATCCTTCGGATCGATCCCTCTCGAGTGTGCCGGAGATTTTTCCAAATTTCCGGCCAAGCGGAGACCTGAATTTCCGCGTGCCTCCCCGGCTTCAAGCGGTGGCGGCACAAGCGGAAGAATCGCAAAAGCACCAGGTGCATGCATGACAATAGAGCAGAATCAGCCCCAGCCGCCGTCGAATCCGGCGCCCATGGCTTCGGGGCAGCCGCAGGGCCAAGGCCATAGACGCCGCCGCCGCAGACGCAAAGGTTTTGTGAATGGCCAGAACAAAGGCCACGCCAATGAAGCCGCCCCGCAGGCTTCCGGCAATCCTTCCGCGAAATCCAAGCCCAAATCCAACTCCGGACCGCGCAAGTTCGCCGCGCGGAACGGCAATGGCAGCAATGGCAATGGCGCTCCCCAGGGCGGCAACAATGGCCGCCGGAAAAGCAAGAAGCGGCGCCCGCAAACCTTTGTCGGTCCCATGGACCACAGCTATCGCACGGTCAACGGAAACGTCGCCGACGGGCCTCCCTCGACCATCGAATACCGCGGCGGACAGAATGGCTTTTATGCCGGCCCTGTCTCTCCCGAGCCGATTGTCGCGCCGGTGCGCGAAGACGCTCCCACGCGCATTTACTGCTTCATCGAAGATCTGTTCTTTCTGGCCAAGATTCAAGAGACCGCGCGCAAGCTCGGAGTGAAGGTCGGCTTCGTCAAGGCCGACAAAGACATCGTCGCCCGGCTCGCGGATGCTCCCGATGGCGAGCGGCCCTCGCTCATCGTCTTCGACCTGAACAACGTCGGCGCCAAGCCGCTCACGTTGATTCCCCGCATCAAGAGCAAGTTGAAGCGCGGCACCTCGGTCATCGGTTTTTTGAATCACCTGCAGGGCGACCTGAAGGCCAAGGCCGTCGAAGCCGGTTGCGACATGGTCATGCCGCGGTCCGCATTCTCGCAGAATCTGCCGAGTCTGCTTCGCCGTCATGGCCTCGAAGAGCGCGAGGCGCTCGAGGCTTGATCCATGCCGAGCGCGAAGCGCTCAAAGGCTTGATCCATGCCGAGCGCGAAGCGCTGAAGGCTTAATCGATGCCGACCACGAAGCGCTCAAAGGCTTAATCGATGCCGGGCGCGAAGCGCTGAAGGCATTTTCGCTTTCTGCCAAGAGACTGCTCTCAATCCGGCCGTGTCGCCGAAACCTCTGGGGTGAGAAACGCCGGGGCCGCGCCCGGCCGTGCCGCTCTTCTTTCCCGCGCCGCTC
>DATAWF010000168.1:0-6338 GCA_036267335.1 Acidobacteriaceae bacterium
CTCGCTGTAAGAGCGGCTGTCGGCAACCTTGCCCTCCGGCGACACTTGCAGCACGCGAAAATCAAGGCGGAAATAGCGCTCTGGACTTGCATCCAAGGAAGCGTCCGGCTGCTGCGCATGCAGCAGCGCCGTGGCACTGCAGGTGAGCACAACGATCAGCAGCATGAAAGCAGTTTTGATTCTTTTGACCATACAGTTCTCCTAATCGATGGCGGCAATCGTAATGGGCTTGATCTCAATGGGCGCGACGACAATCGGGTCCTCGCGTAGAGGATCGAGGGCGTGCTTCTGCTGCTCCGCGATCGCCGCGGCCTCCTGCGGATGTTGCTGAACAAACTCGACCAGAGCCCGCTCCTCGGGCGAGGCTGGCACAACGTAGAAATCTCTCTCCGGAGCCCGCTCTTTGCTTTTGGCCACACTGTGCGAAACGCGCGGCCGTTCCAGCGAAGCTTTCGTAACAGCGTCTGATTCGCGAGTCATTTGATTTGTCTGCTGGTGATTCGCGAGTTGTGGAGGAGCGGGAACCTGCTCCGCTCTTTCAGGAAGCTTGGTCGCCAGCGAGGAATGGGGCAGGCCAAACCTGACGGCCAGCATCACCACCAGAATCAGAGCAGTTGCGGGCACAGCGAGCGCGAAGGTCCAAGCGATTCGACGTCTCCTCTTTGCGGGCAGGCCGGCCGCGGCCGTCTGGCTGCGCCGCAGAATAGCTTCCGCGAGATCGGGCGACGGCTCGACGGCAGAGTAGGTTTCAAGCGATCGGTCGAGCAAGAGATCGAGATCATCCTTCATAAAGACTCTCCTGCAACTGAGCGAATTTTTCTTTGAGTAGCTTCCGTGCGCGCATCAGCCTGGTTCGCACCGTACCCTCCGGCAAGCGCAGCACGGCGGCAATCTCGCGCGAGGTCATGCCTTCGATGCCGGAGAGCACGATCGGCTGACGCAGATCCTCGGGCAGCGCATCAATCATGCGATGGATCGTTGCCGTCGCGTCCGCGCTGGTTACATGTTGCTCGGGAGAGGCCGCGGACGATGGTCTTTGGTCCATATCGGTTTCTCCCGCAGTCTCACGGCCCCCGGCGCGGCGGCGATCGATGGCCATTCTCCAGACCATCCGCGCCAGGAAAGCCCTCTCATCGCGCATATCCTTCCACCCGCCGGTTCGATACAGCTTAAGAAAGGCCTCCTGCACGACGTCTTCCGCATCCTGAACATGGCGGAGCAGGGCATAGGCAATGCGAAATGCGAAGCGATTCTGGCGATAGACAAGCAGAGAAAATTCTTCGTCCGCCAGACGCTCGTTTCCAGGCAATGCGCTCGTCTCCTCGACGCCGATGGGGTGCGAAGTCGCCATAACGTTGCTATTCACCCCCTAAGACGGAGAAGAGAACCTTATTGTTCAGATATTTTGCGCGTGGAGTGGGTGCTTTGGGAAAAGCTTTTGCTACGCGGCTGCCGGCCTCTCACCGTAGGCCGTTGCGGGCGCGCCACAGGGCGCCTTCGACCGGATCGACCGATTGCGCGAAGACCTCGATCTCGGGATTCGACCGCTTGAGCGTCTCAATCGCCGCAATGCGCACCGGGCCTGGCGACGAAAGCACGCTGCCTGCGAAGGCCACCCGAAGCGATGCGGATTCGCCCTGCTCTCGCAAGCGTCGTACGACCAGCGCCGCCAACCGCGCCAGTTCCTCGCCGGCGCGTTCGACTGTCTCTTTGGCGGCGGAGTCTCCGCTCTCCGCGCAGGAGGCCACCAACGGCGCCAGCGCGGAAAAGTCCGGGGCCTGGGCTGCATTTCCCCGCTCAACGAGTTCTTCGATTCCAGCGAGTTGCCAAAAACCCGCGATCTTGGCCAAAAGCGCTGAAGGACGGCCCTCGTTCTCCGCACGCAAGGCGCGGCGCAGAGCCTCTTGCCCGATCCAATGGCCGGAGCCCTCGTCACCCAGCAATGGACCCCATCCTCCCGCACGGGCTGTTTTCCCGCTGGCGCCTCGGCCTACCGCATTCGAGCCGGTGCCCGCGACCACCAGAATGCCCGCGCCATCGCCGAAGGCCGCGTCCAAAGCAATCTCCTCGTCCCCGCAAAGCAGCAACTCTCCCGCGGCAAGCAGCGGAATATTCTCTCTGATCCAATTGCCGACGCGCGGCGCGCGAATGCCGGAAATCCCGATGCAGATTCGGGTGATCGATTGCAAATCGACATTGGAGCTCAACGAGAGGGTGCGGAGAAGCGACGCGAGATTGGAGCGAGCGGATTCCGGATCGGCACGGAGCACCTTGATGGTTCCGGTTTCTGCCCGCGCGAGCTCGCGCTCGCTGTCGCCAATTACGCCGATCGTTTTTGTGCCGCCGGCGTCGAGCGCCAAAAAGTAAGGCATGGGAGGATCTACCGCCCTCGATTCTAGATGGTTTTTTCGCCCCGGGTTCATCAGCCTTCTCGCTTACCGGGAAGTGCTGCACGGGTTTCGACAATTCCTCCGTCGCGGACCAAAAGGCCCGGGGCAGAGCCTGGCATGCTCTAATACCTTCGAAGAGGACTCCCGCAGAGTCCGGGAGTTCTGAGCCTGCTTACGTGATCGATATCGTTCATCAAACTTTTGCCGTCACCAGCGCGACCATCCTGGTGGTGGGCGCGCTCTTTCCCATCGTGAACCCACTCGGGAGCGCCGCGATCTTCCTGAACATGCTGGGGGGCGACGTCAGCGAGGAGATTCAGGGAGTGCTGGCGCGCAAGATTACCATCTATAGCTTCTTTCTCCTGATCGGATCGCTGCTTTGGGGAGTGAAGGTCCTCTCCTTCTTCGGCATCTCGATTTATGCGGTACAGATCGGCGGAGGATTGGTGGTTGCGGCAACGGGCTGGTCGCTGCTCGCGAAGGGCACGGAACAAGCGAAATCGAACCATGACGAAGACACGGGAATTCTCGAAAAGGCCTTCTACCCCTTTACGCTGCCCATCACCGTAGGACCGGGATCGATCTCGGTAGCAATCACGCTGGGCGCTCACCTGCCCGCAGAGCTGAGCGCAGGCTCCGTTTTGTCGCCCCGTGCCCTCATTGCATCGCTTGTGGGAATTATCGTTGTCTGCCTCATCATTTACATCTGCTATCGCTATGCACGGGCGGCAGAGAAATTGCTGGGAGCCACCGGAACCTCAGTGTTCATGCGCCTCTCCTCCTTCATCATGTTGTGCATCGGAATCCAGATTCTTTGCGCGGGAGTGAAGGCGTATCTCGGCACGATGCCGCGTTAAGAGCGGCGGCAAACGCTCTTAGACTAGGAAAAGGCGATCAGGGAAATGTGACTGTCCGGGAGGATGACTGTTTCTTTCCACGGCGAAAAGAGAAATACAGGGATCCTTCGGCCCCTCGCCCATGGCTACGGGGCATCGAGCGATAACGGCGGCCGGGAGATGCCAACAGCAGATTCCCTACGGGAATGACAGAAAGAGAAGCAAAGGCAAATGAAGTGGTCAGTTGTCAGTGGTCAGTGGTCAGCGCTTTGCGCGCTGTTTGCGGTCGCCAAACAGCAGGTACCCTACGGGAATGACAGAAGGCAAATTGCCCCACTCAAGCCAAAACCGGGCTTGAATGGGCACCCACGGCGAGAAACGGCCCTTTAGGGGCTGTAAAGCCCAAAAGATGTTGCGCGATTTTGGCACGGCTGAAGCCGCGCCTACCAAGCAGCAGATTCCCTATGGGAATGACGAAAGAGACGCAAAAGAGAAACACTCCACTTCGCACGCCGGCGAAGTGGAGTGATGATAGAAACCTGCTGCTTCAGGGGGTCGTGCCGGGAATGAGCGGACCGAGTCGAGCCGCGAATCAGGCGGTGACTTCGATTCCCATCGAGCGCGCGGTACCGCGGATGCTCTTGACCGCTGCTTCGACGGAAGCGGCATTCAAGTCAGGCATCTTCTGCTTGGCGATTTCAAGCACCTGACTTTCCGTGACCTTGCCCACCTTGTCCTTGTTCGGAGCGGCCGAGCCTTTCGCCAGGTTAGCGGCCTTCTTGAGCAGCACCGAGGCCGGAGGGGTCTTGGTAATAAAAGTGAAGGAGCGGTCCACGTAGACCGTGATCACGACGGGGATGATCAGGCCGGCCATTTCCTTGTTCTGGGTGCGAGCGTTGAACTGCTTGCAGAACTCCATGATATTGACCTGCGCCTGGCCCAGAGCGGGACCCACCGGCGGAGCCGGATTCGCTTTCCCGGCCTCGATCTGGAGCTTGACGAGCGTCTGCACTTTCTTTGTCGGAGGCATTTGAAATCCTTTCCAATCGCGGCTGAACCGGTCAGACCGCCTTTTCTACCTTGCCGAATTCCAACTCCACTGGAGTGGACCGGCCAAAAATCGTCACCATCACCTTCAACGTTTCGCGGTCTTCGTTGACCTCGTCCACGACTCCATTGAAGTTGGCGAATGGCCCGTCGGTGATGCGCACGGATTCGTTCTTTTCGAACTTGATCTTGAGCCGCGGCTTGTCCTTCGCGACATCGGTGCGGAAGAGAATCGAGCTGACCTCTTCTTCGCTGAGCGCTACCGGCTTGTCACCCGTGCCGAGGAAACCGGTCACTCGGGGAGTGTTCTTGATGACATGCCAGAGATCGTTGTCGAGATCCATCTCGACCAGAACGTAGCCGGGCAAAAAGACGCGCTCGACGGTGCGCTTCTTGCCGTTGATGATCTCCGTTACGGGCTCAGTGGGGATCATGATGCGGCCGATCTTGTTTTGCAGCCCGAAGGCCTGAATCCGGCCCTCCAGAGACTCTCTGACCTTGCGCTCAAAGCCCGAATAGGCGTGGATGATGTACCACTTGAAATTCTCATTCTCGGGAGGCTTGAGTCCCTCCGGAGGAATGCCTCCGGTCGGCGGCTCGCCCACCGGGCCTCCGGAACCTTGCTCCGGAGAGGTTTGGTTGTTCTCTTCAATCATCGGATTTCTCTTTCAAGCTGACGGCCTGACCTACTGCCCGCCGCCCAGCCAATGCAGCGTGGTCTGGACGATCTTGCCCAGGACTCCATCCACTACGTAGAAGAACGCGGCAAACGCAAAAACCGTCACGATCACCACCGTGGTCATCGAACGCACTTCTTTCCAGGACGGCGTAACAACTTTGCGCATCTCGCTGCGCACGTCTTTGAGGAAGTCCACGCTGCGCGTGAAGGCGCCGGTGACGGCATTCTCACTCAGTGCGGACGAAGAGCCTCCCTGCCCGGAAGCCTTGTTCGCTTTCAGAGCCTTGTTTGCCTTTTCGACCGACTTGCCAGGTTCGCCGCCTTGTTTTTCGTCGCGAGCCATTGTTGCCGATTTTGCCATACCCGCTTCCTATTCCGGGCTTCGCGTCGCCGCCACTGCTGCCCTCAATCCGGTTGCTGCTTCTGCCCGCTGGTATCGCACGCCGCTTCCGGCTGCTTAGGCTGGGTGGTGGCGCTTCCAAGCGCTATCGAACTGGCAGGGGCGGAGGGATTCGAACCCCCAAGTTCGGTTTTGGAGACCGACAGTTTAACCGTTGAGCTTACGCCCCTAAAATTTTAGGGCCCGCGGTAAACCGCTTTCGCCCTCTGTCCGGCTCGCGCGATCCCGGCGCTCGCCTTCCATTCACCCTAATATTTTAGGGCCCGCGGTAAACCGCTTTCGCCCTCTCGCTTCAGCTTTTAGCTCCTAGCCAAAGGCTAGAAGCTAGCAGCTGTTTCGCTACTTGGTCTCTTTGTGTGCCGTGTGCTTGCGGCAGCGCTTGCAGAACTTCGAGAACTCCAAACGGCCAGTGGTCGTTCTTTTGTTCTTCGTCGTCGAGTAATTGCGCTCCTTGCACTCGGGGCACTGCAACGTGATGATTTCGCGCATCGAAGTACTCCAAAACCGTTCAAATTTGCTACGCCGGCCTTTGTCGTCGCGCCGGAAAATCAATTCCAAAAATATATTCCCGCCGCGGCGGGAGAGGGTGCAGCCGGTCCTCTCGGTCGAGACGTCAGAGGCTGAGATCGTCAGGCCCCTGCGAATCGAAAACACGACACGGGGTGGTCGCAAAAGAGAAACCGCTTGCCTACCGGAGGGGCTTGTCTTCCTTCCCTCGCTAGTATAACCGTTCTCGCTTGTCCCGCCAGCCTTGTCGAACCCAACCACTTCCAAGGGGCGGTTTTTCGCGGCTTTGAGCCCCTTGCGAGCGAAAAGGGTCCGGAATCCGGCCCCCTTCGCTGTCTTACTTGATGATTTCGGCGATGGTGCCGGCGCCTACGGTGCGGCCGCCTTCGCGGATGGCGAAGCGCAGCCCCTTCTCCATGGCCACCGGCGTGTGCAGCTCGATCTCGAGCGACACATTGTCTCCCGGCATCACCATCTCC
>DATAWF010000169.1:0-4015 GCA_036267335.1 Acidobacteriaceae bacterium
CTCGGTTCGGCTCAACTCCGAAGATCGCAAATTAATCGACGCGCTCAACAAGAAGCTCGGCGTGAAGGCTTCGGAGTTGTGCCGCTGGGGTCTTCGGGTTCTTGCCGCCAAGGAAGGAATAGCCGCTTAATCCCATGTCTACAACTTCTCTGCAAAGTTGTGCGTACAAATACGTGTTTACGTCCGATAAGGCGGGGCAACAGGTATTCTGTAAAACCCGCCGCACTGTATGGTCCGACCTTCTGGTGGCTGTCCTGGTCGCCGCCGTTCTGCTCTTTTCGGAAATCGGACGCAAGCCCCTCGATCCGGAGAATTTAGACTTCCACGAAGTAGCCTCCCGCCTCATGCCCACTTCGCATGAGCCGTACCGCGCCCCACTTCGCATCGTCACTTTTCGCAAACCGACCGGACATCCGCATCCGAGCGAGCCCAGCCTGATTTCGATCAGCGTCCGCGAAACTTTGGAATGCGGCCACAAGGTGACAGTCTTTCCCGGCGAACATGAACCGTTGATCGCCAAGCGCCGCCGCTGTCAGGAATGCGCCGCGGCCGTCATCGTCGCTTCGCCCAAAAAGCCAGTTCAGTCCGAGCGACGCCTCGTTCGCCGAGAAGAGCCGCGCCGCGAAAACGATGGTCAGGAGGAATCCGCATGACTCCCAAACAGATCATCGCCGAATTCCGCCAGCTCGGTCTCCAGGACGATTGCGTCTTCCTGGAATACCTGGAGACGCACGTCACCGAAGCCCGCCTGGAAAATGGCACGCGCCTCATTGACGCTTCGGACTTCAAGGCCTGGTTGTACGAGTTGAGCGAGGCCGCAAAATGCCCGCGCTCGGTGACCCAGATGCCGCCGCCGGCCCAGCGCCGCTACTCCGAAGACTCCACCTGCCCGCGCTGTGGCCACATCCATCAAGGGCTCAGTGAGTGTGGCGAGCAGCTTGGTGGAGGAAGAGTGTGCCGCTGTGAAATGGCGGTGCCTGCGTGAGCGAGCGCGTCCGCAGATTACGTCTGCGCTGCCCGCACTGTGGGGAGATGTTGACCTGTCCGGATCGGGCCGAGGCGTGGTGGTGGATTGCCGTGATCGTGGTTTCGCTGGTGGTTGCTGGGGCGGTTTGGGCGGCCCTGCGATAGGCAGAGCAAAGGGAGAAGAGATGTTGTTAATCAGCCGGGTTCGGCGCAATGGTCGAGTGGATTTGATGATCGTGCTCGATGAAATCAGCGTCGCGCGGATCAAAGCCTACGACCCCGCGGAAGTGATCTGGACCCAATTGCCGGTTGACTATTCGACGCGCTCGCCCGCGACCATTGCTGTCAGTTATGCGACCGCCGCGGAGCAGCGCGAGATTGAACTTCTCTCGCAATCCGACCCCGAGAACTGGAAACAGAAAGCCTTTGATCTGCTATCCCGGGGCTTCAAGTTCCAGCCGGAAAAGGGCGATCACGATTTTGGTCCGACCGTGCTCGGCAAACCAGTTGAGGGGGTGAAGCATTGAGCGACCGGAAAGGAGGATTAGCAATCATGACCTACGAGTGCCAATCGGTTCCGCGTCGAGGGAAAGGCGGCTGAATTCGGGTCTCGCAGAAACGCGAACGGCCCAGAGTTCTGCATTCTCTGAGCCGTTGAACTTCAAAATTCAACCCTTTCACGGAGTCAAATTATGCCGCTAGCGTACCTGAAAACCGAACGACCTTCAAATCAAAAATCTGTGACAGCTTCCTGCTCCCTCTGTGGGGGGTCGGGGTGGCGCCCGGTCTTTCGCCGGGGCGAGAGGTTTGTGGTGCGTTGTCAGCACCGGGAATTCAACGTTCAAGAAGCCTCGGCGGACTTCAAGGCGCGGGCGGCGGGGGAGCTGTGAGAGAGCTATTGCTGGTCGCGCCAAAAGGAGAGCCGTTTGAATACTGGTGTGGCGATTGTCGCCAGTTAAGGCTCTCGCTCGACGCAACCCTCACGCGATGCGGAAATTGTGGAGAGCCGATCGAACTGCGCGGAAAGCCGGGGGAACTTGATGCTGATGGATTGCGCGCGGCGGGGGAGCTGTGACCTTCCGCCACCACACCATGCCGCGCGGCAAGTTCTTTGTGTCGATTCCGGAGCCGCACGGGCCTCCGCAGCGCATGGAGTGCCGCACCTGCAAGGCACAACCAGGTCAACCATGCAGCGCCGCGAGAAGCGGCAAAACCAATCTGCGCTTTCATCTCAGCCGCTGGCGGGACTTCAATGTGCTCCGGAACATCGAGCTGAAAATCGAACTAAGTCACAGAGGCATAACCGCATGAGCGGAAACAGAGTTGAGTGTCGTGAGTCCCAAACCAGAGCGGGCAACGTGTCTTCTACCAGGTTTTCACGTCCCGCGACGATGACGGCAGGCTCTCGGCACTCAACCCCGTTTCCGAAATTCGGCCAACCCATGCCAGATTCGGAAACAAAAAACCTGGAAAGCCGGGGAGCGCCAAACGCTCTCGGGAGAGAGGGTCTTTAGCTTTTGACTTCTTTACTAGATACCAGTGAATAAATCGACAGATTGCAGTGACGGGGTTGCCTTTGATCCGGGAGTTGCTTCTGGATTTCTGGGCAAAGAGTTTCGCCTTCTAGACCGCTATGAGTTGCAGGGGGAGTTGGTGGAAGCCCTTGAAAAGACGGAACATCACCATCACCTCGTGCCGAAGGTCGCGGCCTGCCATAAGTCCTTCCGGCATAAGCGCTGCGACCAGAGCCATGACTGGGCGAAGCCGTTTAATTCCTGTTCGGTGCGGGTGTGCCCGCATTGCAGCCATCGCCGCTCGGAAATTCTGGCGGGGCGGGTGCAGAAATTCGTTCTTGGGCGGAAGGGGTTGCGTTACGTGGTTCTCGCGGAGAGGAACTGCGCCAGGTCGGAGCTGCAAGAGGGCATTGCCTCGCTCTGGAAAAGTTGGAATCGGTTGCGGCGCTCGGTGGGCTGGAAGGGAAAAACAATCGGGGCGATCGTGGCGCTAGAGGTGACCTACAACCGCGAGGAAGAAACTTTTCACCCGCACCTGAATGTGCTGATGGAAGGCGAGTACTTCCCTTTTCTGGAACTCAATCAGCTCTGGGTCTGGGCTACTGGCGGGGCTGGACACACTTCCTACATTCGCGCGGCGGACGAAGGCACGGCCTACGAACTAATCAAGTACGTCGCGAAAGTTGTGGAACTTTTGGACGATCCGGCGGTGCTCGAAGAATTTTTGGCGGCGACGGATCGGCGGCGTCTGGTGCGGACCTATGGCATCTTCCGCGGCATCGTTGTGGCTGACGAAGACGATCCGGAAGATTCCGAGGAGTGCCCGGATTGCGGCTCGAAGTGCGTGGTGGATCTCGGTTTTGTTCCTGCGCACCAGATCAGCTTCGATTTCGAGAAAAACGTTTTGCGGGTGGCGCGAGCGCCGGCCGAGAGTCGTTTTGCCGAGCGTCATGTTCACGGAAGGACAAAACCGGGGCAGTTGGGCTTGCTCCTGCTCACTCCGGAATTTTTCCCCGCCGCTCATCCCCGTCCGAAGACCAAGCTCGATCACGAGCTGCACCGTTTTCGCGAATTGGTCAGCACCGTGTACGCAACCAGATTTCAGCACGACAAGTTTGCGGCAACCAGCCGCATAGGAGAGCAACAAAATGGCAACATCGGCACAGCCTAGACCGCAGGAAGTGAAGCGCCGCGAGATGCAGGAAGTCAAAGCGCCCGAGATGTTTAAGTTCAGCAAGCCAGGCCAGATGATTGCAGGGGTTCTTCGTCGCATCGAGCCCACTACGGTCAACGAAAAAGAGGCCGTGGAATATATGCTGCAGGGCGAGAACAATACCCGTCTCACGTTTCTCGGGACCAATGACCTGAACAAGAAAATCCATCCCGGCCACATCGGCCACTACCTGGAGATTCGTTACGAGAACGACGACTCTTCCTTCCAGAAACAAGGCCAGAGTCCGGCGAAAGTTTTCAAAGTGTTGGTCAGCAAGGAAAAGGAGGTGGAACTCTAATGCTGACTGCCGGGTCAAAGAACA
>DATAWF010000170.1:0-11985 GCA_036267335.1 Acidobacteriaceae bacterium
CGTCAGTTATCGGTTGCAGCTTCTGATCACTGAGAACTGACCACTGACAACTGAGAACTGACCACTAACAACTGTTTAACGAATCGAGGACGAACTGATGTCCGTTTTGGTCGATAAGAATACGCGGTTGATCGTGCAGGGAATCACGGGCAGAGAAGGAACCTTTCACGCCAAGGGCTGTGCGGAATACGGAACGCGGGTTGTCGGCGGCGTCACGCCGGGCAAAGGCGGAACCACGCACGAGGGCTGGCCGGTCTTCAATACGGTTGCCGAGGCTGTCGAAAAAGAGGGAGCCAACGTTACCGTCATCTTCGTGCCCCCTCCGTTTGCCGCCGATGCGATCCTCGAAGCGGAAGACGCCGGGTTGCCGCTGATTATCTGCATCACCGAAGGCATTCCCACCAACGACATGGTGAAGGTGTGGAGCGTGCTCAAGCACTCCAAGTCGCGCCTCGTCGGCCCGAATTGCCCTGGGGTGATCTCTCCCGGCAAGGCCAAAGTCGGCATCATGCCCGGCCGCATCCACAAAGAAGGCAGTGTGGGAATCGTCTCCCGCTCCGGAACCCTCACCTATGAGGCGGTCTATCAGCTTACTCAACGCGGCATCGGGCAATCGACGGCCATTGGCATCGGCGGAGATCCCATTATCGGCACCACCCACGTCGACGCCCTCAAGCTGCTGAATGAGGATCCGCAGACGGAATCGATCATCCTGATCGGCGAGATCGGCGGCGCCGCGGAGGAAGCGGCCGCTGCCTATGTCCAGGCCCACGTCAAAAAGCCGGTGGTGGGCTTCATCGCCGGGCAGACCGCGCCTCCCGGACGCCGCATGGGCCATGCCGGCGCCATTATCTCCGGCGGGCAGGGAACGGCGGCGGACAAGATGACGGCTTTGACCGCGGCCGGCATCCATGTCGTGCAATCTCCCGCAGCCATCGGCGAAACCCTGGCCAAGGTCATCGGCAAGTAGGTTCAACCTGTCGTTTCACGGTTTCTTTCGGGGAGGACGCCCGGACGCAAATTCTGGGTTTGACAGCTAGCTGGCTTTTACCTGTTAGCTTTGGATAGAAGAGCTACAAGCGAATCGCTATTTCAAGGAGAACCACCCGTTTGCCGCAACGCACTTTCAGCATCATCAAGCCTGACGCCGTCCGCCGCGGCCATACCGCCGCCATTCTCGCCGAGTTCGACAAGGCCGGCTTCGGCATCGTCGCCATCAAGAAGATGTTCCTTTCAAAAAGCCAGGCTGAGGGTTTCTACGCCGTTCACGCCCACCGGCCGTTCTTCGATTCGCTCACGACCTTCATGTCCTCCGCCCCCATCGTTGCACTGGTGCTTGAGAAGGAAAATGCCATTGCCGATTTGCGCAAGGTGATGGGCGCCACCAATCCGGCGAATGCCGAGCCCGGAACCATCCGCAAAAAATTCGCGAGCTCGATTGAGGAAAATGCCATCCACGGCTCGGATGCGGAAGAGACGGCAGCCTTTGAGATCGGCTACTTCTTTGCCGGTCACGAGCTGATCTAGCCCGAATTTCTCATACTCTCAGTCAACCCTGTCATCTCGACCGGAGGCGGCGCACAGCGCCGTCGTAGCGGAGAGATCTGCTGTTGCTTCCCCGGCCGTCATCCTGTCCTATATCGCCAGGCCTTGCGGGTGGCCCATTCAAGCCCGGGGTTGGCTTGATTGGGGCATTTGCACTTGCTTTTCTTTCGGTCATTTCCGCAAGAGCATTTTTCCTGATGGTGCTGGAGAAGAGAACAGAACCGAACGCGGCCATTCCATCGGAGAATGGCCGCACAGAACAACCATGACCACGTCCACGTGTCAGGAAAAATGCGGTAGGGAATCTGCTGTTCGCAACCTCGCCGTCATCCTCGCTCAACGACAGAGAGTGTGAGAAATCCGCTCTAAATCGCCGGAGTCAATCCGCAGCGGTTTTGCTCGGATCCACAAGATCGACCAAGATAGTCGCGTCGATGAGGCCAGTCATCGGCCGCGCACGTCGTCGATAAACTTGTCTACCGAAGCATAGCCGAGCTTGCGAAAGTGATCTCCAGCGCGTCCCTTCCACGCGCGGAGGTTCAGCTTTTTAGGCGCTTTCTTGAGAACAATCGTCCCCCGCACGACCTGAAACTCGATTTCGGAATTCGGTCCCAGGCCGAATTGTTCCCGGATATTCTTCGGAATGGTGACCCGTCCGCGCTCTCCCATTTTCATACTTTCAAGTATGAATTGCTTTTCATGCTTGCCCAAGCAAGCAAAGAAAAATCCCGGCCTCGAGACCGGGACTTTTGTTGCAGGCGGCGCGCTGCTAGCGCGGCTTCGAGAAACGGTACAGGATTCCAACCGAGATCGCAAACTCGTTTTGCCGGGTGTTGCCGAAGGTGGTCAAAAGGTAATCGGGGGAGATCCGCAGCGCGACTTTGGGCGAGCGGTTCAGGTCGAGGGATCCGCCCAGCGCCGTCGCAAAGGCCACGCCATCGTTGAACATGCCGAACTGCGGAGGCGTCTCCCCTTTGTCCAAGGCGGAGCTGAAGATGCCATACGAGCCTCCGGCCAGGGCATGCAGATTGAGTGCGGCGTGCGCGCGCTTGGCCACTCGATAGCTGACGCCGCCAAGAAACTGGTGCTCGAAGATGAATGGGCCGTGGATGTTCAAGGCGTTGGGCACGACACCCTGAGTTCCGTAATAGCCGCGAAGATTCGCCGTTACACCGACCCGCCCGGTAAACCAGCGTGTGCCCTGCACGTCGAAACCACCCAGGTTGGTTCCCACAATCAAGCTGGGGCCGCCATTGAAGTGCGAAAAAGCTGCGCCGCCGTAGATCTCCCACTCATTGCTGTAGGTCACGTGGGTCAGCGTTTCGTTTGAGAGAGACGGGGTTTGTTGAATTGTGGGCGCCGTCGGACCCGCTTGGCCCCACGCCGCGCCGCTCAACAAAATTCCACAGCTTACGAGAACCGTCGCGGCTCTCCCCTTCCAGCAAGCAACACGCATTCCCTTCAACCAAATACCTCCAAAAACCCTAGGCCGGACTTACCCCGCGCACCAGGATGCCGGCGCCCAAACAAACACCAGTCCTTAAGATACATGGCGTCCATGCATTTTTCGCGCCGCGATCGATCGAAGAGCCCCTTTCGCGTGGCCGCGGCTCCCTCCAAAAGCAGCGCAAAATGGATTCCACAGAGCCGCGAAGATTGTCGAATCGGCCGCGCGTCCGCCTCCCTGCTGTACCCTAGTGTCCTGAGCCATTAGGCGGATGCCGCAAACATTCTCATCACTCCAGTTCGTTCAAGAAGTGAACTTAGCTTTGTATCAGGGCGTGACTTTGCGGTCACCGCGACCCCAGCGGATTCTTTCTCCTTGCGGTATCCGCTTTAGTCGCGCATAAAGGCCGCAAAATCACAGGGCTTTAGCCTCTGAGGGTTTTGGGGTGCTCGTCGATTCGTCGAATTGTTCAGCGAACTTTAGACTTCGGAGACTAGAGCAGAATCAGCACAACTGTACCGGGCGGGGTAGATGCCAGACTGGATTTTTCATCAAGAAAAATCCAACTTCCCAGACATTCGGGCGGGTATGCCTATGCTGATTCTGCTCTAAACCACATGGACGCAAAAGACAGGCTGTCGAGCGCGGCGTATGACTCGATTGAGAGCATGATGCTGGCCTATGCCCAAGAGGCGGTCCGGGTGGCCTGGAGCGCCCATCGGCAGCGGCTCGATCTGAGCCCATCCTCGATCGGCCTCCTGGAAAAAATTCTGGATGGTCAGGCCGCGGTCGATCTCGAATTCCAAACCAGGCTTTGGGGCGGTTACTTCGGCGAGGTGCTGCGTGCGAACTTTGGCGGCGATTGGGAGATGACGGAATACCCTGGTTCTGCCCTTTCCGTTACTACCCTGGTGGTGCGCGGCTCCCGCCTTTACCCCCTCATGAAGGTCTACCGGCGTCTAACCTTAGGGGAGAGCGAGAATCTTCCATCGTTCTACCGGATGATCGCCGAGCGTTTGGCAAAGGCGCCGGCGAATTGAGGCCGCCATACCGGAAGGGGTAGGATGGTGCCCGGTTCAAAGAGCGCGATTGTGCGACAATAAACGTATCGGAGGAGTTTCCGCGGCTTCGCTGCGACTGCGCAGTCCGGAAGAAATCCACTATGGGCGAATTACTAACACCTACGCATCTCATCCTTATTCTTGTCGTGGCGCTTGTGCTCTTCGGGCCCCGCAAACTGCCCGAGTTGGGCAAGGGGTTGGGTGAGGGCCTTCGTGGCTTCAAAGAAGCTATCAAGGGCGACTCAGCCAAAACAGAAGCTCCCGCACCTGCGGCAAAGACCGAAGCCACTCCGGAAACGAAGTAGTTGCCAAGCCGGCCTCCCCGTCGGCGCCGCAGGAGTGGAGATCTGCAGTTCATTGGCGCAGCCCATTCGCTTCGCTTTTCTTGTTGCCATTCCCGAAGGGAATCTGCTGTTCCGCCGCATCTACCGCTCTCACCCGTCATCCTGAGGTTCCGGAGCCGCAGGCGAGAACCGGGGTCCCCGGCAAGCTTGCTTGCTGGGGTGGGAAGAGCCGAAGGATCCCTGTATCTCCTCTCCATCGAAACAGAAGCCGACCGAAGGCGGCGCGCAGAGCATTTTTGCCGGCGCGCTTCTTCAGAGCGAGATAACCACCGCGGCCGCCAGCGCCAATCCAATTCCTGCGATCTTTCTCGGGCTCAGCCGCTCCTTCAGAATCCATATCGCGAGCAGAATCGTCGTCGCGGGATAGAGCGAGGAGAGTACCGCCGCTACATCCAACCGTCCCGCGTGGGTCGCGATCATGTAGAGGAGGTTGCCGAAGGCCTCCAGCAATCCTGTCACGCCCGCAATCAGAACGCCTGCCCGTAGGGCTCCGCTCTTGCGCCGATCCGAGGCCGCAGACGGCGCGTCTTGGTCCCCGCGGGTCTTTTTGCGAGTGGCGAAAAGCATGCAACATGCCAAGCTTGTGCTGGCAAGCCGCGACGCTGCCAACGGCCAAAGGAGAGCCCCCTGGCTGGCAAATTTGGAAGTGATCAGGAAGATGCCGAAGCCCACGCCTGCTAACGTCGCCAGGCCGAGGCCGCGCGCCCGCGGTTTTCCTCCCGGCTCATAGGCCAAAAACCAGATCGCGGCAGCGGCAAGCGCGAAACCCCCAAGCTGCGTGGCCTTCGGACGGCCTTCGGTGAAGAACGCGAAAACCACCGGGATCACGGCGGTCAGCAGGCCGGCCATCGCCGCCGTCAAGCCCATCTGCCCCCCGGCCAGGGCGCTGTAGAAGGCAATGATCGCGAGTCCGCCGGTGAGCCCTGCAATCAACCCCCAGATCGTTGCCCGTCCTGTGGGTATGGTGGCCCTGGTCGCGACGGCCACGAAAATCAGGATCATCAGGCTCAGCCCGTGCGCCACGGCAACTACCAGCAAAGCTCCGGCTTTGCGCGTAGCGATGCCGCCCAGAAAGTCACTCACTCCCCAGAGAGCGGCGACGATCAGTCCCAAAGCAATGACGCTCGAGGCGAAGGGAACAGTGACTGTGCTCATGGGCCTGTTAACACTACCCGAACGGATGGCGCTGCGAGCGCAAATCGGGTCAGACGAGGCGGAGCCTGAAGGCTTTGGTGGTTCCAAGGTTGAGGGTGACAACGAAGTATGACCCGATTCGCGCCGCAACCCAAAGGGACGAGGCCAATTTTCCCCGTTTCGTTGTCATTTGTCGCCAGCGGACACCCCGTATGGGTTCCTCTTTCCTGGAACTGGGAAAAATGGCTCTCGTCGCCGCCGTTCGGGTAGTGTTGGCAGGCCCTAAGCCTGCCCCGAACATTCCGGAATGTATGGGTGGTTGTAGAAACCGCGGAGCCGTCCTTCGCGCAGAAAGAGCTCCGCGATAACAGGCCCTAGTGCAGCATGTCGGAGGCGATGGGGTAGTATCCCGGCGGCGCGATCACATCCACATCCGGCCGCCTGACTCGCACTTCAATCTTGCGGAAGCTGCTGTTCACCGGAGAAATCTTGCTGTCGAATCCGACGATGTATTCATAATGGCCCAAGGCGGCGAGATCAGCGAAGCTCTGCTGAATGCCGTTCTCGGAGAATTCAGCCGCCAGGTGGCCGCCGGTCGCATCGGCGTACCGGGGTAGGATGTTATCCGGAGAGAGCGGCAGCAGGGGCAGCTTGAACTTATCGAGGTAGCCCAGGCCCCAGGTCGCCGAATCCCCTACCAGCGTTCCGAAGACTTGGATTTGGTTGCTCTGCAGGTAATGAACCACGTCTCTGAAGCTGGCTTTGCTGCGCGATTCTTTGCCGTCGCTGATGACGTAGATGATGCGCCGCCGCTGGTCTCTCGGCTGGCTGGTAAGAGAGTGCGCCGCCTCGAGGATCGCGTCGTTCAGGGTATGGACTTCCTTAGGGATCGTGAGAGCGCCGATGGAGTTGTAGCGGCCCGGCTGGACATTCGGATCGACGGGACGCCCGTTGATCGTTGGCCCACTGGCAAATGCTCCGGTGTTGATCGGCACCTGCATGTCCGTCCCGCTGGCCTTCGCGGTCTCGAGGACTGCAGGCAGCCGCGCGCCCTGCGCGGCGGTAAAAGTCGTAAGCTGGCGCACTCCGTCGGAATACGTGAAAACCGCAACCGAATCGTACGGACTGAAAGCCCCTTGGATGGCATTCAGACTCTGATTCACCTTTTGCATGATGTCCGAAGTGAGGCTCTGGTCGATCACCAGGGCAATCGAGAGCGGCATCATGTCGGGGCTGAACCACGTCATATGCTGCGGGACCCCGTTTTCGAGAATCTCGAAGTCTTGCTGCTGAAGTCCGGCGACCTGGCGGTGTTTTTTATCGAGAACCGTCACCGGGATCGGAACAAAGTTGACCGTAGACCGGAAAATCGGAATGTTCGCAAGCTGGCCCGAGGGCTGAACTTGTGTCGGCGGCCCACCCGGATCTTTAAAATCGTCAGGCGTCTGGCTGGCAGGAGCCTGAGCCGCCGGGCCCTGGTCCGCAGGTCCCTGGTTTGCAGATCCCTGGTTTGCAGGGGCTTGTCCGGCAGGTGCCTGGTTTGCGTCCGTCGCATCCGGAGCGGGAGCCGTCGCTCCCTCGCCCGGAGTCACACCCGCGGCCAACGAGCCGAGATTGCCGCCGGATTGTGGAGTAGGAGCATCCGGAACACCCTGATTCTGCTGTTGCGGCTGGCCATAGAGCGCCAACGGAAGCAGCATCGTAAATGCCAGTCGACCAAACCTCACTGCAAACTCCCTCGGAATGGAGCGACCACTTTCTCCATCCCCAGCTTCCTATAGACTCATAGATGCTTTCCGGGTGAGCCGAGAACCATCCCATTGCGGCGCAAGGATCAAAGCAAAGCCGCATCCCGCGCACGCAGTCCCAAGGGTAGCAGATCGCATCGTCGCGAGCCTTCGCCTGGCAATTCAATGCCTTGCGAGCTCCGATCTTGGCAAGCTTAGATGCGGATGGAAAGCCGTCCCAGGCCGGATTAGGATGAACAGGCCCTGGAACTGGTCTCATAAACCCGTTTGCGCCTGGTGAGACAGCGTGTCAGACCCGCCACCGAAGCGGGGCTCATGCAGCCTCCCAAAGCCGCTGAACTATTTATGAGACCAGTTCTAACTTGCACCCATTCGTCGGAGGTGTCCTTCCGTGCCATTTCACCGTCTAAGCGTCATGCGCTCCTGCCTGCCGGTCTGTCTGTTGGCTGTGTTCCTCGCCGCCGTCGCGCCTCTTTCCGCGCAGATGGCCCCATCTCCCGATGCTCCGCCTCAAGGTCCTGCCTCCGGTCCGGACGACAATGTACCGGATCAGCCCGTCGCCACCCTCAAGGTCAATGTCAACCTGGTGAGCCTCTACTACACCGTGCACGACAAGCATGGCGCACTGATTCCCAATCTGACCAAAAACGATTTCACGATCTATGAAGACAAGGTCCCGCAGACCATCAAGAATTTCGCCGCCGAAGTGGATCAGCCGCTGACCCTCGGCATCCTGCTCGATACCAGCGGAAGCCAGCAGCGCGTCCTGCCGCTTGAGCAGCAGGCGGGCACCGCCTTCCTGCAGCGGATTCTCCGTTCCAAAGACGAGGCCTTCCTCATCTCCTTCGACGTCAATATCGATCTGCTCGCGGACTACACCAACAACGCCCACGAGCTCGAACGGGCGATGAACAAAGCGCAAATCAATGTCGGTACCGGCGGCGGCGGTATTCCCGGCCTGGGCCAGGGACCTCTTCCCACATCGAATACGCCGCGCGGCACTCTGCTCTACGACGCTGTCTACGTCGCCTCGAACGATAAGCTCACTCCCGAAACAGGGCGCAAGGCCCTCATCCTCCTGACCGATGGGGAAGATCAGGGCAGCCAGGAAAAAATTGAGAATGCCATCGAGGCCGCGCAAAAGGCCAATGCGATCATCTATGTCATCCTGCTCGCCGATCGGCCGTTCTACGGTGGAGGCGTTTTTCAAATGGGCTATACCGGCGATATGGCCATGCGCAAGATTACGGATGCTACCGGCGGCCGCGTGATCGACGTCGGCGACAATGGCAAAAAATTGGCCGACGCCTTCGATGAGATCGAGCAGGAGCTGCGCACCCAATACGTCGCCAGCTACACCCCGACCAACAACAAGCTCGACGGCAGCTATCGCAAAATCGAACTGCAGTGCAAAGGGGATGGCCTCAAGGCCCAGGTCCGTCAGGGCTACTACGCGGTGCCGCCGAACGATTAGCCGGCGAACCGGAAAGTCCGCGGGGCTTTTGCTGAGAACTGGTTCGCTGACAACCGACAACTGACAACTGACAACTGAGGAATCACGCGCGTTTGCGGAAGACCACCTGCCAGCTATTTCGCCACTCCTCGCCGACGGCGACCAGGGTCCAGGGAATCTCCGGCGAGAAATGTGCGAGAACCATCTCCATGGACGGATGGACACGCAGGGCCGGAATCACGAAGTAGAGCAGCGGAACGGCCCCAGACAACTCCATGCCGGGAAAATACCCGATCCTCTCCAACTCACGCCGCGCGCCTTCTACCCCCGCATCGCGCTGCTCGTTCAGCCGGCGCACCCGGAGCCAATAATCCAGCGCTTGCAGCGGCAGGTGCAGATCTTCATCCGCTTTCAATTCGAGGACTGCCAGACGGCCGTCTTTGGTCGCAGTGAGCAGGTCGAGCACTCCGCGGTCGGCGGCGGCGAATGCCGGCACCTGAGAATAAACCGGCGACGATTCGAAGCTGGGCTCGATGCGGGCCGGATCCTGCCGTACGACCGACTCGAGCCAGCCCTCGGCTTGCAAGCGGAAGAGTGGGTCGCGCATACTGCCGGCCGCCGAGCGGCGAAAAAAAAGCTGCTGCGCGAGCTCCTGAAACTGCGCCTCGGAAGAGTCGTCCAGGGCGGTCTCGTTCGCGCCCGCGCCAAATGTGATTGCGTCTTCCCGCGTGAAGGAGTGTTCCCGGTAAACCTGTTTCACGCGTGCAAACTCCAGCCCGTGCAGCGCCAGCGCCACCTCGCCGGGACGGAAGGCCCGCACCTCCACAACCCGCTTCATTCCCTCGGGCAGAAGACGCATGATTCGATCCAGGCCGGCCGAGGCCCGCGCCATCGCGGCTTGGGGGTCGAACGCTTCGACCAGCCGCATCTTTAGGTTTCCTTCCGTCGAGGTGTCCACACGCGCCAGCTCCTCGGTCGTCTCGCATAGCTCGTAGAGTTCCCAACCCCCCAGCTTGGGATGGAGGCAGGCCATGCGCGCCTGCGTCACGCTCGCGCTCCCTCGCGGAACAATCACCTTGAGGCCCTGGCAAAGACTCTTGCCGCCGGTGTGCTGGCGGCAGTGGGCGAGCCAGAGAATCCCCAGCGTGAGAATGCCGTCGATTGTCGCTGGCGTCTCCGCCGCGCCCGTTCCGATCACGGCCCACGTGCGTTGACCGTTGTGCAGAATGCCCCGCGTGTATGCCGGGCCAAAGCTGTTCTCGAGGTCCATCGCCGAACGCAAATTCTCGACTTTGTAGTCGCTGAAGACCCGGCAAAGAACCCGCTCGAGCAGGCGCACATAGAGGCTGCGTGAAAGGCCCCGGGCTCCCGGCGCGCGAAAGTCCCGCCCCGCCACGAAATCGAGAGACTGCGGCCGCTCCGCTCCCATCCTCCGTACCAGCAGGCGCAGACGGTCTTTTCGCTGTTCCACCCCGACAACGGTGCGCACCAGATTGCGTTCTTCCGACCAGAGATGCAGCACACAACGGCCGTGCTCGGTCGAGAGGGCATAACGCGCCGCCGTCAGGTCGAAGATCACTCGGCCTTGGTCGAGCACCGCAGCTTGGGGATGGGCAGCGAGAAATGCTTCGAGCGAGCGGGCCAGCACGAGCGGATCGGCAGCGCTCTTCGGCAAAGGCATACGAAAACAATGATTTCGAGCGGCCGCGGGAGCGGCAATCCCTCTTCTTGGTAGCGGATCAGCGAGTCAGCAACCCCTGATTTCCGCACGCGGCCCCGCGAACTCGCTGTTTTTCCACTCTCCCCGAACCGGAACCCGGGGTGTCCGTACAAGGTCAAGAGGCTGTTTCTGTGTCGAAGCGGCCGAGATGCGGCTTGTAATTGAGGCGCGGTTGCCCATCCTGGGCAGCGCTGCCATAAACCGTCGTCCTCCGAGCGTAGGCAAGACTGGGGTCCCAACAAGCACGGGGTGCCCCATCGTTCGTCCGCCACAGGCGGACGTTACGTAGGCGTAGAAAGCGGTCTTGTTCCTTAGGTCCCGCTCTTTTCCTTGCGATTCAGTCATCTCTGCACGGAGCGAACTTCCGCCATATTCGAAGTTCCGCTCGCTTAAAGCGGCCGGGATTTGCGCCCGGCTTCTCTTTTACATAAAAGGGCAACGAATACCTTGGCTAACCCAATTTCTATTTTTTAGTAGTACCAAGCGTTTTCATTAGGTCGGTGAGGGTAATGATCTTGACTTCGAAATGCGTACACAGATCAGGAATCTTCGGCTCATGCGACAGAGGCGCAGATTCTTCCCTTGTGACAACCGTACCGTTGTCGATAGCTGCCTGGGCTATAAGCCACGCATCAGCTCCGCTAGAGAACCTTGTCCGATGACGCGCATAGAAACGACTTTCCGAATAGACGTACGCACCAATCTTCGAGGCGAATTCTTGGACGCTCTTGGATGGTGAGACGCGCACGCTCGGCCATTTTGTCAGTTGCAATCTGAGCCATTTAGCTAGTTCATCGTCCCCCTTCCTGCCCTCAGTGATTTCCTTGAAGTTTTGTTTGGTGATCTTGATGGTGCCGTTTGCAATATTGCGTTCTATTAGGGACCAGAATCCCGCATATTCCGTATAGCCGAATGGGGCTATATTGTCCTTCGCCCACACGAGGACATCGGAATCGAGCCAGTACCTACTCAAGCAGCTTTCTCCCTGAGTAGGAACCGTTCAATTGTCGCGATTGTCACGCCGAGGAGATTGGAGGCTTCTGTGTAGGTCGTTCTAGCGTTTCTAACGCTCGCCGCAATGGTGTCGGAGAACAATACGCTGTTGCGCAATTTGAATGTGGACCAGAAATTGCCAGCTCGTTTTTTCTTAGCCTCTTCTTCACGCTTCTTACGCCTTTGCTCGATTGCGTAATAATGGGCATACTCTTGGTCGAGTGCAGCCTTGAAGTCGTCGTAGTCAAGTTTTTTCAGATCATAGGCTCGCCGCAAAGCGACTAATGAGCTCACCCAAAAGTGTCGCTGTACGCGTTCAAGATTGACTTTGACACTCCGAGAGGGTTGCCACGAAACATTGAAGGATTTCTCTGGCACAAGAAATTCGGCGGCGACTCGATTGCAGAAGCGCTCGATAGTACCCAACTCGCTCAGACTGCGCCCAGCAAGTCTGGCATTGGAAATGCCGGTTTCGCCTATCCAGATATGAGCAAGTTCATGCGCGAGAGTAAAAATTTGCGCCGCTCTCGCGTCGGTATC
>DATAWF010000171.1:0-6063 GCA_036267335.1 Acidobacteriaceae bacterium
CCCTTTGGATATACGCCGTAGATAGTATATCCAATTGGAAATTCGGCTGTCGAATGAAACGGCAATTCGGAGATTGCCCACTCCGAAAGGGGTCAAGCCGGAAATCTGCCTCTCGAACGGGAATGGCGAAAGAATGGCCGAGGCTCTCGCCCGGAGAGTTTCAATAGGAAATAAGCCGTTTATTTTGTGTTAGTTTCGGGTGATCCATCAGGTAAACCTGGAGCCCTACCCCTTTCGGGGGAATCTTTTCAGATAACGCACAAGGTGTAGGGGCGGTGCAAAGTTACTTACTCAAGAACTGGGCCGTGGGCTCGGAATTTGACCGCTCGAAGCCCAAGAAAACCGGTAGGACAACCGGAAATTCGCGGCGCATTCTTGTACAAACTGGTGGAAACGCGGTATACAGGCTGAGCGCGGTTTTCCCGCGCTCCCAGGGTTTTCCCTCCCCCAGAGTTCCAGGTCCGCCGAGGAGAAATGTTCTTATGAAGACGACGCCGCCCAAGACCGAAGTTCGTGAAGTATTGGATATCCGGCAGGCTGCGGACTATTTGGGAATCAGTCCGGACACGCTTTATAAGTACGCTTCCGACGGTTTCGTTCCTGCTTTCAAGCTGGGGAACCGGTGGCGCTTCAAGCGGTCGCGCCTGGATGAATGGATGGATCTTCGTTCGACTCCCGGCTCGACGCCGGAAGCGCAGCAGCAAATCGGCGAGGACCGCCCGGATCTGATGGGACCGAAAAAGCCCCAGCCGGTCCGGCCGCGGTCCAAAAAAACGGTACGGGCGATACGGTAGGGCAGACGGCACGCCGCTGACCGTAATTCATCAGACAATTTGACGATCCGTTCGACCCTTTTTGCGATGAGCAAATCCCGGAACTCCGCCTCCTTGAATCATGCCGGTCGATTGCGCGCGCTGCGGCGCGGCATGCGCGCCCAACGTTTGGAGGCGTTGCTGCTGACGCATCTTCCCGACGTGCGCTACCTCTGCGGATTTACGGGCTCGAACGCCCTTTTGGCGATCGTGCCGAAGTCTGCTGTTCTGTTTACTGACGGCCGTTATACGGAACAGGCCCACGAGGAAACCCATGCCGCGCGGGTGCGGATCGCCGCCAAATCGGCGCAGCGGGCGGCCTGCGAGTGGCTGGCCGGGACAGGCGCCGCGCATTGCGGCTTCGATCCGGCTCACACAACTGTCGCCGATCTGGAAATGTTTCGGGACCTTCTTCCCAAGCCCCGCCGCGCCCGTTTTTTTTGCCCCTTGGCCGCGCCTCTGGTTCTCAATCAACGGCTGATCAAAGATGCGGCCGAGCTGAAGCTGATGGAGCGGGCGGCGCACCTGGGGGTCGCGCTGTTTCAGGATCTGTTGCCGCACGTGCGCTCCGGGATCGAGGAGACCGAGCTCGCCGGCCGGCTCGAACAGCGCGCGCGCGCGGGCGGAGCCGACGGGATGTCATTTGAAACCATCGTTGCCAGCGGGCCGCGCTCATCGCTGCCGCACGGCCGTGCGACCGCCCGGCCATTGCCCCGCAACGGATTTGTGACCCTCGATTTCGGTGTTATTCTCAAGGGTTATTGCTCGGACATGACGCGCACCGTCTTTCTAGGCAAAGCCACGCGCCGCGAGCGCTTCACGTATGATGCTGTGCTGGAGGCGCAACAGGCAGCGGTAGAGAGGGTGAGGCCGGGCGTGACCTGTGGCGAGGTCGACGAAGCCGCGCGCGGGGTTCTGCGCAAGGCCGGCCTGGCTGAATATTTCACCCATTCCACCGGCCACGGTGTTGGCCTTGAGATTCACGAGATGCCTCGAATTGCCGCGGCGCAGCAGCAGACGCTTGCTCCCGGCATGGTGATCACCGTCGAACCCGGAGTTTACATTCCCGGCCGGTTTGGAGTTCGCATCGAGGATATGGTTGCCGTCACCGAAGACGGAGCGCGCGTGCTCACGCCCGCTCCTAAAGCCTGGATCGGTCTCTGAGAGGCCCGGCAAATGCGGATACGGGAGAGAGATGACGCCTGAAGAAAGCAAAGAGTTGAGAGAGCTGGTCGAGTTTCTCAAAGAGAACAATATCGGCGAGTTCGAGATGGAGCGAGCCGATGTGAAGATCCGCATTCGATTCGGTTCCCCCGCCCAGGCTGCGGGTTCTTCCGCTTTGGACCTCGCTCGCCTCAGCCAGTTGCTCGCCTCCGGGCAAGCAGTCCCGGCTCAGGCCGCATCCGCTCCTTCGACTGATGCGGCGGCGGCCGAGGATGCGGATCTGCATATCGTCAAGTCGCCCATTGTCGGCACATTCTTCGAGTCGCCCTCTCCCGGAGCGCCGGCCTTCGTCAAGATCGGAGACCGGGTGGAAGACGGCCAGGTATTGTGCATCGTCGAAGCCATGAAGCTGATGAATGAGATCGAGGCCGATGCCGCCGGAGAGATCGTGAAGCGGCTCGTGGCCAATGGCCAGCCCGTCGAGTACGGCCAACCGCTCTTCGCCCTTCGCCGCAGCTGAATCTATGTTTCGAAAAGTCCTCATCGCGAATCGCGGAGAGATTGCCCTCCGCGTCATCTGTGCCTGCAAAGAGCTGGGCATCCGCACGGTGGCGGTTTACAGCGAAGCCGACCGTAATTCGCTCCATGTGCGTTTTGCCGACGAGGCAATTTGCATCGGGCCTCCACGCTCGGCGGAGAGCTACCTGAATGTTCCGGCGGTGATTTCGGCGGCGGAGATCGCCGATGTCGACGCCATTCATCCCGGCTATGGGTTGCTCAGCGAGAATGCCAATTTCGCCGAGGTCTGCCGCGCCTCGAATATCAAATTCATTGGGCCGCCTCCCGAAGTCACGCGGCTGATGGGGGAGAAGGAAAAGGCTCGCCAGGCCATGCGCCGTGCGAAAGTACCGATTCTGCCAGGCTCCGACGGAGTCCTGCAGAACGAAGACGAGGCGCTGGAGTGGGCGCGTAGCGTCGGCTTCCCGGTCATCCTGAAGGCGTCGGCAGGAGGCGGAGGCCGGGGAATGCGCGTCATTCGCTCCGCCGCAGAGCTTCCTCCTCTCTTTCAGGCCGCGCAGACCGAGGCCGCCAACGCATTCGGCAACGGCGACCTTTACATGGAGAAGTTCATCGAGCGCCCCCGGCATATCGAGTTCCAAGTGCTGGCCGACGAGCATGGCAATGTGATGTCTCTGGGCGAGCGCGAATGCTCCATCCAGCGCCGCCACCAGAAGCTGATCGAAGAAGCGCCTTCGCTCCAGGTAACTCCGAAGATTCGCGAGGAGATTGCAAAGACGCTGAAGCGCTGCCTCTCTTCGATCGGATATCAAAATGCCGGAACCGTCGAGTTCCTCATGGATGAGGACGGCAAGCTCCACTTCATCGAGATGAATACCCGCATTCAGGTGGAGCACCCGGTAACCGAGGCAGTCACAGGCCTGGATTTGGTCAAGGCCCAGCTCCGCATCGCCAGCGGCGAAAACCTCTCTTCGATCGTGCCCGATACGGTTCCGATCTACGGCCATGCCATCGAATGCCGCGTCAATGCCGAGCATCCGGAAAAGTTCACGCCGTCCGCGGGCAAGATTACGGCCTTCAACGTGCCAGGCGGCAACGGAGTGCGCGTGGACACGGCGCAGTATTCGGAGGGGATCGTTCCTCCCTATTACGACTCGCTGATCGCCAAGCTGATCGTGCACGGCCGCGACCGGGCGGAGGCAATGGCGCGCATGGGCCGCGCCCTCGAAATGTTCGTGGTTGAAGGCATTCACACCACGATCCCTTTGCATCGCCGGATTCTCCAGGACCCCGAGTTTCGCAGGGGGCAGTTCGATACCAAATTCATGGAGCGCTTCTTCGAGCGGGAGAAGGCGCAACGTGAGGAGCTCGTGGCGCAGATTGAAGCGTAAAGCGCGGTTCCTCCCGTATCTCTCCAGGGCCTGTTCACTCTATTAGGGTGTGAACAGGCCCTAACCCCGGAACGGTTGTGGATCACGAATGGCTGCGCCTTTCACCCTGCCCCCGCTTTATCCCATTCTTGATGCCGGCCTGCTGGCTGCGGCCGGCATTTCGATCGAGAGCTTTGCCCGCGAGTTGCACAGCGCGGGCATTCGTTTTCTGCAATATCGTGACAAGAATGGATCGGACCGGGAGATGATGGAACGGGCGGCGATGCTTCGCCGCATCTTTCCGGCGCCGGAGAGCCTGCTGATTCTGAACGATCGCGTCCGGCTTTGCCGCGATGTGGGCTTCGATGGAGTGCACCTTGGCCAGCAGGACATGGCTCCGGCGGAGACCCGCTTGCTTCTGGGGCGCGCGGCGATCATTGGCCTGTCGACTCACAACCGGGGCCAGCTCACAGTCGCCGATACGACCGACGCGGATTACCTTGCCATCGGTCCGGTCTTTGCCACTGCCTCGAAACAGAATCCCGATCCGGTCGTCGGGCTTGCAGGCGTGCGGGAAGCGCGCAGCCTGACCGCGAAACCGCTGGTTGCCATCGGCGGCATCACCGCGGCGAGATGCCGCGCCGCGATCGAAGCGGGAGCGGATTCGGTTGCGGTGGTTGCGGGCCTGTTGCCGGGACCAGAGCGGACGGCACGGCAGGCTGCGGAAGAGTTTGCGCGGGTGCTCGCCGCAACCTGGGAATAAGCCCATGCGAGTCTCGCGAGCGCGGAATTCGATTGACACGGGCCGACGGTAGCCCCGACTCTTTCCGAGAGAGCATTTTCGCTTTCGGTGCAGACCACAAACTGCTCTGAACGCGGCCATTCCTCCGGCGAACGGCCGTCGTTCGCTGATTTCACCCGTTCCCATTGAAAGCGAAAATCTAGAGGGCGAACCGCCGATGGCGTCATGGAAGGCTACCAAACCTCTTTCTCTGCTGAGCGAGGAGGCTGCCGAAGAAGGGCAGTACACCCTCAAGCGCACCTTGGGCCCGATGAACCTCATCACCCTCGGCATCGGCGCAATCGTCGGCGCCGGCATTTTCGTTCTCACCGGCCAGGCGGCCGCATTGCATGCGGGGCCGGCCATCGCCCTCAGCTTCGTCTTCGCGGGTATTACCTGTGCCTTTGCCGGACTTTGCTATGCGGAGTTCGCGTCCATTATTCCCATTGCCGGCTCTGCGTACACCTACGGCTACGCCACTTTGGGTGAGCTGGTCGCCTGGATCATCGGCTGGGCCTTGGTTCTTGAATATGCCTTTGGAGCGGCGACTGTGGCCTCGGGTTGGTCCGGCTATTTCGTGAGCATGCTGGAGCAGCTGCACATCTATTTGCCACCGCAGTTCACGACGACCTATGGCAACGTTCTTTATTTTTACGGCGGCCGGTGGGAGCCGCTGGCGTCGCTTCCCGCCGGGCTTTCCGTTGCCGGCCTCGCGCACGTGACCGGCGTGATGAACCTGGTCGCATTTTTTGCCATTCTCGTCGTCACCGCGGTGCTCGTCATCGGCATCAAGGAATCGGCCAATCTCAACTCGGCCATGGTGATCGTGAAGCTGACCATCGTGGGCGTCTTTCTTGTGCTCGGCATCGATTTCCTGATTCATCATCCGGCTGTCGCTCATGCCAACTGGCATCCATTTATCCCCCCCGCCCAGCCGGGCGGCCAGTTCGGGTTTCACGGCATTGTGGCCGGAGCGGCATCGGTCTTTTTTGCCTACATCGGCTTCGATGCCGTCTCCACAGCCGCCCAGGAGGCGCGCAATCCCAAGCGCGACATGCCGATCGGCATTCTCGGCTCGCTGGTGTTTTGCACCATTCTCTACATCGTGGTCTCGGTGGTATTGACCGGCCTGGTGAATTACCGGAAGCTCGATGTTGCCGATCCCGTGGCGTTAGGGATCGACGTCACCGGCTTTGCGTGGGGAAGTCTGCTGGTGAAGATCGGCGCGGTTCTTGGCCTCGCAACCGTGATGCTGGTCATGCTGCTGGGGCAGTCCCGGGTCTTCTATTCCATGTCGCGCGATGGGCTGTTGTGGCCGTGGGCCTCAGCCATTCATCCCAAGTTCCGTACGCCGTGGATCTCCAACATTGTCGTGGGAGGAATTGTCGCGTTCCTGCCTGCGCTCCTGCCGATCGAT
>DATAWF010000172.1:0-2463 GCA_036267335.1 Acidobacteriaceae bacterium
TTACGCTGCCGGTCTACATGGACGGGCAGGCGACCACCCCCATGGATCCACGTGTGCTCGAGGCGATGCTTCCCTACTTCACCTCGAAATTCGGCAACGCCGCAAGCCGTAATCACTGTTTCGGCTGGGAGGCAGAGAAAGCCGTCGAGCAGGCCCGTGAACAGGTCGCAAAGCTAATCGGCGCTACGGCAAAAGAGATCGTCTTCACCTCCGGAGCGACCGAGAGCAACAACCTCGCCCTGAAAGGCATTTCCGCAAAATACCGGCAGCAGGGCGACCACATCCTCACTCAGGTTACCGAGCACAAAGCGGTGCTCGACACAGCGAAACACCTGGAGCGCGAGGGCTTCCGTGGAACCTATTTGCCGGTCAAGCCTGATGGCCGCATTGACCTCGACGACCTCCGGCGGGCCATCGACGAACGGACGATTCTGGTCAGCGTGATGTTCGCCAACAATGAGATTGGCGTATTGCAGCCGATCGAAGAGATTGGCCGCATCTGCCGCGAGCGCGGAGTGCTCTTCCACACCGACGCGGTGCAAGCGGTCGGCAAAGTTCCGGTGGACGTGAATGCGATGCAGATCGATTGCCTCTCGCTCACCGCTCACAAAATTTACGGCCCCAAGGGATGCGGCGCCCTCTATGTGCGCCGGCGCAGTCCTAAAGTGCAGATCGCAGCCCAAATCGATGGGGGAGGTCATGAACGGGGCATGCGCTCCGGCACTCTGAACGTGCCGGGAATCGTCGGCTTAGGCACAGCTTGCGAGATCGCGGGGCAGGAAATGGCCGCGGAAGCAGAAAAAGTTGGCCGGCTGCGCGACCGGCTGATGCATCAGCTCATCTCTAAGCTGGATTGCGTTCACATCAACGGTTCGATGGAGCACCGTCTGCCGGGAAATCTGAACGCGAGCTTTCTCTACGTGGAAGGGGAGTCGCTGTTGATGGGCATCGACGACATCGCTGTTTCGAGCGGCTCGGCCTGCACCTCGGCCTCGCTCGAACCATCCTATGTTCTGAAGGCTCTGGGCCTTGGCGACGAGTTGGCCCACAGTTCCATCCGCTTCGGATTGGGCCGCTTCAACACTGAGGCGGAGGTCGACTATGTTGCGGCGCGGGTGATCGAGGTAGTCGGCCAGCTCCGCGAGCTTTCGCCGCTCTACGAAATGGCCCGGGAGCGCCGCGCTGCGAAGATGGAGTGCCAGCTACATTAGCATTTGCACGCTCCCGCCGAGAAGCGCGGCCGGCGGCGAAACAAGGGGGACAACGATGGAATTGCAGGTTCTAGGAAACGAAAACACGATCGCACAAGAAGGCATTCACGTGAGCGAGAGCGCGGTGGGTCAGATCCGCGTGGCGATGGCCAAGGAGGGCCTTTCCCCCCAGACGGCGGGCTTTCGGCTGGGAGTTCAAGGGGGCGGATGCTCCGGCATGTCCTACAGCCTCGGTTTCGAGCCAGAGCCGCGCGAGCGCGATCGCGTCTTCCAGTTCGGCGACGTCCGGATCTTTGTCGATCCCAAATCTCTGGTCTACCTTCGCGGCATGACCCTCGACTACGAGGAAACGGTGATCCGCCAGGGATTCACTTTCCAGAATCCCAATGCGGCCAAATCTTGCGGCTGTGGCACGTCATTTTCGGTATAGAAGTCGAGCTTCTTAATACCAATCGAAAGCGCCGCGGAAAAGCTCGAATTCTGCGGCCTCTCCGCCCTCCGTATAGATCGACAACACGTCGAACCGGGTCTCTTCCGGCGGCACAGGCAGCTGCCGGAGGTACTGCCGCGCCATGCGGCGCAGGACTTTGCACTTTTCCTCATCGACCGCCGACTCCGCGGTCGCCACCTGGCGGCTGCCCCGGGTCTTGACTTCCACAAAACAAAGCGCTGAGCCCTCCCACGCCACCAGATCGAGATCACCGTGGAGCTTTCCCGTCCGCCATCCCCGGGCAACCACGGTATATCCCAAGCGCCGCAAGTAGAAGTAGGCCGCCTCCTCTCCTTTGCGGCCGGTCTCCAGATGCCGCGGGCGAGAGGCCCCTCTTCCCCATCGCGCCGCCAGCTTATCGCTCGCGCGCAAGAACTTTTCGAGCCAGTTCAGCCGCTGCAGGGTCAGAGATGCCATCGAGCCATTCTCTTCAACCGAAAGAACATTGCCAAGAGTACTTCTGTCTTCGCGGTTCCCGCGCGGGCACGCCGATAGGCAACGATTCGCGAGCAGACCGCCATCCCCACTGTAAGGAACTTTGGAAAATCGCTGGAACCGGGCGCCGCAAAATGGCGTCCATATAAGAGAGCAACAACAGTTCCATCATTTTTTGGCGACCGGCTAGATGTGAAGTTTCAATAGGTTGTCCATTCGATCTGAACGCGAGAAGCTGGTTTTGCGAAGAATCAGCGAGATCGGAGAGATCGAATGGACTATCACCAGAATGCCCGACTGACCATCCATAGTCGAGAGCAGTTAGCT
>DATAWF010000173.1:0-20576 GCA_036267335.1 Acidobacteriaceae bacterium
GTTGGCTGCGGCCTGCCCTTGCTGTCCGATCTGGCCTGCGACGTTGGCCCCGAGATTCGCCGTGTTTGAGAGAATCCCGTATTGGTTCATGTACTGCTGCATCGCATTGTTGTAGACCTGCTGGTAGTTCTGCTCGCCGAGGCCCTGCCCATACTGTTCAAGCGCCTTGCCCTGAGTGCCGGAGTAAAGATTGCCGGTGGCCGCTGCCGACTGGTCGAGAGCCTGCGTGCCTTGCTGCAAAGCAAACTGATAGCCGGGATTCTGTTCGGCCTGCGCCAGCGTCGGCGCCTGGAAGGGTGTGTTGAGAAAGTTGGCGAGCGAATTCGCGCCTTGCGTGCCGACATTTAAAAACGGCTGCTCGTTTTGCTGCTGCTGCTGGGTTTCCTGAGTTTGCGCGGCGACCGCTGCCTGCTGGTTCTGCTTCTGGAGCTGCAGGGCTTGTTGCGCCGCTCTCGATTGCGAGCTTCCGGCGGCGAGCGAGCCGATCCCGCTGACAATTCCGCCGGCCAGACTTCCAATAGCTGCTATGGGCATGAGAGAACTTCCGGTTTACTGATTCCTAGACAGAACTGGTCGAGCAGAACGCCACCGCGGGAGAACGATTTAGGGTTAATGCCGTACTCGGTCAAGCCGCCTTGTTTCGCAAAGCGCAGCGCCAAACGGTTGTCGCTCGGCACATCGGTGATGAGCCGTTGGCAGCGGGTGTTTTGCCACAGCCACGCGATAAATTCCCGGCTGGCTTGTTTGGCGCGGGGTCCCCAGGTGCTGGGCAGAAGGCAGGTGTGCACCTTCCAGCAGACCGCATTTTCCTCGATCAATCCGAAGTAGCCGAGCAACTCTTCTCCGTCCCGCACTTCGATAAACGTGGCCTCTTTCGGCGGCTCATAGGCTGCGGGCGGCGGCGAGAAGTCGTCACTCATTCGGGGATAGAGCTGCGGATCAGTGATGACCCGGCGAATCGCATCCCGGTCGGTGGCGAGCGAGAAGTTCATCCGATCCGCCACCACTTTGAGGCATCGCTTTTGATCCGCAGATGGTCGTACAGCGCGGTCAGCGTATAAGGGCCGCCTTCGACTCCATTCAGCGTGAACACATTGGCATCGCTCGATGTCTTGAGGTAGCTGATTTCCTGATTCTGGTTGTTCTGACCAGACGTTCCGCCGGGATCGGGCGCGTCCTCCGCATAATCCCCTGCTGAGGTGTCGACTTTTTTAAGCGGCAACTGCTTCTGCAGGCTGAAGAGATAGAGAGTCTGCGGATTCGACGCATTCTGCCCGCGCAGCGGCGGCGGGAAGAGTGTGGTGGTTTCGGTGCTCACGCCCCCACCAGCTCGAGCGAATCTTCCGACTTCACATAGCCGTCCGCGATGCGCCAGGGGATCGGATCAGCGCCGGAGATTTCCCAAACTCTGCGCCGCGCTCGTCCGAGCTGCACCTTGCGCGCGCGGGCGTTGTACTCACCAGCCATGCCGCAGTTGAGGATGAAGGTCGATGTCCAGGTCTTCGTGCCATCGTTCGACCAGCGCAGCATGATCTGTGGGGCACGCGGCTGCCCGTCGCCGTCAAGCAACGGAGGTTGCGGCCCGAGTCCGGGTTCGATATCAATTTCGAGCTCGGAGAAGAAGAGCCACTTATTCTCCTTAGATATTGTGGGGGAACGCCGCACCCAGCGGAGCGGGCCGCCCATGTCGCTGTAGATTGAAGTTGACTGCTGATAGAGGTTGCCGGAGGCCCAATCCCCGACCAGATGCTTCCCGAAGACGAACATATGGGACTGCGAATGATCCGCCTCGTAAGTGCCCGAAATCGGGTTAAAGAATCCGCGCTGGTGCCACTGATTTTCGGCAACATCGTAGACCCAGGTCGCATTCGGAAATTTCAGAACCCAGAAGCTATGGCCTTGTTCTTGGTAGGTGTAGCCGATGACGCTGTTGGCGGTGAGGTTCGGATAGTTTTGCCAGGCGAACTCGACCGCATGCGTCGAAACCCGCTGCTCGCCATAACCCACAGCCCTTCGCGCTACCAGCCACCCACGCTCATCCTGATCCAGCCAGAAAATCGAGTTATCGAGTTGCACGGTGGCGAAGGCCGCACAGGAGGCCGCGCCAAATTCCATGAACGCGCCCTGGATGGGGATAAACACCGGATTCCCGGCCCCGGCGTTGTAGTAGGCGGCAGTTTTCTTCGCGGAGAAAAACCAGATCTCGCGGTGATCGCAGATCATCGACGTAAAGTTGTCAGGGAAAAGCGAAACCGTCGAGATATTCAATCCGTCCCAGGTGGTGAAGTCCTCCAGATTCGATTGCTGGAAGGTGTGCGAGGTGAGCAGTGTCGCAATGCCGTAGCCGTCGGTGAACCCGATCTGCATGACCGCGCCGTTGAACTGGCTCATGTCGACCGGAGCGAGCACGTTGGTCGCGAGGGTGAAGACGAAGAGCGCCCCGTTGTTCAGAATTAAGAGCTGGGTTTCGTTCGAGATGATCTGATTGGGCGAGGCGGGCATCGCGCCCAGGCTTCCGCGGTTGACCTTTGAGCCGTCGGCAAACAACTCCCACAAATTGGAAGCCGCCACAAATGCCCGGCCATTTACGGGATATTGCGCGGTGATCCCCGCCTCCGGCAGCTGATAGGCGATCCTTTTTCCAGGCGCGAGAATCAGCGCCTTGCGCACCTTGGCGCCGATCGACTCCTGCGTCTCCGGGTAGAGATTCATAGTCCACTCGGCGTCGAGGTTCGGCGAGACGGCCTGGTAGGTGCCGTTGATGAGGTTGAAAGTGCTCATGAAAAAAGTGAGAGAGTTTTAGCGCGGCCCGAGTCCCGGTGGCCCACCGGTTCCCCAGTTGAAGTAGCCCCGGAGCTGTCCGGTGCGCGGCATACCGTAGTCGCGGGTGGCGATCCGCGGCGAGAGATCGTTATTGCCGAAAACGGCCTTGTTGGCTTCGCGGGCTTTTTCGACGAGCAACGGGTTCGCTTGCTTCGAGCCGCCAGGGCAGAGTGCCAACGCGAGGGTGAATGTCAGCGCCGCGCGGTAGCCTTGCGGCATCGTGCCCCCCGCGCCCGGCCCGGCCAGCGGATCGTTGATCTGGTCGTACTGCGCAAGCGGCAGCCACAATTCCAGCCGCACATTGTGTCCCACCTGCGGCACCGGCCAAAACCACAAATTCCCATTCGGCCACGACGGTTCGTAGTAGAGATCGGTTGGTACGGTGGAGGTGATTTGTTTGGTCTGCTGTGCCGCCCACCATTTGTTGTCGCGGATGGCGATGGGCAAATCCACCAGCTCCGTCGATCCATTTAAGAGCAAATTGGCGCTTACGATTTCGACCGGCCGGGCAACCTCGGGGAAGGTTGCAGCTTCCGGGCCGATGGTATGCGGGGAAAGGTTCGGCACCAGCGTGTAGACCGCAAACACGTGCGCGAACACATAGGCCCGCCGCGCCGCCCACACATCGAGCACGTAGTTTAACTGCCGGAACGCCCATTGCCCGGTTTCGCCGTCCGGTACTTCGCCCGACGCGAGCATGTTGTTCTCGATCAAGGCATCGGTGATGATGTCGAGCGCCGTGTAACGTAGCGGCGTTTCGCTGGTTGGCGGGGTGATGGGCATGAATTACTCGGCGGTGGCTTCTGGCTTTGCTGCTTTGGTCTGGAAGACTTGTTTCGGCGCTTTTTTCTCGGGGGCCTGCCCACCTTTTGCCAAAACCTTCTCCTCTTCCTCTTTGCTTTTCACCACGACGCCGCCCGCGAGGCGCTTCGGGTATTCCTGAAAGCTGTAGGGTTCTGCCGGCGGTTTATTGCGGTCCTTCGGCGCGGGCTTCTGCACTTTTGAAAATTGCATGACTTGTTCCTCGATTTTCTGCTGGCGGAGTGTGACATCGCGCGGAATGCCTTCAATATCGAAGGTCACCGGCCAGCGCGAGCGCATCCGCAGGCGTTCATTGATTGGCATGGAAAACGATAGGCATAAAAAAAAACAGGGGCAGGCAGGTTTTCCTGCCCCCGTGATTCAGGGAGAAAGAGGTTCTTAGTAGCTCGCGTACCACTTCGCTGCGTTGGGCTCATAGGTCCAACACTGCGCGCGATTCGCCGTCGCCGTGGTCGTAGTTCCAATGTTGTTGCCTGCCGTGGTCTGGTAGGCCCCATCGGGTACGACGCAGAAGCTATTGCCGGACTTCGGGTCAAACCCGAGCGGATTTGTCCACGAAGTGATGGTATTGGTGCCGGTGATATGGAACAACCGCCCGGAAGGCAAGGTCGCACCAGCCACCGAGGCGACAGCAGCGGTGGTTCCAGCGGGAGCGCTGTTATTGCCCCAGCCCGGTACCCACTGGTTGGTGAGCGTCGAGCATAGCCACTGGTTTCCGTTCTTTGTATTCACGTAGGGGGTGTAAAGCGTGTTCCCCGGCGTGCACATACCAGAAGGATCGCCCGCCGCGTTCACTCCGAAAGGAATCGGATTAAACGCAGCGGCGGGGCCGAGCAGCACTCCGGCTCCCGAGAGGTGATGCGCCACCGGCGTGCCCTGATAGCCGCGGAAAACTTTGATCGTGGTGCCATTGACGGCATTCACGAACATCGCTTCCTTGTCTACGAAGAGCAGCGTCTGGTTGGCGACCACTCCGGTGGCCGAGGTGAGCACCACGGTTTGCGAAGAGTTAGAGGTGACCGCCGACGCGAGGGTGGTGCCGGTCAGCGAGGTTTGCGCGGAGGCGCTGAGCGCGAGAGCCGCGAAGAGAGAAAGAATCGAAATAAGTTTTTTCATGGGTTTGGTTTCCAGCAGGCGAGTGTGATTTTCAGGTCACACTCGCGCCAGCGGAAATTCTCCTTTTAGGCTCCCAGCACCCCGACAGCCCCATTGTCCTGATAGAGGTTGCCGAAGCCGCCGAGCGAATCGAAGCGGTGAATGTTGAGGGAGTGGAACGGGTCCCAGGCGTGCACGTAGCGGATGGCGATCCCGGTGTCGGGGTCCATCTTCTGTGAGCTCTCTTCCACCGCATCCGGCAGGTAGAGCTTCGCACCGACCATGGCAAACGCGGAGGGCGTGAGCCCGAGGCCGATGGTGCCGCTTTTCGACTGTCCGTCGACCATGTTAGTTCCGGGGAAGAGAGCCAACTGGTCGCCGTTGTTGTTGAGTGCATCGACATTCTGATACTGAGAACCCGGTCCGTAGATCGGGGGCAGGATCGAGATGACGTCGGTGCCGCCGGTGAGGGTGTAGTCCTGGGTCACGGTGAAGGTGGCGAGGTTGTTGGACCCGCCCACCACGCGCCGCGTTCTCGGGTTAACGAAGTGCACCGCGCCGATGGAGATTTTGTCTCCCTGCTTAATGGTGTCTCCGTTCGATCCCTGAATACTAATGGAGCTCCCCGTCTGGTTGGCGCCGACCATGGTGACGCCGGTCTGCGAAGCCCAAACACCGGAGGTGTGGACGTAGAGCGACTGCGACTCGAAGAGATCGAAGTTTTTCAGGATGCCGATGTAGCCTTCTTTGAACATCCGGGAAACTTCATCTCCGGGGTTGAGGAAAGCCTCGATCACCGGAGCCAGTGCATTCATCATGTCGGATGAAATACATAGGGACCGCTTTCCACCGAGCGCCGCTTTTTGCAGCAAGCGGGACTTGGCGAGATCGTAGGTCGTGAGCGACGTGGGATCGGTGCCGAGCTGTCCCACGATGGTTGAGATGTTGTTGGTGGCGAACAGCGCGGCGCGAGAATCCCACTCCTGCGCCATCTGCTTGCCGGCGGGCTCGAAGTACATGCGATCGAGCTCTTCTTCGGAACGTTCCAGCTTGAGCGCTACTTCCATGTCATCCCACTCGAATGGAATCTGCACCCATTGATCGAGCGTGATGGTGGTGATTTGCTGGTTGATGCCTTGCGGCGCGTAGCCGGGGCCGTCGATGGTTAAGAAGGACTGGGGAAATTTCACGTCGATGGTCGAGCCCGGCGCGAACTCCCGGCGGAAGTCCTTCTCCCAGTCGCGGTTGAAATATTCCGCAACTGTAAGGTTGTTGGTGAGGAACCCCAGCACTTTGAGGCTCACCCAACTGGTATTTTCAAATTGGTTTGCCATGAATTTTCCTTAAGGAATTTAGAGTCCTTTGCGGCGGGCCATCCGTTTGCGGGTATCGGCCGCGATGAAGCGCCGTACCGCTGCTGGATCGCTCTCCGAATCTTTGGCCGCTTGTTCGCGCTCATCCGGTGGAACAGAGCCGGAGCCGCCGATTTCGGCGGGCGGCGCGGGGGCGGACGTTACCTTTTTGGGTGCAGCGGCCGCGGCAGGGGCAGAAGTGGAAAACTTGGCCTCGATCTTGAGCAGCTCCCGGAACTGGCGTTGCGGATTCACGATGGCCGCGATCCGCTTTAGCTCTTCCGGATTCTTGCCCAGCTCATACAGCACGTGCGCCCCATGGTCGGAGTCAAGGACAAAGGCCTCAACCAGCGAACCCTGCTTAATCGGCAGATTCGGGTTTAGAGCCACCGCCTCATAGTCGGGGAGTTTCTTGCTGGCTTCCGCGACCTTTTGCCTCCAGCCGGTGTTGAGCACGCGCTGCGCTTCGGTCTGCCGCGCCGTTTCCTCGCTTTTGGTTTGTTCTGCGCGCACCTCTTTCAGGATTTGTTCCCTGTCGTAGACGCGCACGGCGTCGTGCCATTCGCCGAGGGTTTTGTAGAGCGGCCGACCGTTATCGTCGAGGTCGTCCATCCGGGGAGCTCGCTCCTCTGCCGTCTCACTGTCCGGTTGCGAGCCCGGATCGTCGGCTGCGGTGAGCTGGCGGAGTTGCTCCTCCATGGTTTCCACTTTCTGTTTCAAACGTCCGCGATCTTCGAGCAACTCTTGAAAGCGCCGCTCGCTATCTTCGGACGTCTTCTGCTTTGGCTTCTGCGGTGATGCAGGCTCCGAGCCTGCGGCGTCGGTGGTTGTAGCGGGTGCCGGGGCCGCGGTATCGGCAGGGGTCGCGGGTGTTTCGGTGGAAGTCGCCGAGGCTTCCTCTTTCACGGCAGAAATTGGGGTGTAATCGGGAGGCTTCTCGCCTCTGCGCTTCGCAACCGCGCGCTCGCGCGATTCACGCAAAAACCGGCCCGTCTCCCGCGCCTCTTGCGCAGGCGCAGCGGGTTTGGCTGGCGCGGCGGTCGTAGGCGTCGCGGTTGGATTCGGGGCTGCAGTCGTCGAGGCTGCCGCGGGGGCAGCTGTGGTCGTCGTTTCCATGGGAGTTTGTCCTTTTTGTTTTTAGGCTGGGGGTTGTGTGGGCGCTGCCGGCGGCGGTTGGGTCACTGGCGGCGGTTGCGTCGCCCGCATCGCTTGTTCGTGCGCGGCTTGGTGCGCCGCCATGTTGGAATCTTGCTGAAATCCGAGGATCGCGAGCTCTTTCGCGGCGTCGGCCTGGGCCTGGGTATCGAGAGCTTTCGATTTCGCGGCGAGCTCGGCTTTCACGATCTGTGTGATGAAGTCCATGGTGGCCTTGTCGAGCAGGTGTTTGCCCTTCATGGACTCGATTTGCGTCTTGTTCGCGAGCTCCAGCACTTTGCCGGCGCGTTCCATATGCAGCGAGGCGTTCTCCTGCTGCAGCTGCTGCATCTGTGCCTGCAATTGCGCGATCGCGGCTTGCGCCTCGGGCGGGAGATTGTTGGTTTCAGGCGGCGAGATGATGTCGGCCAGCTCTTTGCCAAAGATTCCGAGCGAGGAGCGCATGCGAACGCAGATGGCGGCGATTTTCTGAATGATCGGCGGCGGGAATCCCAGTTGCGGGGCGATCTCTAAGAAATTGTCAGCGAACTCCGATTGCTCTTCGCGTTCCGACTGGTAGCTAGGACCAACCGAAATCGTGACCCCGTACTTCCCTTCTCCCGTGTGCAGAACGTCTTCGTTTGGGTTTTGCACCTGATAATGCTGATCGTTGATGCGCATGGTGGCATACGATCCATCGGGTTTCATGATTGGGGCATCGCGCGCCGTGTCGTAGACCAGATCGAGCGCTTCATTCACCTGCCAGTACATGTTCTGCAGGTAGCGATCGTAGTTATCGACGAAGTGAAAGGCCCCGATGTCCTCCATTGTTTTGATCTTGTCGAGGGCAATGCCGGATTTCTCATTCTGCCGCTGGGCGGCCGTCGGCAGCTGCGAAATCCCCATCGCGGCCTGCACGGAGCGGCGCCCGGATTCCTTTGCCTGTTCATACACCACAACGTTCGGGGTGAACTGCGGGCGGGTGGGCAGCGGAAGTACCTGGCCTGTGGCGCTGTCGACGACCGGATCAGCCTGCACGTAAGCTCGCGGGATTTTATTCAGCATCTCCCAGGCTTCGGCGTCTGATTCAAACTGCCCTTTGTAGCCGACAAACGGGGCTTTCGGCGCCATCCCCATCTCTTCCGCTTCCTGGGAGATGGCGTAGGCCATAAACATTGCCGGGTCACGCGCCAGGCGCACCATCGACATCAGGTGCCGCTTGGGACCGTTGCCGAAGTCGGCGTAAAGCTGCTTGCCGAAGCAGCCGCAGATCGGAATCCGTGTGCCCACCCACGGGTTGACCTGCAGGATCTCGACTCCGTTGGTCACGTACTGCTTGACCACTTTCTTTTCGTCCTGCATCTCACGCAGAACCTTGATCTGGTCGCGCAGCTTGGCGAAGCGGCCCATCTTGTCGCGTCCGCTCACCACATCCTTAATTTCCTCTTCGTAGGCGATGACCGGACCTTCCGGCGAATCGATCAGCAGGAGCCGTACCGGTTCGGTGGTGACCTTCCAGTAGCCGGCGAGCTGCAGATCGTCCTCGCGAATCCAGTTGTGGGCTTCATACATCTCCTCGCCCGAAAAGCTGGTGATCTTCGCCTTGGGGAAACGCTTTTTGAAACGCTCGCGGCTGATCACGTCGATTTCAAAGACTTCCTCAACGTCCGATCCATCCGGCATGCGGTAATGCGGGCTGAAGATGATGGTGTCGGGGTTCTCGATGGGCTTGATGCGCAGCTCTAAATCGAAGGTCTTGCCCGGAACTTTTTGCGTGGTCAGGCGTGAGTACCCCACACTGCGCATAATCATATTGTCGAAAGCTGTGATGTGTGACTGTTGGGCGCTCGACCGGTAGTCGATGCCGCGAATCAGGTTGGCTCGTTTCTCGGCGTTCTTGTCATTAGCTCCATCGCCCTCAGGGATAACCTGTGGGGCACGCTTATTCTGCCGGATTTGATTGCCGGCCTGGTTGAGATACTGGCCGAGCTCATCAAACGCCATACAGGGACGCCGCGCTTCTTCACGGGCCAGGCGATCTTCCGGTTCCCACGGGTCGCCGGCCACGAAGCGCATATCAACCTTGCCTTGCTCGCGGATGTGGTTCGTGGCCTGCGAGTAATCAGAGAAAGCCTCGCGGATTTCTTTGGGAGTGGGTTCAGACATTACGCGCTTGCCGCCTCCAACCGAGCCGCGGGGCACCTGGGGCAGATAGAGACTTCTTTGGTTTCAATCTTTCCGCTCTCGGAATTTTTCCGGGCGAATTTCTGAAACACCCAGCCATGACGTTGCGCGGCGGCATAGGCTGCGATCGCATCGAGCGCGTAATAAATCCCCTCGCGGGTGCATTTCGAGCAGACGAGCTGCAGGGCGCCCTTGGCCTGGTCGCGTATACCGGACTCTTTCAGTGCCTTTTCTGCCTGCGCTTCAAGGGGCGACTGGCGTGGGTGGTAATCCTTAAACGGGGTGAAGGTTCCGTCGGCGTTTTGGATCGGGAGCTGCAGCTCCTCCGCTTCCTGTTTGCCGCGCATGATGTACCAATCGAGCGGCTTCGCCTCAAAGCGCAGATGTGGGCGCATGACGTCGTAGCAAACTTTTCGCTGCTCTCCCGTCGAGACCGAGAGCAGAACTTTGCGGAAGTGCTCGTGATCCTGAATGCAGAAGGCCATCTGCTGGATGATCTGGGGATCGTCGAGCCCACCGAAGCCGAGTTTCTTCATCTCGTGGTTGACTTGTTTTTGTCGGATGTTCATAGTCCCCCCTCGTGTGTATGGGGTTTTCGTGCTTTCGTGGTTATTCCGTTTCTGACTCTTCCGGCATCGGCGCCGCTGCGGCGGGCATCTCGCCTACCTGGTGCGGAATGCCCAAGTGTTGCGCCAGGTGTGTCAGCACGTGGCCGGCCGGCAGCACCACGCGGTTTTTCGGCATGGGGAATTTATGCTCCGAGGCTGGCTGTTTAAAGCCGTGGAGCATGTGTTTGACTTGATGGCCGTCCCCGACCTTCTGAATGATGACGTGTGCGAGTTGTTCCATGGGTCCCTATATTCCTGCGCGGGTGCGCATGTGATTGGCGTGGCCTAAAACGTGGTTGGCCTTCGCTTTGATCTTGGCCGCCGCGCCCGGTGAGAGTTTGCCTTTCTTCACCATCTGCGTGGCGCGCGCTTTTGCGTTCGCTGCGTGGGCTCGGTCGGGCATTGGGTACTTGCGCTGTCCCGGCAACCCGAATTCCGAGCTGGGGATGCGCTTGCGGGCGCTGCTGTTCAGTTTTGCCATACAGGTTCCTTAAAAAATTGAGCCGCGTCGCTTCTGCGGTGCCCTCTGACCGTGGCGTACAAGTGGTAACGCCAGGGCTAGGCAAGCGGCTGGCGGAATATGGAAAAAAGCTCCAGCCGGAGGCATCAATGCCACGTGCGCTGCCCCCGGCTCAACGGAGCAGTTCTTTCCGCAGGCGACGGAAATCGCCCAACGGTTAGGTCGCGACGATGCCTTTGGTGCCGTTGGTCGCGGTGCCACCACCGAAGTAGGTCTGCGCCTTGGTGGTTGCATCGCCTACCGCTGTGACGCCAACCCACATGGAGGCGGGATCTAGGATGGCCACGCCGCCCACCGTCGCTACCAACTTGAACAGCTGCGCGATTGCGGTCGATCCTGAATTGATGGCGTTGATGAACTGGCAGTTGCGGAAGAGCACGAAGCGGTCGAGCGCTGCCGCGGCGTTTCCAAGCAAGGCATATTGCAGGCCGTCGCTCGAGTAAAACTGGAAAATACAGGAGTCAAACACGTTGCGCGGGCCGCCGCCCTGAATTTCTACCGAGGCGTTGGCTAGAGTGCGGATCACCGTGTCGATACCGATGGTGCAGCCCTGGAAGTAGTTCTCCTGGCTGCCCGATTTAATTAGGATGTTGCGCGATCCCGCGTCGGTGGCTCCGGTGGCATCACCCATGCCGGCGATGTGGCAATTCTTGAAGACATTGCGCGCCCCGGCCGAGAGTGTGAGACAGATTTCGGCCGCGATCCCGGCATTGAAGCCGTGGAAAAATTCAACATTGGCGAACAAACACGCGTTGGCTGTGACGGTGAAGAAATTCGCAAAGGCTGCAACGCCTGACGTTGGAGCGATGCGGGCACGCTGCGAGAACAAAGACGGCGCGCATACGCCCACTAGGTGAGCTGCGTTCTTCGCCCAGGTAAATCCGGCGGAGAGGCGGGCGGTAGAGGCCGTGGTGCCATCGGACATCAGCACCAGCACATCGTTTCTGCCCTGGCCAAGCAGCGCATAGCCTTGCCCGAGTGTTTGGACCGCGGTGGCCGGTGTCAGACCGTCGTTTTGGTCGTTTCCGTTTTTCGGATCGAGATAGTACAGCGTGCCGGTGGTGAAGATGCCGGCGGCGGCGATCGCTTGCGCGATCATCTGCGCGGTCTGCGGGGTGAAGGCTCCGTAACTCTGGATGCCTAGCGGTGTGGAATTCATGGGATTAACCCTTTCTTCTACTGCGCGCGCTCTGAGGCCTCGACGGGCGATCCCGTCGAAGCGGATTCATTAAGCGCGATGTTGCGGAAAGTCTTCAGGCATAAGTGCTGAGCCGATAAGGAGGCGCTGCTTTCTTCGGCGGCTTCTGCGGGAGCACCGGCGCTGCATAGGTCAGTGCCAGCGAATCGGCGTCGTCCGGGGAACTCGATTCGACACCCAGCTTCTGCAGCCGCTTCATCATGAGTTCTTTCGATTCGAGCTTCACCCGTTGCTTCGGATCGCTCACTAGCATCGGCTTCGCGAGATCCGCTGCGAGGCCTGGGTCCTTATCGATTGCCAGGCCATCGAGCAGGGATTGCTTCAGCTTTCCCCATATCTCGTCTCGGCGATAAGCAAATTTCGGATCGGTTGAATCCTGTCCGAAGTTCACCTCCATGATGTTCTTGTGGCCGAGCGCGCGAAGCCTGGCGACAACCGGGCCGGCGATGCCCGCAGAATCACAGAACAACATGTCGACCTTCTGCCGGCGGCCGCCGATTTCGTACTCCCGGGTCAGGATGTCGCCGAGCTTGCCGACCATCACCGCCGGGTCGCGGGTAAATTCACCCTTGACGCGCACTGGCGGAATCGAGCGCGCATCCATCCCCTTGCGAAAGCGCACCACGTTGTCGGCTGAGCCGCCCCAGGCGAAGTCGCATCCCGCGACCAGCGCGTCATCAGGCAGCGAGCGCGCTGGAACCATTTGCGCCTTTGAGATCAGATCGAGGTCGATGAATTGCCCAGCTGCGCCTTTCGGGAAGAGTCCACGCGCGCGTACGCGGAAGTAGTCGGAATCCTCATTCCCTTCGCACTCGGCGAGCCAGCCTTTAATTTCTTCGAGGTTGCAACCCTCTACCTCGCGCGAATCAATCACCCGCTGCGTCCAGCGGTGGCGCAGGTTGCCAAACACGGCTTCGTAAAACGTGCCGGTGTTGACCGAGCAGTTCGAGATCGCAAAAAGAATCTTCTCGGTGTCCGCGTCGGTGAGTGCGCCGCGCGCCACGCGGTAAATCTCGTTCGGGATGGGCGCGGCTTCCTCGAACAGGTAAAGCATTCTGCGCCCGGCGTTGTGCTTGCCGGCGAAGGCCTGTGGATTCTCGTTCGACCAGGGCATGAAGTCGAGCCGCCAGGTACTCTCCCGCGCGGAATCGTCCGCTTTGATCGAGCTCACTTGCACATTGAACCAGTGCGCATTAATGGCGCGGCGAAACCAGCGGGAAAATTCCGGCTGTACGACAGTGGTCAGCTGACGATCGGTGTTGGCGGTAACGCGCGCCATGGCGTCGAGCATCGTGGATTGTGCCCACCAGGAAAGGAATGCGGCGAGCGTCGTTTTGCCGATGCCATGCCCCGAGCTGAGCGCGCGCGCGTAAACCTGGTCGCGCGTCTCCGGGTTGCGCAGATGTTCCCCGAGCAACTCCAGCTCTTCGCACTGCCACTTGCGCGGACCGTTGAATCCGGCTAGATCGCCTTCGCCCCAGGGGAAGCCGAACAGCACCGCTCCGAGCGGGTCCCAGCGGAATTCCGCCAGGCGGTCAGCCAACTCCTGCTCAAAATCAATTTGTGCGGCGGTAGCCATTTACAGAGGGATTTGCGGACCAGTCACAACCGTAGTTCGATACGCGCGCTTTGCTGCTTTCTCCATTGCGACTCTCATGCGCTCGCCTAATTCGTGGGTGACGTTCATCTCGATGGGCTTGTCGTGGATGTGGTTCACGGTGTCGACTGGTTTGCCGTAGGCCCGGTCTTCGAGATAACGCAAGAGATTGGTCAGCGGGATGATGGAAAACTTGCCTTGGTAGTCGCCGCTGTCGATCTTCGAGCCGATCTTCGAGCCAACGTCGCGTCCCCCGGGTATCAATCCCAGGCGCTTTTTTTCGAGATCAATGAGCGCCAGCCATGTCTCTTCGGCTTTTGCCTTCGCGAGCACGCGCGCGGCGACGGAGGTATCGGTAGGCCGCTCCGCTTTTTTCCGTCCGGCTCCCTGCCTCGATCCGCCTCGCTTTTGCATCACTGTGCATCTGCGCTGAGCGGCGCATACTGGTGCTCGATCAGGGCGCGCTGGCTGTCGTATCGCGCTTTCAGTTTTGCCAGTCGTCGCCTGCGGCCGTCTTTGATCCGTTCGTCCCGTGGGCGCTGCGGGGCTAGACGATTCAGCCACCATCCCGCTGCGCCGATCACATACACCTGGTCGAGATTTAAATTGTTCATCATGCTGTCAGCTCCGCAAAGTGCCGCTCGATCCCGGTGACCGGTGCGCAGGCCAGCGCTTCGAGCAGGTGCACCGAGATAACCGCCCGGCTCCCGCAGCATTCGCAGTGTCCATGCTGGTCGAGCGGGCCGACGTGGTAACAGTTACCGCACTCGTGGGGTTCGTGGTGGCACATGAGAGTTACCAGCCGAACATTCCGCCCACCGCGCGGGCGATGAAAGCATTGATCACGAAGTAGAGCGCAGTGGCTCCTACGACGATTCCCCCGGCGAACCATAGGGCTGCTCCGGGAATGTGTAGGTGGAGGGTGAGGTTCATGGCGTTTGAATTCGCCTACTAAATCAAAAGAATCAAACTGCGGGTTTCACCCTTAAAGCTTGCCGGACCGCGGCGCTTGCGGCGTCATCGGTGACTTTTAGGTACTCACCGGTTGAGGAAATGGACTTGTGTCCCAGGTGTTGCCGGACGTTCTGAATCCCCGCCGATTCAATGGTTTGCATGGCAATGGAGTGCTTCAGCACGTGCGGATGACGCTTGTGTTTCGGCAGGCCGGCCGCGGCGCCGTATTCCTGGACGAGCTGCCAGAAGCGCTGCCGGGTGACGGGAAACAGCCTTTGATTTCCGGGTACATTTCCGAGGAAATCAAACAGGGTTTCCGTCTCATTTAAGAGTGGTTCCGCGTGCGCGATCAGCTCTTGTGTGGTCTTCAGCGACCCCTTCAGCCGGCGCACTGTGATGTGCCCCGCGCCGAAGTTATCCCGCCTCAACTCAACGACTTCCGTGGCGCGCAGCCCATGGTTGAAGGCTAATGCGATCATCAGCCGATCGCGCTCGCGCCGGCGCTTCGCCGCTCCCAGGAGCCGTAAAAGTTCCTCGCGCGTGAGGCTTTGAATTGCCACCGGAAATCAAAAACAATCAAAAAACTTAACAAAACCACGAAATGTAAAGCGGCATTCAGTGCAGCCGCGCGATCAGCTCCGAGGCCAGCCATCCAATGACGGCGCCCTCTCCCGTGACGGCCGCGGTCAGCACCCAGCGCATGATCTCGTAGCGGCAGACCTTCTGCTCCAAAGTGCGGATCTTCGCCCACAGCTCGTTCGAAGATTTCAGCAGCAGCTCGTTCGAGTATCGTCCCTCGTATTGCTTCGAACGGTCGATCTGGTTGTAGGTGCCCAGCTTTTTCGCCAGGGCAATCGGATCGAGGCCATTGAATTCAGGATCTCGCATTACTCTCCCCACACCAGGCGGCAGGCCAGCTCGTAGAGCACGGCGCAGGCGGCGATCCGCTCCTCGACTGGGCGGTCTTTTTGCTGCCAGAGGTAATCGTGGGCGCTCATCAGGAGCAGAATTCCTTCGCGGTCGGGGTGCTCGACCAGGCCCCAGCGCTTCGACCAGGAGTCTTTGAGCCAAGAACTGGCCGCATCTTGTTTGCCCCGTGGGATGGGTCCCTTACCCGCGCGCGGTTTTGCTCATGGTCGGCGGTGTCATATTGGAGGTTGAACCACCCGCCCGCATCTCTACCGTTTGGAGTGTGCGCACAAAACCGGATCGCGTGCAGACCAGAGCCATCCACTCGGGCTTCTTGATGTCGTAATCGAGCCGATGTCCAAGTATCCAGCAAATGAGCATAAGGATCAGCTTGCGAAACGGAACTGGGGGCCGGAAGCGGGCCACATTTGATTGCGCGGAGAAATGGAAAGTCTCTTCCGGCGATGCCGTGCGAAGGTCGTGCGGTCTCCGGCGTGTGGCATCTCGTAGTGCAAGCGGTCGCCGGTCGATTTCTCTTTTGAAAATGGGAGTAAGTTGCCGACGCCTAAGACGCCATCCCAGAGTTGCTTCGCGACGCTCGTCACGATCTGGAAGAACAGGAAGATTTTTCCGTGCTCGATGAACTTGCCGAGCTTCTTCTCTTTGAAGGTGCGGACTTCGGCGCGGGTGTGAACTTTGGCGGGCCGTTCCAGGTGGTAATTCTGCCCGGTATAAAAACAGGGGACGAGGTCGGTAGCTGCCATGATGGGATGGAAAGAGGTTTTCGGAGCGCACTTTTCCCAGGAAGGGAATGCGCTTTGTTTTTTGCCAGGCGTCGACTGGCTATGAGAGATCGCGGATCGGGGGAGAATCGCTCAAAAGTGTAAAGAGAAATCGGTAAGCGGGGTTAGTTACCGACGTGTTAGTACCGGGGTAGAACTGATGGGGCAGTTACACGGTTGACAGAAACTCTTGTTCGGCACGATTGAGGGCCATTCGCACCTCGGCGAAGCATTCCGGGCACAAGATCAACTGCCGCTCCTTCAAGAATCGCGTCCCCCATCCGTCCGGCAGCCCCACCTGGTCGCTGAGCCCGTAAACGTGGCCCGGCGGGGAGATTTGAGTCGCGTTACAGCGAGCGCACCAGACTTGGATTTGGTTTCGCGTCATTTGTCGGTTTCCCCGTCGTAACGCCAAGTTCCCGCGACGTGCAGTTCATCGGTGATCTGCAGGCGGATTTTCACGCTCAGATTCTTCAAATTCCCGAGCGCCTCCGCAAAATGATGCAGGATAGCGTCGTCGCCCTGTTCGGGGCGGTTTGGATTGCTGGCCGTTGCCATCCCTTCTTTGCAGTTGGGGCATTGGTAGAGCACGCGGTCGAAGCTCGCAAAAGGGACTAGGTGTTTCGCGTGGCAGTGCTCGCATTCGTATTCGATGCCGATGAGATCGGCGGGGGAAATGAAGACTCGCTTTTCGACGGTCATGGAGGCTATTTAACCACGGGAGTCGAAGAAAAAGGCGATGACGTTGGTGCGGGGCTGCGAAAGTTGCAGTGCTAGAATCGGCGCATGACCGACGAAGAACGCTGGAAAATCAAAGGCCGGACTCTCGAATCCTTGAAGCAGACCAAGGATACCATCGCTGCGCTGCGAGCCGATATTGATGCTCACGCCGAAAAACTCCGAGAAGCAGCCGAAGCCTTGAAGTATTTCCTTTCCGACCCCATGGGCGCGGGACCCACCGGCATGGCGAAGCCCGATTACGTAGCGCAATTTTTCCGCGACTTCGTGCCGGCGTCCGTCGAAGAAAAACTTCACGAACTCGCAAGGCTCGCGGCGAGGGCGCGGGAGCTGGAAGAGCAGATCAAAGGCTTCTAGTTCCTCACTTGGTGGGGGAAGCGGGGCACGGGTCAGTATTGGCGGCAATCCGTTTGCGCCGTGTCGCCGAGGGTTGAAGTCGTGCAATGGATGCTCGTCGTAGGGGCTGACGGAAGCGGCTTGACGGGTTGTACCGTCGGCGGCGGCGGAATGTGTTGCACTTCTCTCATCGCCTGAATCCTTTCCAATTGCAGAGCTTTCTGCTGAAGCTCAAGCTGTTCTTCTTGGGCGCGTTCCTCTGCTGTTTTCTCCTGTTCCTTTCGCAGAGCGGCGTCGCCGACCGCATTGGAAACGGTCACCGTGATGGGGCACTTTCTTTCCTTGTTCTGGTTGTCCACCACGTGGAAGTCTTTGCCGTCGCTGTACCCTCTCGCGTTTCCGCCCACGGTCAAATGAAGCCAGTTTGCGCCTCCGGTGACCATGCTTCTTCCCAGATAGCCACGCACGACGTAGGTCGTATCTTGGCCACGCAGCCAATAGAAGCCATCAGTGTCCTCTCGGGTGACCGTGACGTTTTCCCAGTTCTTGTCCTTGGCGAAAATTGGCCCTACCAGTGCGAAGCAAAAGAGCAAAAGCAGTGAGTTTTTCATGGCCTGATTCCTCCGCTGGTCAATCTAGCCTGCAAGGTGGGGAAAAGGTAGGGCACCAAAGAGCTATTACTGCTGTTTCGCCCGCTTCTTCTCTTTGGCCTTCTTCGTGCGAGCGGCGGCGGCAGCTTTTGAGGCCTTGGTCACGAGTTTGCGGCGCTGCTCGGCGGTCATAGCTTTCTGCCGCGCCAACCCGCCCATTCGGGCCATCTCACTAACGTCCATACCGCAGATTACCATCGAGCTTGCTAGGAATGCAAGATTCTCGTTGACATCAAGCTTGCTTGATGAGAGAATTGTCTTCGTTGGGAGCCAGAAAACAGGGAGCAAGCGGGACACACTGAAGCGAGGCCCGCCCCCTGACTCCAAAGCTAGACGGGCGGTTCCGGTGGTGGAACACCGGAGCCGCCCTAACCAAATCAGCCTAACTAGGAGGCCGCATGGCTCACAGCAATCTAGCAGAACTCTCTTCCTCAGAATTTCCACAGCTCTCACTCGCCCCATCCCCCGAGGAAACCGCCGACACCCCGGCCAGTTTCATTGAAGCCACCATCGCCTACGTCAACCAGCTCGATGCTCAGCAGCTCGATACTCAGGAGGTGCAGTAATGGCAACCACGCTCGCAACTACTCAGCCGATCAACCTGCTTTCTCTCGCCCTTGAAAACAACGCCGCCATTGATGTGATTGAACGCTTGGCGGTCTTGCAGGAAAAAACCTTGTTTCGGGAGGCGAAGGTTTCTTTCAGTGACGCGCTCAGCCGCATTCAGGCGGAGATTAAGCGGATCGCGCCTGACCTGGTGAATCCGCAAACCAGCAGCAAGTACGCCTCCTATGCCGCGATTGACCGGGTGATCCGCCCGATCTACACGCGGGAGGGAATGAGCCTGTCATTCTCCCATGCGGATTGTCCGAAGCCGGAACACGTTCGGGTTCTCTGCTTCGCCTCGCTCGGCGCCTACACCCGCACCTACCAGATGGACATGCCGTGCGATGGCAAGGGAGCACGCGGCGGCGATGTCATGTCGAAAACGCACGCCACGGCCGCGGCGGATTCCTACGCCAAGCGGTATCTGGTGAAGGACATCTTCAACATCTCCATCGGCGAATACGATACCGATGGGAATTTACCAACTCAATCGAACGGCATCTCCGCCGCCGAAGTGCAGGAGCGCTGCGCCAAGATTTCAAACGCTCCGAACATGGCGGAGTTGAAAGCCATCTACAAAGCCGCTTACGTGGAAGCCAGCTACGCGGGGGACCAATCGGCCCAGGCTGCCTACATCCGCTCGAAGGATGCGAGAAAGCGAGAATTACAATGAGCGCGCCCATCTCCATCGGCGAACAACACAGCCCTGAATGGATGGCAGCACGCCGCGGCATCGTCACCGCCTCCCGCTGTGGCGACGTCATCAACTTCCTCAAAAAAGGCGGCGAGTCGGCGGATCGCAGAAGCTACCGCAACGATCTTGTCGTGGCGCTGCTCACCGGACTCGACCCTTACCGCTACGTCTCCGCTGAAATGCAGTGGGGACTCGATCAGGAGCCCTTCGCCCGCGCCGCCTACGAGATGGCGCAGGATGTCATGGTCGAAACCTGCGGCCTGGTGCTGCATCCGAAGGTCCCAAGATTCGGAGCTTCCCCGGATGGCCTGGTCGGCGACGACGGGCTGATCCAGATCAAATGCCCGAATACTGCCACGCACTTAGGTTGGATGTTAACTGGGCAGGTTCCCTCGGAACATGGGGCGCAGATGCTTGCGGAAATGGCCTGCACCGGGCGGGAGTGGAACGACTTTGTGAGCTTCGATCCGCGGTTGCCGAAGCACTTGCAGTTATTCATCAAGCGCTGGCACCGCGACGATGCGCTGATCTCACAGCTCGAAGTCGAAGTGGCCCGCTTCAACTCCGAGATTGACGACGTACTCGACCAGCTCCCGCAGGAGCCGCGAGCCGGCAAAGGCCAGCCCGTGGTAAATATTCTCGACTACATGCCGCGCGATGAAGTGAGTTTCTAGGAGGAACGATGAGCGAGACCAAGCACACACCAGGACCGTGGAGCCGCTACAACGAAGAACGGTGCTCAAACATTTTTCTCGAATCGCATTGCCACGGTTCGGTTTGCAAAATCGCAAATAACCTACACGCCGAAGCAAACGCCCGCCTGATCGCCGCTGCGCCGGAGCTGCTGGAAGCGCTGGAACGATTGATTGCGCGTGCGGGGGAAAATCTCCGTGGCGGCATGATGTGGAGCGAGATCACCCAAGCTAAAGCCGCGATCCGCAAAGCCAAAGGCGAGTGATGCGGCTCTGGAACAAACGTGTTGCATGGGAGGACCGGCAGCGAGCCAAGGGCTTATGCACTCGCTGCCCGCGTAAGCGTTGCGCTGACTCGAAAAATTTGTGCCGCAAGTGCCTGCGGAATGCCAGGGAGCGCAGAAGAAAATCATGATTCGCCGCCGTCCCATCCCCCGCGTCCGCCTCTTCCCTGCCGAATCTCTGCGCTATGAAATCATCCTGAACGGAGCCGTTCGACGCTACCCCGATGGCCGGGAAGTTTGTCAGGAAAACTCCGCCGGATACCGGGAATACACCCGCCGCCTAGAAAAAATGTTGCAGCGCCAAAATCACAGGTGCTGCCTCTGCAAAAAACGCCTTTCCCGGAACGACGCAACTTTCGAGCACCAGCGCAGAAGGGGCATGGGGAGCGCGTTTCGCAACGATGCGATCTCAGATGCCGAGGGCAATCCGATCAATGGAGCGGCGCACTGGATTTGCAACTCCGAGAAGGGGTAGGAACAAGAGTTATCCACAGGCGGGCGAAAATTGTTGTTGACCTGGCGCGAGTGTTTGTAAGACATTTACGGGCATGGCAGCTCCCAAAAAACTCCTGCGACGCGAGAGCATCTACTCGGTTCG
>DATAWF010000174.1:0-2115 GCA_036267335.1 Acidobacteriaceae bacterium
CTGCTCAACGAGCTGACGCCTGAAGCTCGCGAGGCATTCGAGGAGCACTTCTTCGACTGCCCGGATTGCGCTCTCGACCTGCGCGCCGCGGCCGCATTCATTGACGAAGCGAAGGTACAGCTCCCCACCCTGTCAAAGCCCGCTGCCGTTCCAGCCGGCGCGATCCGCGTCAACACGCCGCGAAGGCCAGGTTTCTGGTCGACGATCTGGAAGCCGGCCTTTGCATTGCCCGCATTCGCCGCACTGTTGCTGGTCGTGGGATACCAGAACTTCGTCACTCTTCCCGGCCTGCGTGCTCAGACGGCGCATCCGCACCTGCTGACGTTTGCCCCGCTGCATGGCGCTACCCGCGGGGGTGCGCGCGCCGCGTTCACTACCGACCGCGAGCATGGCCTGGCCCTGCCTCTAGACCTGACGCCACAGCCCGGAACGGCCGCCTTTGCTTCCTACTCCGTCAACCTTCTCGACGGCCAAGGCAAAACTGTGTGGACCGGCAACCTGCCTGCGCCAGCCGAAAGCGGAGATGGCAGCCAGCGCGTCCTGCTCGCGCTGCCCGGCGCGATGCTTCGCAGCGGCTCTTATTCGGTTTCGGTCGCGGGAGTTGACGCTCAGGGTCAGACTGTTCCCCTGGATAAATATGCCTTCGACCTCTCTCTCTCCAATTAACGAATCCCAAAAAATGACATAGAATTGCCGCAGCTTTAAATCGAAAGCGAGAATCTCCCCATGTCTGAAGTGAACGGCAGAACCCACGATTACCACGCGGAAGCGACAGTGCTCCAAGGGCATCTGCGACTTCCCCTTGTCCAGGAAATCAAGCCCCAGGCCTTTGCCAAGCTGCCCGAGACCGGCGGCTATCTCTCTCAGCGCGCGGAGGATTACCGGCTCGAATCTGTCATCTCTTTCCACTCCGCCTATACCCAGGTCGCCGGCAATCTCGACGTCAAGCCAGGCCACGGCTGGACCACCCTGACCACCACAGTTGTTGAGGGCCTGAATGTTCTGGACGTGCTCACCGCCGACCGCGTCGTCGGCCAGGTTCTCACCGAGCACCCGCTCGTTGGCTACGTTCCGTCCATCTCCTTCCTCGGTAGCCGCTTTGAGAATCTCCGCATCGCCGGCCATCCCGTCGACCTGGATCTCGACCTCGACATTCTCGGCGGCAAGCCGGAAGACGATGCCGCTTATACCCGCAACCAGGCTCTCAAGGAGCGCATTGCAGGCCAGGAAGAGCCTCTTGGCGAGCATCAGGGGCTGCTGGCGGAACTGCGCGAAGGTTACAATCGACTTTTCCCATGCGCCGAGGGCGGCGAGGAAAAGCCGGAGACCCTGGAATGCTCATTGGTGAATCGTGCGGATGGCGGCTACCCTGGGCGGTCCTCCGGCCACATCATCGACGTGCCCAACTTCGGCAAGATTATCCTCGCCCGCCTGTCGCTTCAGCAGAAGAACTTCAATCAGAAGACCGGCGTCCCGGAGACGACTTCTCTGCGGCTGACCATGATCGACCTGGTTTTGGGCTGCCCCATCGCGGGGAACACGGGGGTAGGCGTGCTTTCAACCAACGGAGCGAACAAACCCTAAATCGCGAGGATCGGGAGGCTGGCCTGGAAAAGGCCGGCCTGCCCGCTACCGTCCGAGACACGGGCGGACCGTCCGGCCCGGCGAAGTTACATTCCCGGCATGTTCTCGCGCTTGCCGCGATTGCTCTCCTGCTTCCCGCCCTCTTTTTCCTTCGAGATAATCGTCCGCCCGGCCCGCAACGCCTCTATGAGAGCGCACGGCAGCTCTTTGTCCATGGACAACTGGCGGATTGCCGGCGGGAATCGAAGCTGCGCTACGAAGAATTCCGCTCTTCTCACCCCGAATGGGCATACAAGTTCATGCTGCTTGAGGCTGAGGCCCTGATCTGGAGCGGCAACCATAGCGATGCACTTAGCCTTCTCGAATCCTACCCCGAATCCGCCGGCGATGAGGGTACGGTAAAGAGGCTTTCAATGGAGGGCGTGGCTCTGGCTCATCTGCAGCAGCGTGCAGCCGCAAGCGAAAAACTTGCCCGCGCCGATGCCCTTTGCGGGAATCAAGTTGAAACCAGTTGCGGCGGACTTCTCGAGG
>DATAWF010000175.1:0-61172 GCA_036267335.1 Acidobacteriaceae bacterium
TGCCTGGCTGGCCCTGCGGCCCAAGGAGAAGCCACCCACGAACGGCGGGATATAGGGCGGTTTCGAAGGTTTTGCAACGTATTCAGAAGTGGCCATAAGTTTTTCCGTCGACCAGATCGCCGGGGGGCTCGGCTGTTCGTACTACGTCCAGTTGCGACCGTTGGGGGAAGCGGCACGGCAGGTGCAATGCGTCAATCTAATTTCGAATCCAATTTTCACAAAGCCGTTGTCCCGGAATGTTGTCTGCGCCCGGCGTTTTTGTCTTCCGCGACGGCCTCGATCTCCTCCGGTCTCACCTCGACCGAGATTGCCTGAGACATCGCGGAAACGGAAACGATCAACCGAAGATTGTTCTTGCTGCTGGTCAGGCGCCCACGCACGCCAGCCAGAGGCCCGCTCTTGACCTCGACCATGGAACCGATCGGCAAGCACTCGCACCGGCTGCAGGCAAGCCTGCTGTCTAGAGTTTTCCGCAGCGATTCGATCTCGCTGTCGGGCACGGGTACCGGCGCCTGGTTGTCGCCTAGAATGCGCACGACGCCACTGGTCTCGAGTACGCGCACCCGGTTGCGCAGAGTCGCATCCTGGCGGACAAAAAGATATCCGCTGAAAGCAGGAACCTCGATTGCTTTTTTTCGGTCGGACCACTGATGGAGTTCCTTGATCAGCGGCAGATAGGTCGTAAAGCCCTTCACTGCGAGATCGTGTGCGATTCGCTGCTCATGCCGGTAGCGAGTTTGCACGCCGTACCAGGAGGTGCTGTCGCTGGCAAATGTGCTCGCCGGCAGCTCCGGCTGAAAATCGGCCCTCGCAAGAGCTTCGCTCACATGACCTCCCAAAGTGATCCTGCCATCGTGGTTTGCGTGCTGCCCGGAATTGCGAACTCCCGAGGCGAGACCACATGTTGCGTCTGAAGTGAAGAACCAGCAGCAAAACAATCAGCGAGCCAACCGCAAACCGCCGCATACGTGATCGCGAGAAGCGGTTGCTTCAAACCAATCTCTTCCGCGCAACTCTCCGGTCAAAAGCCTCTTCGCGATCGGGAAAGCCGGAACAACGATTTGTTCGGTTTAGTCCACCCTCATCTCGTGGACTCCTCCGCAGCGGGTCCTTCCCGCATCGTTAGTGTCTACGCTACCCAGGAAAGGCCCAAATATCTACGTCGTTTTGGTAACGAAGTGTGCAACGTTGGGCACCCAGGGGGAGATTACTGGAAAAGGCAAAAAGGGTTACCGTCCGATCGACGGGCCTCGTCCTAAACCCCATCCGCTCAGCAACCTCATTGCCGCTTTGCGTGCGAATGGCGAGGTTTCTGGAGCAAGTTGAAGCAGCGGCATTCCATTTCTTTCCGGAACCACCGCATCTCCGCGAGGAGCGGTTTGCAGGGTGACCGTGGAGTGCCCCTGCGTTACCAAGGTACAGTACGCCCTCTGACCTCTGCAGAAAAGAGGAAAATTAGTCTTGTTTTCATGAGCTTATGAGGACATCAAAGGGGCAGTCACGGCTGGAGCATTCTCCTGAGGGTTGTGGAGCAGAGAACGGAGCTCCACGTATTTTTCCTGAGGTTGTGGAGTAGAGTGCAGGCCTCAATGCGGCCATTCCATCGAAGAGGGGCCGCACAGAAAAATCATGGCCACGCCCACGTGTCAGCAGAAATGCGGGAACGCAGCCATTCCATCGAAGAATGGCCGCACGTAGAGCAACCATCACAACCATCACCACTCCATAGCGCCGGGAGAAATGCTCTAATTGCCCGATGAGCCTCTTTCTGCTGTCGCCCTCGCTCCTGCTTCCTGCCCGGAGCCTCTGCCAATGAAGAGGAGCTGCCAATGAACAGGAGCCAAGGAGCCATCCGTCTCGGCCGCATTGCAGGAATCGAGCTCTATCTGCACTGGTCCTGGTTTCTGGTTGCCGCGATCGAGATCGAAAGCCGGGGAAGCAGCTATACCTCGATTTCCTGGAATATTCTCGAATATCTGGCGCTCTTCCTGATCGTGACGTTGCACGAGTTTGGACACGCGCTGGCCTGCAGGCAGGTGGGAGGAACCGCGGATCGCATTCTCTTGTGGCCCCTGGGCGGTGTGGCGTATGTGAACCCGCCTCCGCGTCCTGGAGCAACGCTGTGGAGCATCGCCGCCGGTCCCCTGGTGAATGTTGCGCTGCTTCCGGTCTTGATGGGGCTGGCGGCGCATGGTCAGGCGCTCGGATGGGCGCAGACCATGCCCAACGCGAACGCATTCCTCCATGCCATCGTTTATATCAATCTCGGTCTGCTGCTTTTCAATCTGGTGCCGGTCTATCCACTCGATGGTGGACAGATCCTCCGCTCGCTCCTGTGGTTTGTGTTGGGGCGGGCGCGCAGCCTTTTAGTCTCGACAGTTCTGGGCTTTGCCGGGGCTGCGGCCTTTGTCGCGTTTGCGCTGTGGAGCCGCTCTCTTTGGTTTGGCTTGCTGGCGGCGTTTTTTGTCTATAGCTGCTGGCGAGGTTTCGGGCAGGCCAGGATTCTGCGGCAGATGGAAAAGCTGCCGCGCCGCGAAGAGTGGCGCTGCCCTTTCTGCAAGACTGCGCCGCCGGCCGCCGATCTTTGGATCTGCCGCAGATGCGGCGGCCGCTACGACACCTTTGCGACCCTTGGGGTTTGTCCCACGTGCGGTTCCGAATCGGCACTGACCGCGTGCCCGGAGTGTGGCCGGATGTCGCCGATCGGGGAGTGGCAGGTTCCCGTGGCGTTGCCGGAAGCTGACATCGAGCGCCGCAGTCATGACCGCATCAACTCAAATGGTTGAGCCAAACTTCGTCTCGAAACAATTGCGGTAAACTCGGCTTTTTACCGAGAAAAGCCGCGAATCGCGGATCTTGGCGCCTCAGAGCAACAGGAAAAAAGACCAGTTTTTCCTTCTTGATCCTGCTCACTTCCATACCCGTCCGTTGTTCGCGGCAAGAGCAGCATTGGGTCTCTGTGAATCCCTCGGGAACGGTAAGCCGGGCCCTCTCGGCGCTCCAGTCAGAAGGTGAGCGTCGCCGTGAAGTTAATGTCGCGATTGCCGGGAGTACCCGTATCCGTCTCAACCGACTGTGATTTCCCAAAAAGAGGTGAGGTTAGGACGCCGTTCGGCGGCCCCAGATTGACGTAGTTCAAGAGATTCAGAACCGACGCGCCGAAGGTCAGGTTGTATTTGCGCGGGACTGTGGCATCGAGCTTCGGCCGAGCCTGCCCGCCGGTCAGCCCGCTATTCTGAACACTTTGACTCCCTTGAAAGCTGAATCCCCCATTCTCGCCCTTGATTCTGGGGCCCACGCCGATGGTCTTGCTGACTCGCAGGTTGAAGAAAAGGCTGGCCGGCCCGGTCCCGAGGCCGTAGGGAACGATCTTTTCGCCTTTGCCGACCGGATTCGTGTCGAGACAGCCATAACGGGTGGAGATGACACTAGGGGCTCCGCATGCGCCATAGGTCGGGCGGGCATTGAACTGATTGTTTCCCGTCAGATCGCTGCCAATAGTGATGTTGTAGGGCGCGCCGGAAGACGCGTTCACGAACGGGGCGATGGTGATCTTGTAGGGCGCCACGTAGCTCGCCAAGAGGAAGAAGCGGTTGTGATTTCCCCAAACGGCGCGGCCAAAGTCGAGGCTCGGATCCTGCGGATCGGAAGGAAATGAGTGGAAGCCCTGGGTATCGCTCTTGGCCTCGGTAAAGGTATAGGTAGTGGTCAGCGACAGCTTGCGCATCCGCGCGCTGGCGGTAGCGATGACCTGCTCCTGCTTCCAGGTCCCTCCGGATTCGAGCTGGTAATGGTAGACCGCGGGCTGCGATCCGCCGACAGTGTAGGTAGCAGGATCGAAGCGCGGCGCCGTAATGTTGGCGGCATCGGGGGCGTGGATCGTCCGATGCTGGAGAAACGTGACATTGAAGGTGACCTGTTTTGCGAGCTGCCGGTCGACCCCCACCGCTGCCTGCATGGCGAGACCTGCATGGAGATGGGAATCGATACTGTAAATGATCGGAACGCTCGAATTGTTTGCGATGAGATCGGCGGCCGGCGCCGCCGAAGCCGGATCGTAGAAATCGGGATTATTCACGACATAGTTTTGCTGGTTGATGCCGTTGTCATGAATCGCGGTGAGGATGGCCATGGAGCTTGAGCCGCAGCAAGGGCTGATGTAGCGGCCATAAAACCAGCCATAGCCGGCGCGCACAACCGTCTTAGGGGGATTCTTCCCCACATGGCCGGGAGCCCAGGCGAACGAAAGCCGTGGCGCCAAATCGACGTGATCGGAGATCCGGTTCTGACCTTCCAGGCGCAGCCCGTAGCTGAGAGTGAAGTTCGGCTTCCACTTCCAATCGTCCTGATAGAAAAACGCTCCATCGACCATCAGCAGTCTGGCCAGCGGGTTGTTGACGACCGTGGCCGAATATTGGTCCGGCGTTCCCGCCAGATAGTGCTGGACGGTTTGGAAGATGTAGCTTCCGTTCGCGCCAGCGGTTGAGTAATTCGCTTCGCGATAGGCGCGCCACCGCGTTCCGAAGCGCATCGTGTGCCGCCCGGCGGTGGCCGTCCAATAATCCTGCAGCTCGAAAATATCCTGGTGGTCCTGCGCGGTTCCGGTGCTATTACCTCCGGTGGTGAAGGCCCCCTGGACGGTGATGGCAGGCGTTCCATAGAGGGACGTTTGATAGCTGCGGGTTCTCGTCCATGAGAAACGGACGTCATTGATCAAGTGATCGTTGACAACCATGGTGTCACCGGCTTCGAGATCGTTTTGCTCATTGCCGGAGTCGAATGCCTGCTGAGGTAAGCTGAGCGTGCCGATACCGTTGTTTCTTGCAGCCGAGGTACGGAAGGAATCCCGCAGAGTCAGCGTATTGTTCTTTCCGAGTTCCAGGTCCACCCGCGGACTGATAGACCACACTGCCAGGGGATTCGGCAGCAGCTCCCGCAGGGCAGAGTTCGTGTTCCCTGGATCGATCGCGTTCACGATGCTCTGGTTCTGCTGACTCGCCCTATATCCGTTGACAAAATACGATGCCCCTTTCGACAAAGGTCCGCTGACATTTCCCATGAGCTCATAGAAGTAATAGCTGGGTTGTTGCGGGACCAAGGGATTGGCCGTACTTAACGCAGAATCGATTCCTTGAGCGAGAAACTGGCCGGCGAATTTGTTCGAGCCAGCCTTGGTGATGATCTCGATGCGCCCATAACCGAGCTTGTCAAACTCCGCGGAAAAAGGGTTGGAGTTGATGCGGATCTCCCGAATCGAGGACTTGGGCGGAAGCTGGCCGCTGCTGAAGCCGTCGATATAAATCTGGCCGCCATCCGGCCCCGCTGAGTTTCCCGCCAAAGCCTGCAGCTCGTTTGCCAACTGCGTGGGATCGTCCGACAAGGCATCCAGATCCGATCCGCTGAGAACGACCCCGCTGGCGTTTTGATCCGGATTAAGGCCGACCGAATTGGTACGGCCTGTGACGGTGACATTCTGCTGCTGCACCGCAATCGACAAAGAGACATTCATCTCCCGCGTCTGGCCGGCGACGATAACCACTCCTTCTTTCGAGAAAGGCGCAAATCCCTGCGCCTGGACGCCGAGGGTGTAGGTTCCCGCCGGCAGCCCTTGAAAGCCATAACTTCCATCCCGCCCGGATTGGGCCTGGGCGGTTTGTCCGTCTTCCGTCAGAGTCACGGCCGCGCCCGGCACCACAGCGCCGCTGGGATCCTGCACTTCGCCCCGCAGGCTGCCGGCCGCCTGCGCGAAGAGTCCCTGCAAAGGCACCACGAGAACGGCCAGCAGGAGCAGGAAACGGTGAGCTATACCGCGAGAATGCCCTATTTTTTGCAAAATCATCTCCTCTCTCCTGTCCAGGGGACACGAGTCGTGCTATTGGCTTACGCCCGGGATTATTTGAGGAACAGAGTGGCGGGTGTTTCCGTTTTCGCTTAATCGGCCAGCTTGAATATCCGGATCTGGATCAGCTTGCGAATCGTCAGGTTCTGCAAGCCGCGCGCCTTCATCCGCGCCACAAACGATGCGTCGATCTTCAAGACACCCATTTGAATCATTTCTTCTTCCGTCGGCGAATATCCCATCGCCCGCAACTGCTGGACTTTTTCCGGCGAGACGCCCACTGCCTTCATGCTGATCAGCCTCTCCGCCTTTAGTTCCGGATACCCCGCGGCAGCCATGCCGCGCACATAGGTTGGGTCCACCTTCAGCGCTCGCAGAGCCATGAGATCTCCCGCCGTGATCTCCCGGCCGCCGGCGTCCTGCATCTCCTTCACCCACGCGGTCGTCACTCCCAACATCGCGTAGTTTTGCAGGCGCTCCGGTGTCTGATTCTCAAACCCCAATGCCTCCATCTCCCGCGCAAATTGCGCACTCGGCGTAAAGGAGTAGGCGCCTTGCAAAACAGCCTCATGGACCGTGCCCATACAGCGGATTTCTCCCGCGTCCGCTTTCATCCGTGCATCCACGGTTACGCCCTCGCGCTGGAGATCGGAGGGGGTCACTCCGCTCCATCGGCCCCACTGCATGTCCGAATCGCCCTCATTGCATCGATCTCCGGCAGGGCAATCGCCACGCGACCAACGGAACAAAAGCTCGCTGTTCGTCCGGCCGGCGCGAATCGAGCAGCTTCCCGAAGTGTCGGCAACGGCCGCTGCCGTTCCGAGTCCGACGATCAATCCCAAAGCAAGTATTCGCCGCCACATATCATTCCTCCGAGGAATCCTCAAATTGCTGCACTACCGATTGAGAAGGCCCGACATCTTCAGCCGCAACAGCTCATTCAGATCTTTGCCGTCGAAGCCATACGCCTTCGCCTGCGCGACAAAGTTCTGGTCGATGTGAAGGATGGCAGCCCGCCTCAGCTCCTCTGCCGTGATCTGCGGAAACTGCTGCTTGAGCCATGCTGCGTATTCCGGCGTCATGCGCAGTGCTTTCAACACAATGAGTTGGCGCGCGCTCAGACCACTCAGGCCGGTCTGCTTGAGTCCGGCAACATACTCGGGTGTAATCGCCAGCGATTTCTCTTCCGCCAGCTCGTGAAAGTCTTTTGGTTCGATCCCACTTTGCTTCAGCCCACGTATATACTCCGGTGTTACCCCTAAAGACTTCAGCCTGATGAGATCTCGTGCCGTCGGTTTGCCCAGCCCTACTGTGCCCATAGCCTTTGCATACTCAGGCGTCACCCCAAGAGATTTCATCGTCGTCAAAGTATGGAAATCCTTGCTCAAATCCAGTCGGTATCCTGCATCGCGCATGCCGTCCAAATAAGACGGCGCGGTGGGCGCCGGCCCTCCCTCCGCCGCCTGCATTCTCGCAGCGAGGACGGGGGGCGTCACGGCATTCGCCGCAGCACTCGCTGAACGAAAAGGCTCACCGCCCGGGGCGGACGGCGGCATGACTTGCCCCGTCCTCGCGGCATGCTTGTCGATCTCCGCGTCATGGCCGGCCGTGCGCATCTGCTCAATGCGGCCGGCTTCTGCAGGAGCCGGCTTCGCATCTGGTTGCAGCTTCACAAGCTTCGGTTCTTGAAGAGGTGCCTCCTCTTTCGTTGCCTGTACGATGAGTGCCGGCGCGCGCAAGGAGGGCATTCCTATTTGCGCTTGCGGCTGTGCTTGATTCTGGATCGCCGGCGTGGACTGGCCGCCAAAACTTCTCGGGAGCGGTGAGAGGAAGAGCAAAGATGCAATGCCTATCGCCGCCAGAGAGAAAGGTCGCGCGGTCCACCGGCTCGCTGGGGGGAGCGTTACCCCAAGAATCCTGGCAATCCGTATCCGCAGCCCGGATTGCGGACGGTCACCGGCGAAGGCCATCGCCAGATCGATCCGCTGCTGGCGCTGCTCGGCGATCTGCAGGAGCGCTGTCGCATACGCCAGGGGATCCGCGCACGCGGCCAAGGCCAGGTCGTCGCAGCAGAGCTCCCGCTGGTGACGAATTCTTTTGCCCAGCCACCACACCGCCGGATGAAAGAAGAACAGCGTCTCGATCGATGTCTGGATCAGGTTCCAGAGATAATCCGCCCGTTGCACGTGGGCTAGCTCATGCATTAACACTGCTTCGAGTTGCTCCGGATCCAGAGACAGCAGCGCCGCAGCCGGCAAGAGAATGAGCGAGCGCGCCACGCCGATCGTGAGCGGCCCCGGAAGATGCTGGCAGACGCGCAGCTCCGCGATGCGGGAAATGCCCAGCCGCTCACGGAGTTTGGAACAGACGGCGAGAACGGATTCGGGAACTTCTTCCAGAGCCGCCCGGCGCAGCCGCTGAATGCACCACCAGCCCGCAACGGTGCGCGTGGAAAAGCAGACCACGCCTATCAGCCACGCAAGATCGACCCACGGCAGCAGCGAGCCTAGCCGAAAGAACGTGAGCCGGCCCTGCCCGCCTGCGGCGATCATTGCAGAAGTCGATGGGAGGGCGGAAAGAACCGAATTCGTTGCGTCGGGGAAAGAGGAGGCCGCGGCAGGGAAATGCATCGTCTCATACGCGAGAGTGCCGGCCGCCGTTCCGAACATGAGCAAAAGAGTGACGAACGAAAGGAGATAGCGAGTCTCGCTGCGGGCTCTTCTCAACCGCGAGTCCAGCAGCCCATAGGTGCCTGCCAGGATCGTCGCCTGCCAGCAGAAATGGATCAGTGTCCAGCCCAGAGTTTCCAAAGCACGATTCATTGGTTCCCCCTCCGCCGCTCGATGAGCTTCCGGATCTCTTCCAATTCCCGCGCATCTGCCGCTTCCATCGACAGGGCATGCATCGCCAACTGCGCTGCTGAGCCGGAAAAGAGCCGCTCACTCAGGTCCCGCAATATCTGCGTCTGAGTTTCCTCCTGGGTGGCTGTCGTCCGATAGATATGCGCTCTTCCGGATTCTTCGCGCTGCACCAGGTTCTTGTCCGTCATGATCTGCAGCAGCTTGAGCACGGAGGTGTATCCCAAAGGGCGCGCCTTGTTGACTTCTTCGTAGAGCTCGCGCACAGTCGCGGAGCCTTTCTTCCAAAGAATCCTCAGCAGTTCGAGTTCGCCTTCGGTCGGCTTGGGTAGTGGACCTGTCTCATGCTTCATGGAAAATGAAGCTATACGAACAGCTTCGTATTTGTCAACGAAGATCTTCGTAGGATCCGGTGCGGCGCCCCGGAAGCCGAGCGTAGGATATGTAAACCTATGTCAAGGAGTGAATTAGCATCGCCTTCCGCGAGAAAAGTTCGCGGCGGCGTCAGATTCAATGTCGAAAAAGATGATCTCCCTATGGGATCGTAAATCTCGACGCAGTTTCCGAGAATGCAGCTGAACCTATGTCTGGATATTGACGAGGTCCGCCGGCTGCTTCGCTCCGGAGGCTGGCTTTTGCGGTGACCGCCAGTGATCGATGTAGGAGATCTGGTGGACGCAGGAGACGGTGCAGTTCGGGGCACAGCTCTTTTCCGCCCGATACTCGCGATCGAGATCCGCCTGGGTGTATTCGGCCAGGGGAGTTCCGGGCCATCCCCGCTGCTGGGAACAGTAGTGCACCAGACCGTCCTCGCAGATGTAGAGATAACGGGCTCCGGCGCGGCACCGCCAGTCATTCGGACGCCCGTCAGCGATCGCTTCTTGAAATTGATTGAAGCGGGAATAGTTCCGCTTCTTCATCCCCGACATCTCGTAATAGACGCGGCGCTCCTCTTCGCCCAGCGGTTTGAGTTGGCCGCTGCCATCGTGGATGATGCCGATGGTGGAGGTAAATCCGAGTTCGAGCGCGCGCTTTCCGATGACCAGAGCGTCCTGCGGGGTCTTGATCCCTCCCCCCACAACGGAGTTGATGTTCACGTGAAACTCCGCACGCTCGGCGAGAAATTCCAGCTTCTTGTCCAGAACCTTCAGGCTCTTCTTGGAGACCTCGTCGGGATTCACGTTGTCGATCGAGATCTGCATATGATCGAGACCCGCGCGATTCAACCGCTCGATCCGCTCCGGGGTCAGCAGATAGCCGTTGGTGATCATGCCCGCGACCCGCCCATGATGGCGGATTCGGGCGAGAACGCCATCGAGCTCCGGATGGGTAAGAGGCTCGCCCCCCGAGATGGTGATGATGCTGGTGCCCAGCCGCGCCAGATGGTCAACCCGCGTGCGCATCTCCGCCAGCGGCACGGGATCGGAGACCTTGTCGTATTCGTTGCAGTAGGTGCACGAGAGATTGCAGAAACGCATGGGAACGATCTGCGCCATCACCACGTGCCGGGTAGAGGCCAGCGCATGTCCGACGACAGCGAGTTCGCGCAGTTTGCGTGTGGCTGCTTTCGTGCGGCCGCTCCAGCTATGCTTTCGCGAGGGCATCCATTCTATTGAAACATAGCCGGAAGGGCGGCGGCGAATCGAAGGCCGGTTGGTGACCTGCGAGCTACCGCAGATGTCCTGTAGGTGTGTCTAGGTGTGTCCCAAAACAACTGCAGCAAACGCGGCTTTTTACCAACAAAAGCCGCACTTCGTGGATCTTGGAGCCTCATAGCAACAGGAAATCTGCCTTAACCCTTTTTTTTGGGGTGGCCGGCGGTCATCGTCAAGAGCTGCTGCTGCTTGTTCCGGACAATGGTCAGTTGAACCCATTGGCCGCGGCTGTTGTGAATCACTTTTTGCCAGTCGTTGCGGCTCACCATCGGGTGATCGTTGACCTTTAAAACAATGTCGCCGGCGCGCAGTCCGGCACGTGCCGCGGGACTTCCGTTGTCCACGCTTTCTACCAGCAGTCCTATGCCGTTGGTTACGCCAAAGTATTCCGCCAGTTGCGAGTGCACAGGGCTGAGATCGACGCCCACATAAAGAGAGCTCGGCATCAGCGCGCCGAGAAAACTCGAGCTGCCGCGGGAGGGCTCGGGTACAAAAGAAGCAGCGTCTCCATTGGAAAGGTCGGGAGAGTTTTCAACGCTGTAGTGCTGCGACCACGCCTGCTGTTGCAGCGCTTCGCGGTTCGCGAGCTCGACGGTGATATTGAGCGTCGAGCCGTCGCGGTTGATGGTGAAGGCAACGTTGCGGCCGGCCGGCTGCTTGTGTAGCAGACGGTGGAGCTGGTCGCGATTTTCGACCGTGTGCCCGTTCATCGCCACGATCACGTCGTGGGTTTTCAGTCCCGCCTTGGCGGCCGGAGCGTCGTGATCCACAACCAGGATCTCGACGCCGTGGCCGTTTTTCAGATTGAGGGTCTTGGCGCGGGCCGGATCGACATTCTGCAGATCCACCCCAAGATAGCCCTGAGAACCGCGCAGCAGAAAATCCGGAGAGAGCGCCCGCAGCAGGCCGGGCGCCCCGCCGGCAGCTAGCGCAACTTGCGCTCCCAGGACAAAGACAAAAATGGCAGCTAAAGAGCCTGGCAGAGAATATTTCAGTGAAGACTTTTGAATCGTCAGATACCGCATTGTAGGCACTCCGCTCGAACTGGTCTCATGAACCCGTTCTGCCTGGTGAGACACCGTGTGAGACCCGCCACCGAAGCGGGGCTCATGCAGCTTCCCGAAGCCACCGAACTATTTATGAGACCGGTTCTAAAGCATTTTCGCTTTAGGCGTATACCGAAAAGCTGCTCTCGACGCGGCCGTTCCATCGAAGAATGGCCGCTCTTGCCCGATCTCACCCGTTCACCGTAAGAGCGAAAATGCGTTCACCGTCGGCAAAACGCGCTCTTACAGAGTGTGAAGCCACTTGAACGCTACTGGATTTCTGGCAATTGATCCAGCACTTCGCGAGAAACGGTACGAATGTGAGGATTGGCGTCCTCTGAAGCCACCGTGTGAAGCACTTCTTGCACGCTGCTATCGTCCTGCACCGGCTGCAATAGCTCGATGGCCCGGGAACGGACGTCTGCATCCGGGTCGCGCATTAGAGCCTCCAGGATGGAATCGCGCACATGCATGTCTTCGGCGACATAAGGTTGCAGGCCGTTCAGCGCTTTGAGACGTACCTCGGGACTTTTGTCGTAGCGCAATGCAACCAGCAAAGCCTTCCGGACCGGCCCGTCAGGGCAGGCATGGCCGGCGCGGCACTCCTCTGCCAGCAGGCTGACGGAGTTTTGCTGCACGTCCGGGTCGACTCCGTTCTGCGCCCCCACAAGCAGGAGCTGCCGGATTTGAGGATCGTCGAGCGAGCCGCGGATCGACTCCGGCGTCAGGCGGTTGTACTCAACCTGGACATTTTCCGAGTTGGGATCACGCACGATGCTCATCACGTTGGCGACTTCGATCGGAGAGTTGTCCGGAGCCGCGCCAGAGGCAGACCCTATCTGTGCGGTCTGCGGAGCTCGCTGCGCCGTCCAGTAGCCGGCCGAGCCGCCGGCAGCCAAGCCGAGGGCCAACAACGCCGAAGCGGCGAGCGGCGCCCGGGTGAGCGTGGCCAGACCTGCCCGGGCCGATTGCGCCACCCGTACCAGCCACTTGCTTTGGGGTAGATTGTCGAGGGCATCATCCAAGCCCATGCGGGCCTTTGTGAGCAAACTCACGGATGGCTCCGCCTGCCGCGTGCGGGACAAGGCCTGCTCCAGCGCCCGGACGGACTCGAGCTCCTCCCGGCAGGCCGCACAGCCTGCCAGATGCTGCTCGAGTGCGGGCCCCTCATCGTCCGGAAGCTCGCCGTAGACCAGCAATGCTATTTTTTGTTGTGCTGATTCGCACCTCATTTGCAACCTCGCCTCACCGTAATGCCGCCAGACTTGCTCTTAGTTTTTTTGTCGCGCGGAAGAGTGTGTTCTTGGCGGTCTCTTCCGTGGTGTTCAACATTTCCCCAATAGTTCTTAGACGCAGGCCCTGGTAATGCTTCAGTTCGAAAACCATCCGCTCGCGCGGCGTCAGCTTTTCGAGCGCGCGCTGAATCCGCTCTCCGAGTACCTTGCGCTCCAACTCCCGCTCCGGATTGGCCATCGACCGGTCGTCGGAAAGATTGTTGAGCAAATCCATTTCTTCGCCGCTCGAGTCGAGCACGATCGCCTGCTCCTCGCGCCGGGATTTGCGCCTCCGCAGGTGGTCCAGGCACAGATTGGTCACGATGCGGTAGATCCAGGTATAGAAGGAGCACTCGAAGCGGAAGTTAGGAAGGTAGCGGTAGGCCTTGAGAAAGGCCTCCTGGTGAATATCCTGAGCGTCCTGTTCGGAGCCGGTCAGGTGCAGCGCCAGCCGGATCACCGCGTGATCGTACTGCCGCACCAGCGCGTCGAAGGCGCTGCGCGAGCCTTTTTGCGCTTCCCGAATCAGCTCCGTTTCGGTAGCGCGGGTCCACGCTTCACTCACCATGCCTGCTGTGGATTGTATCGTCCGCCGCGTCGTGCGCGCGGAACCCGCCGCCGCGGATGCGGCCATGGATGGATCACTCAGGCGAAGTACCTCAGCCGGCATGCGGCTCTCCTGGAGGAGGATAAGCTACGGCATTGGTAGGACGAAGCGGTCTGCCATTGGGAAGCAGACGCTGGGAGAAATTCCAGCCGGCGGGTACCGTTGCGCCGGCATGGGTCGCCAGCAGGCCTTTCCGCCCCGTGGGGAGAAGCGGCCAACCCGGCGGTTGGCCAAAAATTCCGCCCGCCGGCCCATCCATGCCCATGCCGAGCAACGGAAAGAATGCCTATGGCAGATTTCCTGTAGGTGTGTCCCGAAACAACCGCGGCAAACGCGGCTTTTTATTAAGAAAAGCCGCACCTCGCGGATCTTGGCGACTCATCGCAACAGGAAATCTGCCTTAGACTTACTCCATGTCTTTTGCGCAAAAACCACAGGAGCCACGCCTCTTTCCCTCATCGGCGGCAGATTGGACTACCGCCTATTGCGACGGCGGCTCCCGGGGCAATCCCGGACCGGCCGGATTTGGCGTCCACATCGAGGGTTCGGGCGGGAAAGTTCTGGCCGAGCTCAGCGAATACCTGGGGGTCAAGACCAACAACTTTGCCGAGTATTCCGGGCTGATAGCCGCGCTCCGATGCGCCGTCGAAAAAGGCTATTCCCGCTTGCGCATCATCTCGGATTCGGAGTTGATGGTAAAGCAAATGAAAGGGCAATACCGGGTGAAGAGCCCGGATCTGCTGCCGCTCTACGAGCAGGCGAAGAGCCTGGCGCGCCGTCTGGACAGCTTTGAGATCAGCCACGTGCTCCGCGGAAAGAACCGCGACGCGGACCGGCTGGCGAACGAAGCGATGGACCGCGGAATGGGTCGCAAATCGGAGCGTACATCGGAGCGCGCGTCGGAATCTGGATCGGACCGAGGTCCGGATTCAAATGACCAGAGCCGGCAAGGGGAAGCGAGACCGGTATCCGGGTCCGCAAAGACGCCCGAAGTTCGGCGCGAAGAACGTCCCACTGCCGGGGCGAAACCCATCACCCTGCAATCGAACACTCAACCGGCAGGAGCCGGTGAAACCAAGCCCGGGACAATGCTGCGGGGATTCACGCGCGGGGGAGTCATCCACTTGCTCGGCTCCGAACTGCCCGACGGCGTCTTCGTGAAGGTGATTCCGGAGTGAGTCTGGCCGCCCCCGTGTCCCCAACCCCAGGGCTCTATTCGATCACGTGGAAGGTCGGAGACCACAAAGGCGGGTTGCGAAACCCAAGATCGGTTCAAGGATCGGTTCGAGCGGCTCGTACCCGCCGGCTCGCTCTAGAAGCTCCGGTCCTGCGGCAATAGAGAGCGCAGCAGGAAAATCAGCCCGTAGATCGCAAGGCCGAGAACTAGGATGATCGGCAAGAAAACGATCGGCCGTACCACGACCGTTCCCCGGCTGATGGAAGCTGCGGGATCGCGAAAAAGATGTCCGCCGAAGACGATCAGGGTGCCGGAAACCTGGGCATTTCCGGTCATGGTCACGTTACCCCCGACATCGACAACATCCCGATGCACGGGTCCGTTCAAATAGACATTCCCGGCAAAGACGATGAGGTTGCTGCGGGCCGCCCCGTCGAGCCGCACGGAGCAAAGAAAGCACACGGCGCTCCGGATTTCCTGCTCCGGGGCGACCGCAATATCCTGGCCTAAATGGATAGCGCTCCTGACACGCGCAGCAGGAGCTGCGACCAGCAGCAGAGCGACAAGTGCCGTCCGCAGCATTAAGCCTTTCTCCAGACGGGCCCATCCGGATAGCTGTAATCGCGCAGGACCTCCGGATAAATTTCCGCGCTGTAGCCCGGCTGGCTGGGCAGCAGATACCGGCCGTTGCGAACATGAACCGGGTCGACGAAGTGCTCATGCAGGTGATCCACAAATTCCGTCACGCGGTCGTCAAGCGTAGCGGAAACGCGCAGGTAGTCGAAAGCGGAAAGATGCTGCACATATTCGCACAGTCCCACTCCGCCTGCGTGCGGGCAGACGGGGATTCCGAACTTCGCGGCCATTAGGATCACGGCCAAGTTCTCGTTGACTCCGGCCAGCCGGCAGCTATCGATCTGACAAACGTCAATGGCTCCGGCTTGCATCAACTGCTTGAACATCACGCGATTCTGGCAATGCTCTCCCGTGGCGATGCGTACGTCAGGAACCTCGCGGCGGATGCGTGCGTGCCCCAAAATATCGTCGGGGCTCGTCGGTTCTTCCATCCACCACAGGTTGACCTCGGAGAGCTGGCGAGTGCGGACGATGGCTTCCTCCACGTCCCACCGCTGGTTGGCGTCGGTCATCAATTTAGCATTGGGGCCGATCCGGTCGCGGATGAGATGCGCCCGCCGCAGATCGTCGGCCGGGTCCCCTCCAACCTTCAGCTTGAAATGCGTCCACCCCTCGGCGATCGCCTCATCGCAGAGTCGACAAATCTTTTCGTCATTGAATCCGAACCATCCGGCGGAGGTGGTGTAAGCCGGGTAGCCGCGCTCCTTCAGCTCGGCCAGCCGCCCTTCCATGCCGCCTTTGCGCTCGCGCAGCAGCGTTAGGGCTTCGTCTCGCGTCAGCGCGTCGGTGATATAGCGGAAGTCAATGGCCGAGACGATCTGCTCCGGCTCCATGTCGGCGAGCAGCTTCCACAGCGGCTTGCCCTCGACCCGGGCATAGAGATCCCAGACTCCATTGAGCAGCGCCGCCGTAGCAAGATGAATCACGCCCTTTTCCGGTCCCAGCCAGCGAAACTGGCTGTCGCCGGTGAGCTCGCGGTAGAAGGCGCCAAAATCGCCGGTGATCGAGCCCAGGGTGCGGCCGGTAACAAAATGGGAGAGATAGCGGAGCGCTTCGACGCAGAGTTCGGTGCCCCGTCCGAGGGTGAAGGTAAGTCCATAGCCCGAGGGGCCGTGGTTGGTCTCAAGGACGCAATAGGCAGCCGAGTAATCCGGATCCTTGTGCACGGCATCGGAGCCGATCTGTTCCCGCGAGGTGGGGAAACGAAGATCGATAACGCGCACGTTGGTGATCGTAAGGTCGCTCACAGCGATGGTCTTCTCCCTCGAGAGCTCGTCTTCGCGCGCCCTCGTTCTTCTGCCGGTATTGGGTATAGCACTTTCACTTTCGATGGATCCAGAGAACTCGCTCGACCGGCCCTTTCGCCCGAAATCTCCTGCGTCTCCGCTCCATGGCCGCACGAGCGGATCGGGGCGGCCACCGGCACACAAGAAAAGTGAAAATGATATTGCAGTATAACCAGCGCATGCCGCAGGCGTCCCTGCCGGCTCGCTGTTGTCATTCCGGAAGAGCCACGCCGCCTCGTTCGCTCGCGAGCTAAGCCGCTTCCGCCGTTCGCATCGACAACGGGCAGTGGGTTTGTGGGGCGAGGCGGAGGTGAATTTCGGGCTGCTTCTTCGAGAGAAAGATCGGGGTCATCACTTTTCCGGGGCCGAAAAGGCCAAGGAGCACCGCTCAGACTAGCACCGGATCTTTTGGACGTAAAAACGCAAGGGAGAACGATGCAACGGCCGGGCGGCCTATTCAAGCCCTGCTGTTGGGCTTGAGTGGGGCCTTTGCTGTTGCTCCGCGGGGATAGTGGATCGCCTAAATTTTTGCAAGATCAGGGAACGGTGTGGGGAAGACGGCACAATTCCCTGATCTCGAAATGGATGACAAAGATCCAAGGCGGGTCAGAGGAACAGCCCGCCAAGAGGTGTTTGCTTAAACAGAGGTGATGTTTCCGTTGAGGCCGTTCGGGAAAAAGCCCCCCTTCGTAGTTCCCGTGGTGGCATTGGCATAAACGATTGCCAGCACCTGCGAGGTCGTTCGGGTATAAGCCAGCCCGGGCAGAGTATTGTTGACACCGCTCGCCCCGGCGGTTGCAAAGAATGCTCCCTTCGAGGTCGGCCCCGCCTTCGCTGCCGCAACAGAACCCGGATCGTACGGCGGGACATCGAGACCGTCGCTGGGGACAACCGACGCGGGCAGGTAAGGAATGTTCTGCTGGATGGCAATCAGACGAATGGCGCCGGAGTGGAAGCTCTCTACGGCCAGAATCTGCGCCGCATATTGCAGATTGGTTCCCGTCAAATCGCCGGCTGCACCGGCGTAAGCGGTGACGCCGACGTCCTCGAACAGACGGGCGAAAGTAATGTAGTTGGCGGAGCTCACCGTGCCCAGTGCGCCCAGATTCAACTGCGGACGGGCAACGGCAGAGCTCCCGAGCGCCGTGCGCAGATCGTTCACGTGGCTGATTTCGTCGTAATAGATCTCGGCAAAGAGATCGGCGATCTCCTGAGATTGAAAACCTGGTTGGTTGGAGGGCGCGCCGGTTGGAGCAGGTCCGCCTCCGGTGGAAGAGCTGGGGATATCGCCGCCTGTGGCGACATAGCTGTAAAACGTTGCTTCCAAATATTCGAGGTTGAGAGCGAAGTTCAGCACATCGGTCTCGGAAGGACCCGCGGCTGAAACCCCCGTCATGGAACCGGTCTTCGAATTGCTGCCGCATCCGCCCAGGATCGCTCCGCCCGCGATGGCGGCTCCCGTCAGGCCGAAGCCGGTCAAAAAGTTTCGCCGGTTCAAAGCCTGCTTGACCCGGATCCGGTTGAGCAACTGTTCCGCCGTGACGATCTCGGCGCTGTCCTTTTCAGGCATGGGGAAAATACCTCCTGCCCGATCTACGCAATCGCCGGGGATTCGGATTGGATCCGAAAGAAAAAACCCCGCAAGAGACGCTTTTCGGCTGGAAGGGGTTACAGGACACGATTGACCTGCATCCAATGAGCGATCAGGAAAATCTCCGGCTAATCGAAGTGTGCGAGAGCCTTTCCGTAGCTCCTGCCTTCTTTTCGTCCTCCGCAATCCATTGACTGCCCTTTGCGCGTATCCAATTCGAAGCCGGAGTGAGGCATCATGACTGCGCCGACGCAGCAGCCGCAGCCCGATTCGGCGCTTATTGAGCGGATTGTGGACGGAGACGAAAACGCGCTATCCACCCTCTATGACCGGTATTCGGGCATGCTTTTCGCCATGCTCGTGCGTATTCTGAAAGACACGCATGCGGCGGAAGAGGTATTGCAGGATCTCTTCCTGCAGCTTTGGCGAAACGGCGCGCAGTTCGATGCGAGCCGCGGCTCAGTTGCGGCATGGCTTCTGGTGATCGGACGCAACCGGGCGATCTCCCGCCTGCGCAGCCGGAGCTATCGCGAGAGCGCCGCAAGCGCCGAAGGCTTTTCCGTGGATGCCATACCCTCCCCCGGCAACCTTGAAGATCAGGCTTCGCGCATGCAGTTGGCCGAGAGGGTGAGAGCTGCGATGGCCGCCCTGTCTCCGGAACAACGCGAGACCGTCGAGATGGCCTACTTTGAAGGGATGACCCAATCGGAAATTGCAGCCCGCACAGGAAGCCCGCTAGGAACAGTGAAGACCCGGGCGCGGACCGCACTACAGAATTTGAAACAGCATTTTGGCGGTTGACGAAACATTTTGACGAATGGACCGATGGACTGATGGATCGATGAACTGATGGACCGACACATCAATTCCGAAGACCTTGACTTCTACGCTCTAGGGGCGATCGAAGGAGAGGAAAAACAGGAGCTGGAGGCCCATCTGCGTGCTTGCAATGCATGCACGCGGGAGCTTGAAGCCGCCCAGGGGAGGGTTGCGCTTCTCGCCTTCGCTGCGCCTTCGGCAACGCCGTCACCGGCGGTGAAAGAAGGGTTGATGCGGCGGGTCCGGCAAGAGCGCGCCCAGCAGATGCCGCGCCCTGTGCCCTCCGTGCGGCGAAGTGGATGGTGGACGCCCGCTCTTGCCGCGGCTGCGGTCATTTTCGCGGTAATTGCTTCCTGGTTGTGGGCGCGAGACCAGGCGGAGGTGCGGCAGATTCACTCCTTGGAAGCCCAACTCACGGCGGCGCGCGAGCGGTCGATCGGGATTCTGACCGCGCAACAAGCGACCGGCGAAATATTGGGTGAGCCGGAAACCCTCCATGTCGCCTTGGCCCAGCAGCCGGACGGGCCGCCCGGCAGGGCAGGGGTTCTCTACAACCCGCGGTCGGGTGCGGTCGTCTATGCCGGCCAACTCCCCAAGGCCCCCGCGGACAAGAGCTATCAGTTATGGCTGGTCCCCGCGTCGGGCGCGCCTTTGAGCCTGGGGGTTTTCTCGGCCGAGGAGCAAACCACCTTCCTTACGGCGCGTGTACCCGCTGGTCTTGCGGCCAAAGCCTTCGCCGTAACCGTTGAGCCGAAGGGCGGCGAGCCCCAGCCTACAGGCCCCAAGGTGCTGGTGGGGGCGGGCGCCACCTGAGGCCGGCGCGGGAACCCGGTCGTACCGAAGAGATCTGCTTTTGCTTCTCTTTCTGTCATCCCGAAAGAATCTGCTGTTTGCCTCATGGACGCCGGCGCGCAGGCGCTCAAACTGACAACTGATATGGATAACTCGTCCGCTTTTCCTTGCCATTTGTCTCGAAATCGAGAATAATTTATCTCGGAGACGAGAAACACCATGGCCGCTACCCTGGTTGCTCCCAATGTCGCCGGATACTCCTTTGACCGCGCGCCTGACCTCTCGGATGCCGGTGAACGAAAGCGGCTGAGCGAGAGCGCAATCAAAGTCTTCGTAAATATCGTGCACAAGTGGGAATTGAGCGAGGTCCAGGCCCGGGGCTTGCTCGGGGGCGTAGCTTCTTCGACCTACCATGCGTGGAGGACCCGGCCGAAGGGCAAACATCTCGATCAAGATACACTCACCCGCATCTCGCTTGTGATCGGTATCTACAAGGCACTCAATATTTACTTTGGCAAGCCTTGGGCGGACCGTTGGGTCACGCTGGGCAATCGTGGCACGCTCTTTGCCGGACAGTCTCCTATCGACTACATGCTTCGCCAGGGGCAACCGGGAATGGCCGAGGTTCGCCGTCTGCTCGACGCATGGCGGGGTGGGCGTTGAATCATTTCTCCTGAAGCTGTAGAGGCGTGAACGGCGCTCCACGCAGTTCTCCTGATGATGTTGGCGCGGAGAGAGAGCCTAACGCAGCCGTTCCATCGAAGAACGGCTGCACAGAACCGCCATTACCATCTCCACGTGTCAGGAGAAATGCTTTCATGCCGCTGTTGCCTCCGGTTCGGGAGTTCCGCCAGCGGGGAATGCACCGCCTGATTCCGGCTCGATACAACGAGACTGGAACAGTTCTCGAAGAGGTTGCGGAGGACGATGCGGCCCTTCGCGACGCCGCGCTGCTCGATGCCGCGACCAACGAGCGCATCCATGGCGAGAGCTACGGGCTCAGCGGAATCAGCCAATTTGAGCTGGTGTACGGAATTCCGAATGCGCAGATCATCCGGGCTGCGTTTTTGCATCCCGGCCCCTTCGGCGCCCGGTTCAACGACACAACCCGTGGCGCCTGGTATGCGGCCAGGCGCGTCGAGACTTCGATCGCAGAGGTTGCGTATCACAAGGCGCGGCGCCTCATGGAAATTGTGGCTCCGGCCATGCCAGGCGGCCGGCCGGACGAGGAAGTCTCCTCCTATGACGACTGGCAGGCCGACCTTCAAGCTTCCTTTCACGCCCTCGATCCGGCCGAGGAATACGCAGAGTGTCTCGAGCCCGAGCCGGTTCCGGAGTGCTATTTGCCCTCGCAGAGGCTGGCGCGGCAACTGCTCGGGGAGCAATCGAACGGCGTCCTCTATCCGAGCGTGCGCCATCCCGGCGGCGCATGCCTGGCCTGCTTTCGCCCCGCCCTGGTCTATCGCCCTCGCCCCGGCCAGAGATACGAGATACATTTGCAAGCGTCGCGGGATGGATACAAGAGAACCGTGCGCGTCGTGGCTGCGTAATCTGCCACTTCCGTAGGAATCCTCTTTTGTTTTTCTTGCTGTCCATTCCCTTGTGAGATTCGGCCAGCACGCGAACCTGTCATCTCGACCGGAGGCGGCGCACAGCGCCGTCGTAGCGGAGAGATCTGCTGTTGCTTTTCTTTCTGTCATCCCGATAGGGAATCGGCTTTTGTCCCTCTTGCCTTAGCAGGTAGACAATCTACGTCCGTGAGAAGTAGAGTGTCTACTGCCTATGAGCCCGAAGAATCCATACAAGAACCGGATCGAGCTGCTGCAAGGCACGCTCGACATGCTTATTCTGCAAACCCTGCAATGGGGGCCGCAGCATGGATACGGCATTGTCCAGGCGCTGCGCACCCACTCAGGCGAGGTGCTGCAGGTCGAAACCGGGTCCCTCTACCCGGCGTTGCACCGGCTGGAGCGGCAGGGCTGGGTGCGATCGGAGTGGAAGCAAACCGAGAGCAAGCAGCGCGCGCGCTATTACCGGATTACCGCAAACGGTAAAAAGCAATTGGCCTCCGATCTGAGCCGGTGGGAGCGGATCGTCGAGGCCGTCGGCGCGATCATGCGCGGCAATCCCGGGAAAGAGGAAGCATGAGATTCCCTTGGTCCACCGCGCGGCGCAAGCAAGATCTTCAGGAGGAGATCGATGGCCACGTGCGCATGGCGATTTCCGATCGCATCGCGCGCGGGGAACCCGAGGATGCAGCACGCCAATCTGCCATGCGCGAGTTTGGTAACGCGCCTTTGATAGAAGAGGTCACGCGCGAGACCTGGGGCTGGATGTGGCTGGAACGATTGGGATGGGATTTCCGCTATGCCTTCCGCCAGATGCGGCGCTCGCCGGGCTTTGCCGTTACAGTAATCGGCACGCTGGCTTTGGGAATCGGCGCGGCCACCGCGATGTTTACCGTCGTCGACCATGTGTTGCTGCGGCCGTTGCCGTACCGCGACGCGGACCGGCTGATTGATATCACGGCAAACGGCGGCGACGGCGCGGCAACGTTTCCTGCTCCATGGGCGGACATCGCGCAGTGGATCGCGCAGAGCCATTCCTTCGAGCAGATTGCGTTCTGGACCGGAATGGGCGGCCGAAATTTTCTGGATCAGAACACGACCGCGGTGCCGGTCGATGCCGAGAAGGTAAGCTCCAATCTTTTCCAGACTCTGGGAGTGAAGCCTCTGCTGGGACGGGGGTTTGTGCCCGAATCTCCAGGCTTTGGAGCGGCAAAGAATATCGGGACGATCGTGCTGAGCGACCGTATCTGGAAAGCCGACTTCGGCGGCGATCCGGGAGTTTTGGGCCGGACGGTAAAGATCAACGACATCTCCTACACGGTGGTGGGAGTGATGCCGACCGGCTTCACCTTTCCCTTTGGAAACGCGAACTCTTCCCAGGTCTGGCTTCCGATTCAACTTGGTGACAAGGATCGTGCTCGGGACGACGATCAGTACAACGTTATCGGGCGCGTGCGCAAGGGGGTCTCAATCCAAGCGGCGTCAGCGGAGATGGCCGTAATCCAAAAACGCATCGCTCCGGAATATACCAATCCCGATCAGCGGATCCAGCATAGCCGCCTTCGTCTTCAGCGTTACGGCGATTCCCTTATCGACGGGGACTTGTCGAAGGCTCTCCTGGCTTTGTTGGCCGCCGCCGGTGTGCTGTGGCTGATCTCCGGAGTGAATGCGATGAACCTGATGCTCGCCCGCGCCACGGCTCGGCAGCGAGAGCTGGCGGTACGCGGGGCATTGGGAGCGAGCCGCTGGCGCATGGTCCAGCAGATGATGATCGAGGGGCTGGTGCTAAGCACAGCCGCAGCGCTGGCCGGCATCGGACTCGCCATCGCGAGCGTCAGGCTGGCGGAGAAAGTGCGGCCAATTCATCTGAATGTCGATCTATCCACCCATTTGAATATTGCGATTCTGGCGATGCTCTGCCTTTTGACGCTGCTTTCGGGCCTGCTGTCATCGCTGTGGCCGGCATGGATGGCTGCGCGCTCTCCGATGGAGCCGGCATTGAAACAGGGCGGACCGCGGAGCGGCACCGGCCGAGCTCAGCATCGGACGCGGGCCGCCCTGATTGCTGTCGAGGTGGCTCTGTCGCTCACGCTCCTGGTTTCCTGCGGTCTGCTGCTGCGGACCATCTATGCACTGCGCCATGTTCCTCTGGGTTATCGCACGGATCACATCCTGGTTGCGGAGGTGACAACAATTCCCGTCTACCGCTTTGGCAGCCGCAACATGACGGTAGACCTCTACCAGCCGCTCCTTAAACGGGTGCAGCATCTCCCCGGAGTGCAAACGGCAGGGTTCATGACAGAAGTGCCATTGGGGCAGACCTTTCGCGTCACGCTTGGGTTGGAGACGAACGGAAAGCCCCTGTACGCGTACCTGAAGGCGGTCAGTCCGGAGGTGCAGAAGATCTTCGGGATGAAGATGGCGGGGGGGCGTTTTTTCAGCTCGCAGGACACTGCGACCTCCGAGCCGGTAGTCGTGGTCAATAGGGCATTCGCCAAAATATATTCTCCCAACCGGCACGATCCCTCGGCGATTCTGGGAGGAGAGCTTCTCAATTTGCGCAAGAATGCCCGGACGCGAATTATCGGCGTGCTCGATGACGAGCGGCAAGGCCGGATCGGAGAGCCGTCGCAGCCCGAGGTTGATGTCGCCATTGCGCAGATCACTCCGGATTCCAGCCTCTACCGGGCTCTGGACGGGATGGCGATGGACCTCGCGGTGCGAACGGACCAGCCATCGGCGGAGATGATTCCGCAACTTCGGGCGATTCTGAAGCAGGCGAGCCCGGAGCTGGAGAACACCACAAATTTCTCGACCATGGATCAGATCGTCGAAGATTCCTATGGAAGCCAACGGTTGGCGGCGCATCTGCTCGAAATCTTCGGTGGCACGGCGCTGCTGCTCTCTGTCGCCGGGCTCTATGGGCTGCTCGCCTATCTCGTCACCCAGCGGACGCAGGAGATGGGCGTCCGCATCGCGCTGGGAGCCAGCCGGGGACATCTATTGTGGCTGGTGCTGCGCCAGGCAGGCGGCATGCTGCTCGCCGGGGTGATCGTTGGCGGCGCGCTCGCGTTTGCCTCCTCACGTATGATCCAAAGCTATCTCTACGGAGTTGGCGCCCACGATAGCTGGACCCTCTTTGGCGCTGCGGCGCTGTTGTTTGCCTTCGGCATGCTGGCGGCGTATCTGCCCGCGCGGCGAGCGGCCGGCGTCGATCCCATGGAGGCATTGCGAGCGGAATGAAGCGTGAAGGAACGGACCGTGTCTGAATTCAAAAAGTGTTTGTCGCTCCTGCTCCTTTGGACAGCCATAACCTGCGGCATCTCCGCGTCATCGATGGGGAACGTGGCTCACGCCCAGGCGGCGTCAACAAACCCGCAGGCCTCATCTCCCTCAGCCCCGTCGATGCTTCCTTCCGAGGCCCTCGATTTTGCGACGAACCCCTTTGCTACGGTTCGCTCGCAACCTGACGACCTGACACAGGCCGATCTTGTCGCCGTCAAACTCGGCATTGCTCGCGCCGATCACTCCTGCGTCGACCTCGAACCAACCCTGGCCGATCTGCTGAAGACTCCTGCCGAGCTGCTGGCGCTCGCGCGGCTGTGCAATTTTGGCCGGGACTACGGCATCGCTCGTCAGGCGGCTGAGATTTATCTTGGCACTCAGGTACAGGACGGCCGTGAGAGCGCCTACTTTGCCCTCGTTCAGGCATTTCTCGGACTCAATGATCCGGCAAGCGCCGCGATACAGATTTTCTCGCTCCAGGCCGATTTTCCCTATGACGCCGAGATGCAGTCGGCGGCCGATCAGGTGATTTTGGCCGGCGCGCTGCTCAATGATCGATCCAATAGCAGTGTCCTTGGTCTTTGCGCGGAGCAGCTTGGAAAGTCCTTTCCGCTGCTTGAAGCGGGAAAGGGTTTGTCGGGAAAAGATCAATCTGCCCCGCCGGAAAGTCTTTTCGTGGATGCTGTGCGCTGCTTCGATATCGCGCGCGATCTGAACAACCCCGGGGCGCCCGCCACACTCGCGCGGCTCCAGAGCATCCTCGTACTTCCGGTGTGGAAGCAAGGACCCGCTTTGCAAACGATGCAGTCGGCGCTGGCCCGTGCGGAGATGGAAGGTGGTTCCACTCCGCTGCCAACCGTGGGCGGCAAGCTTGTAAGCCCCGTCAGTCCAATGCGACCCGTCACTCTGGCCCTTGAGCGCGGCACGCACGTACTCATTCCTTTTACGCTCTGGTCTCCGGAGGCGCTCTCCATCACGGCGAACCTCCACCTCACCGAGCCAACGCAGCAGATCGATCTGCTCACCAGCTGGGCTGCAAATACGGGAACGGATCAAGAAGACGACGATACGCTTGCTTCTCTCCGTTCCACCGCAAAATCACTGCCTCCTCACGTTTCGCTCATAGTGGTGCCGGATCGTGTGCTTCGACAATTTCAGGTCGACACATTTCCCATCGCGATCGTCATCCGGAATGGAGTCGTGGCCGAGAACCAGCCGCTTCTTGGCGAAGCCGGCAAACGGATGACCATCCTCGCGCTGGGCGCGAATGGGGAAGGTGCGGCAGCCGCGCGCCCCGCAACCGCCATCCATCCTTCACCCTGAGTATCAAGAAAACTGACCTGCTACTTCCTGTCATCTCGACCGAAGGCGCCGCGTAGGCGCCGCCGCAGAAGCATTTCTCCTGATGGTGCTGGAGCGGGGAACAGAGCCTAATGCAGCCATTCCATCGAAGAATGGCTGCTCGCAGTGGGCGTAACCACTCCAGGTGTCAGGAGAAATGCGTTAGTAAAGAGATCTGCTTTTGCTTTTCTTCCTGTCATCCCCGTAGGGAATCTGCTGTTGGTCTTCTCTCGATTCCCGAGAATCTGCACCTGGCCGCTCACGCTGGACAAGCAAGACCCTACCGCGGATAAGGCAGCGGGATCACATCGCTCGGATCCAGGCCGAGTTCGATGAACATCTCCACCTGGAGTCGAGCGATCTCGGAATCTTTGGCGCTCTGTGTCAGGCCCTTGCTCGACTGAATCGACTTCTTGATGATTTCGAAAACCTCTCCCGCCGGGGCCGTGCTCTGTCCTCGCGCCTGCATAGCCTGAAACTCGCTCTTCCATCCGGCATCCATGGAGTAGTGGGGATCATGCTGCAGGAAGTTGGTGAAGGCCTCTTTTGGATCGTATCCGGGCACACCGCGCATCGCGGAGCGGGGCGCCGCGTGGGCCGCTTCCACACGGCCCGGCTTCGGCTTTCCCGTCTGGCCAAAGCCGTAAAGCAGTTGCGGATCGTTCGCCAGTTGCCGCTTGGCCGCGGAGCGCTGTCTCCACGGGAACAAGAGTTGGGGATCGCCGGCAGGCCCGATCTGGTTGACAGCCCGGTCGATCTCGCGCGCCGGAACGTTGCGCAGAGGATTGGTGGGAGTTCCGGAGCGGGGCGAAGGCTTCGGTTTCCTCTTGGGAGCGTTTTGCTCCGGGCCCGCTTCGATCACGGTGCCTTCCTCATCGCTGAAATCGATGTGCGTCACGCGGGCGCTGCCCGGTTGCGGCGAGCCGGTTCCAGACGCGGGTGTCCCGGCCGCGGCGTATCGGCTTTCGAGGAATTTTTCGTAATCCGAACCCGGCAGCCAGGGTTCGGTTTTGAAGGTCTTCTCGACCGGCTTGCCGTCCAATTCCTGAAATTTCATGTAGTAGGGCTCCGCATCGCCGGGACGGAAGCCGATCTCGGTCACGCGGCCGGCGCCGGTTTGAGGATCGAGCCAGCGGATACGGGAGCTGACCGGGCCGACAGGCGATTGGCCTGTGATCTGCCCGTGCATCATCGCGTGGAAATCCCCGCCTGATGCGATGCGGGCCAGAGGATCGGCGCCGGGGTGATAGTGCTCGATGGGTTCCCAGTTGCGCCGCATGGAGGCATCGGAGAAGACGTCTTTTAAGCCGACCGACGTCTCCTTGCCCTGCACCACGATGAATTCACCGCTTGCCGGATCCCTGTAAATGCCCACTTCGCGCAGCGGATCGTGTGCGATCCAGCGATTGAATTCCTGATAGGCGCCGGCGCGATTGAGTTCGATCGCGGCCATGCCCACATCGTCGGCCCAGGGAATCTCGTCGACGCTTTTTGGAGCTTTTGCCGGAGCTTTGGAACCGGGAACGTTGGTCTCCTGATCCGGCGGAGTCGATGCCCGGCGAGTCCGCTGCCTGGTTTGCGTAACCGCGGAAGGCTCCGTCGGAGCGCCTTTGGTGCGCGCGCGCGGCGCGTTCTGCGGTTTACCGGTGCGAGATTCGACATCGGGCTGTGTGTCGACGTCGGTCGTATCGGCGACGACATCGCGCGGTTTGCTGCCGCCCTTCCCGCCGCTGGGGACACCCCCGTGTTCCTGCGCTGCCGCGGAGACGGTGTGGAACAAAACTCCAATGGCAAACTGTTTCGCCAGCTCTTCGATAAATTGGGCGTACGTCATCGGCTGAGCTTTGCCGCGCAGCTTGTCGAAGACCAGCCGGGCTACCGACTGAAATCCCGAAATCGTCCCCGACATGGCCGCCTCGACAGCAAACTTCAGCGCGGGCCGGCCAAATTGAGCCGCCTCGGTTCCTAGCAACCGAGTCACCCCGGCTTCGCTTAGAACGCTGCCGAAACGCAGGGTCACCAACTGGAAGATCGTATCGAAGACGATGCCCGCCCAGTCGATCTGGTCCTGGATGCCCGCATCCACCAGCTTGCCTTCGATCGCCACTTCACCGAGCTCATGGGCGGCGATGCCCGTCACCGCCAGGCGTGTCACCGCCGCGCGGCCCGCGCCCGCAGCCGGCGCAAATACAATCGCGGCCAACAGTGCGGTGTCGATGATTCCAACCAGAGTGGCGGTGTCGGTAGCCTCGCCGATCTTGAGCATCTGCTCGCCGGTCACGCAGACGATCTTGTTGTTGTCGTCGTACAGGCGGACCCGCACAACGTCATCTGGCTTCAGGCGAATGCCGCCGGTAAAAACCTGCACCGGAAGAGTGCGTACTTCGTTATGAAAGTATGAGTTCCCGAAAACCGCATTCACGGGCTGGGAGACGAGGATAGAGTCTCCATCGCGGCGGGCAGTAATCGGTGCGACGTCGATCCGCCACAATCCCCTCGGCAAACGCAAAGGGAAGATCATCTCGTTGTCCGGGGCTCCAGCCTGGCATCTCGCTTTTTTTTGCTCGCCCGTAAGCTTGGCCGCCTCCTTCGTGCCGGCGAGCGGCGCGGCGGCTGCGACATCGCCTTTCGCGGCTCGCTGCTGCAAAACCTCGGCGGTGAACTTGGCAGTCCCCGAATCCGGTCCGAGCTCCGGCTTCTCGACCGCATCGTTGTGCAGGATTCGTATGGTCTCGGTTGAAAGATGATTCAGCCGGCGGATCACGTCCGTTTTGTTGAATCCGTTGAGATATTCGCCCGCCCATCCGAAGTTCCCGAGCCGCATCTGCTTTTTGTAGTTGAAATCGAGATGGGTGTAGCGGGTAGCAATGGCAACCTGCGAATCCGGTCCCACTCCTTTGTTGCCGATCGCGCCCAGATAGATGTAGGAGATCTTTTCCGGATCATCCTTGAACGTATACAGAAATTGATTCATTTGCGCCGGGCTTAATCCATTGATCAACGCCGCAACCTCTTCCCATCGCGCCTCGTCCGCCTTGGCGTACGCTTCCCGGAAAATGGAACTCGATCCGTCGTAGGTCGCCGCGGCCTGACGGCGCAGGGTCCGACCCGCTTTGCCCTGTTGCAGAACGTGCGCCAGCTCGTGCGCGAGCAGATGGCGGCCATGCGATGTTTGCGGGCGATACTCGCCCGAGGCAAAGACCAGATGCGAGCCCACGGTATAAGCGCGAGCCTCGACCATGTGCGCCGACTCGGCCGCGCGGGCGTCGGTGTGCACTCGAACGTTGCTGAAATCCCGTCCGAAGCGTGGCTCCACAAAGGCTCGCGTCGCGGCGTCCAGCGGCTGCCCCGGAGTGCGAAGAACATCATGGACCAGCGGCGGCGCGTGCATCTGCGGCGCGTTTGGGCCAGCCTTGCGCTGGAGAGCTTCCTCTTTCTCATCAGCTTGCTTTGCCGCGCAGGCGGCACAGGGCGTGCCGTGCTCTTCGCAACTGCACATGCGCTGCACGGCAAGCGGGGAGCGGCCATGTGCGATGGCGCGAGAGCCCTCGCGCACGATACTATCCGCAATGCGATCGGCCTCCATCTCGAGTGGATCGGAGACCGAGCCGACCGCCAGCTTTCGCTGCAGCCGCAGGCCATGGGGAAGGGAACTGCGATCGGGCCATCCCTGCGGGTCGATGGCGATCAGGCCGGCATGGGAGGGCAGGGCGCCCGTCGCCGTGTTTTGCCGGGCGCTTTTCTCCGCCGCCGGGATTCTCGATTGCCGGCGCGCAGGCTTCGCCGCCCGCTTTGCGGGGCGGACCGCCGTGACCGGACCTGGAGAAGACTCTGCCATCTCAAATTCCGCGAGCGCAGGCGCTTTGCGCCACGCGTCTGCAATGCCGGTCGAAGGCCGGATCGGTTGCGGCCATCCGTTGTTCCAGCCGCGAAGTTGTTTCGAAATCCGACTTCGCGTCCCCAAGCAGGTGGGTGAACCCGGCTTGTGCCGACCGCGAAGGCGAGTACGCCTCGCCCCAGTTCGGAAACAAATAGCGGATGCGCACGCCGCGGTGAGGGGAATCGGGCGCACTGCGGTGATAGTCGATGCATGCGGCCAGCAAATATTGCTCGAGGATCATGTTGAAGCCGCTCTTTTCCGCCAGTTCGCGCCACGCGCCTGCGTATGCGGGATTCATCGCGAGATCGATGGCGAGATTTGCAAAGTAGCGAAGAAATGTGACGTCGTTCCCGCCCAGGATTCCGCAGTTCTCTTCGCGAAAGGTTGCGCCGCCGCGTGAGCAAGCCCATTCCCACTCCACCGGCAGCGGGTGGCCATGGCGCGCGAACAGCGACTCGATCTCTCCCGGTCCGCACCATGCATTCGCCGCGGGGTGCTCTTCCGGGCATTGCGCGAAGACCGGTGCGGCCGTGAGCGAAGAGGGCAAAGCGCGCCACAAAAACACGTCTGTATCGAGATGCACGAAGGGGCGGTCCTGCAGGCTGTAGGCGACGAGCTTGCCCAGCGCCCACCAGCCGGGATCGGCATCGCGCAACCGGTCAAGTTCGGTGCTCACATGGGTGAAGTCGAGTCCCAAATGATCGACGAGGAGAGTCTTGCCCGCGGAATCGGTCACCAGGACCGTCTCAGGGTAGTGCTCCCGCGCCCGGCTCAGCGAGAGTCCCCACGCCAGCAGGTGGTGGTGCGGCTCCCGCCAGATGCGTCCCTTGTATTCCCGGAATGGCTTGCTCCAGAATGACCAGACTGCGCGCATGGTGTTCCTCGGTTTACTTCAACGGCGGCGCGGGTACCGCGCCTCCTGTCACCGCAAGCGTGGGCTGCTGGCTGGCGGGCCGGTTTCCCAGCGCTCCGGAGACCGAGACCACTAGCGTGAAGGTCACGGTGGTGCCGGCGCCCGGTGAGTTGACGATTTGAATCGGAACCGTAACGGAGGTTTTGCCGGCTGCGACCTGCGCAGTCGAGGCGATGGTTGCGATGGTTGATCCGGTGCTGCTGGTGAGTTGAAGCGAGAGAGAAGTGGCCGAGCTCGGCGCATAGCTCAGCCCGATGACCGCGTTGATGGCGGTTACGGTGGTCGCCGCGGTTCCCGTTCCCGCTTGCAACCCAGACATGATCCCTTGATACGTGACGTTCACCGTCACTGCGTTTCCCGAGACCGGCGTCGTGTTGTCGAACAATTCGATTGCGACCGTCGTGACCAGCACCGAGGATGCAAGATAAAACCAGCCTTGGAAATCGCTGGCCTTGGCGCCAGTGCCGCTCGGCATATCCAGGCCGATGCAGGTGCTGCCGTCCCCGGCGCGGGTGGCGTCGTCGCCGAAGGCGCCGCCGTCCAGATACAGATTGCCGTTGGCTCCAGCCGCATAGATCGTATCTCCCAGGAGCCGGATGCGAACCCGGGCATATCCCGCGGGATTGCTCGCGCCGAGCAAAGTATTGAGCACTTCGTAGAGATAGTAGGCGTTGTAGAGTGCAGGTCCTTGGAGCGACGCGGGGGCGAGCCATGTCACCTTGGTTCCCGAAACAGTGATGCCGCTTGGGGGATCGAGCGCAACCACCGTCCGGACGAACACATCGGTTCCCCCTTGGGCCCCGATTCCCCCGAAGGCCGGAGACCGCGGCACATTGTCGCCGGCAAGCGGGCACTCCAGAGAAACCGCAAAGTTGGCTCCGCTCCACGGCGATGTCGCGGCCTGGTCGAGCGTAAGGAACAAGCCATTCTGCAACAGCGCGTCGACCGTCATGATGTCGTCGTTTTGCCAGCTCACGCTCGCCACGTGCAGAGCATCGGCAGTTTGGTCCTGCGCCAGTGCTGTCAGCGGAGGAAAGAGCAGCCGGCAATCGCTGGTGATGAATTCACCATCGGCATGAAAGCTCGATTGATATTTGTCGCCGCGTTTCCAGCTGATGCAGGCCAGGGGAGCGTTGTAGATGGGCGTGTACTTGGCCGGTTGAAAGAGGTTGCCGTCGCTGCCGCAGGGCGGCCAGTCGATGGTGCCGCTCGCCGTGCGAGCCACAATGGTCCAATAGTCGCCGGGCTGATAGCTGCCCTTGCGAAATGTGACCTCGATGCCGTTCTCGAGCGCGATAGGTTTTGAGGAAAGCGCGATGCCTTGCGCGGTGGCGCCGGAACCGCTCTGGTCCCAGCGGCGCATGCGCGCGTTCTGTCTCGTGTCGATGCCGGTGACGGGAGAGCTCAAAGTCACCTGCAGCGCCCCTGGGCCTAGCGAGGAGATCTGGTAGAGCTGCCCCGCTTGATTCGGCGTTTCGCCGAAGAGATAGGTGTCATCGGAAAGCTCCACCCATTGTCCGGGCTGGAAGCCGAGGTTCACATCGGGTCCCAGGCTGCTGGCTGTGACCACGGCTCCGCTGAGCTGCGTGACCGCGGCCACCACCGAGCCGTTCTCTCTCGACCATTTGAGCGTGGCTGTGTCGAGCGTGCCCGGGCTGTGAATCTCAACCCGGTAAAGTTGATTTTCGAGGCCCTGATATCCAGCCGATGGAACCGGGGAGCATCCGCATTCGGTGTTTCCCGTGCCGGTATCGGCGCTCATTGACCCGGTGCGGGAAACCAGAGTTTCGCGGTAGAGCGCCTGGCAGCAGCTAGAGAGCTGGGAGGTGGGGTCGACGTAGTTGCCTGTGCTCGTATCCGCTGGCGCGGAGACCGCGCTCGCTTGGGCGATCGGCCGGACTTTTTCGAGATCCTCTCCCGTGATTGTGTTATCCGTAGGAGCGGACGGCGTGCTGTTCTCGCTTTCATTGCTGCCGCCGGTGACCTGGCCGATCACGCGCCATACCGTTTGCAGGCGGGCGGTGGTGTCGGCCTGCCCCAGGGCCGGCTCGCGCAAGCAGCAGTCGTCGAGCGCCGTGACCAGCCGTTCCCAAACCTGGAGCGTGAGCTCGCCGGTAACCTGGCCGCTGCCGTTTGCCACTGCCGAGAGCAGTTGCAACGCGCTGTAGCTGGGATTAATCAGATAGGGCTGATCGTCATACGAAAGCCGCGCGTCATTCTCTACCAAGAGGCCTTCGACGTAATAGCGCCCGGTTGCGATGTTGATTCCGGCGCCGGCAATCGAAATCTCGAAACCGGCGTCGCCGATCGGGCCGCCGTAGGCGCCGATCACATCGACATTCGTCGTGTCGCGCAGCCAGCCTTCGATGAACGCGCCTTCGTTCCCATCGGAATCGAGCGATGGCCGCCCTTGCTGGTCCAGGACTGCGGTGTAATTTTTTGCCGGGTTGAACCGAATCCTGCTGAAATCGCCTCTCATCGCTCTTCCTGCCTATCTTCAAATTTCTGGGGTTGCCGGATTGACCCGCCATGGCGGGCAAACCCTCGCCTACAGCAATCCGATACCGATACCGATCGGAGTTTGATCGTGCGAATCTTCGCCAAGGCAGCGGTTTTTCTTTGGCGTCGTGCGCATCCCGTACCCATAAGGCTCCATGCCGGGAACCGCCCGGTAGCGTTCGGCCCAGGGGACGAGAAAGACTCCGGCCTCCAGGTTTGCCGGGAGATACTCCGCGGAGCGGATCTGGATATTTGCAACCGCCTCAGTTTCCTGAATCTGCTGGTAGACGCCCATCTGCGAGCCGTTGTCCGCGCCCGTCCAGATGGCCAGCGGCACATACCCCGAAAGCAGACAGTAGCCGGGGTCACCGAAGCGGAGCGTGATGAACTGCGGCAGCAGCGCCGGTTCGCTTGCCGCATCGGGCGGCAGGCATTCATAACGCCGCGGCACGATCGACTTGCACGGGAGCCAGCAAAAGCGGATGCAGCCGCTCTGCAGTTGATTCGCCCAGACCGGCGCCTTCCATGGATCGCGCTTGCCTAAACGCGCGTGGAAGATGGTGTTCGAGGCCAGTGGAATCGTTTGTGCCCAGATGCGGCCGATCACCGTCGAGTCTTCGATATGCAACGCCGCGCCCGCCGATGCCAGATCCGGTCCGGCAAATGCCGGGCAAAATGGCGAGCCCGCGTCGAGGATGCTGTTGAGAATGCGAGCGGAACAGCTTGCCGCAAGAGCAATGGGTCCGCTGATCGACCGCGTGATCGAGAGACACGATCCGATTGCGGTTCCCCAGAGCGAAGGTTCGCCGGGCGAGGCCGGATTGCCGTCGCCGGTGAGGGTACGGCCGGGCGTCAGCGTGCAGTCTGCGATCTGAACGCAGATCGCATCGCCGGTAATCGACATCGCGCCCGCCAATAAAATTCCGCTGAACATCACCTGCCCCATGGGCGCAGCCTCCCCGCCCGCAAGCGGAGGAGAGGGCAGCCCGTAGATCTCGATCTGGCCATTCAGAGTTACCCGCGAGTGGTTCCACTCGGGCGGCGCGCCCTGCTCGCTGACCTTCGCAGCCGCGATCACCAGTTGGCTCTCGGCGGAAATGGCAATCGCATTGGAGCCGGTGAGATCGACCGCCAGCGAATCGTAATTCGGCAGGACGATCACACCGGCTGAGCCCGCGGGCAGCGCATTCCATGCCGCTACGGCTGAGGCCAGCGTAGGAAATGCCGCTGAGCCGACGATCGCGTTGAAGATGCCGCTGCCCGCCGGTAAAGCGAGATTGGCCGAGCGGTCGTAGGAGCCGCCGCCGATCTGAGCTGGGGAACCGTAGCTGTACGTCACCTGCAAGTCGGCAGGCAGCGCCATGTCCGCAGCAAACTGGATGCGGCCCAGTTCCGGGTCGATCGCGATCTTGCCCGCGGGCACAGTGCAGAGCTGCCCCGCCGTTTCAACCAGGTTGGCGCAGACGATCTGGCTTGCGTCGACCGCCTCCCCATCGGCGAGGAGCGCGATGCTCGATGGGTAAAACGCTGCGATATTTCGCGCGAAGCGTTCTCGTGTGATCGGCTGCGGAGTGTCGGCCTCCGTCATCAGGCGGGCGAAGGGCGCCGGCGCGGGAGGCGGTTGCTGGAAGAGAGGAGTCGGTGCTCCCAGCGTGCTGAAGAAATAGCCGCTATTGCCGAGCGCGAAGGCCGGAGCCTCGGCAAGCTGCCAGCTTTGCCAGCGCCACATCCAGATCGCGATGTCGGGAACGTTATAGCGGCCCGGGCCGTGCAGCGTGATGTCCAGCGGAGTCGGATCCGGCGCAGCGGGTGCGACTCGATTCCGCGGCGCAATCCGGCGCACATCGACGGTGCGGTTCAGCCGCGCGAATGGGCCTTCAATCTCATCCCAGTCCCGGCCGCGGCGAAAGTTGGCGGTGTCTGCATGATGCGCCCGCACATCGCGAAGGCTCAGGTTGGTGACCAGGTGTTTGAATTCTTCGACCACGATCGTCATCCGCCCTGAGACATCGCGGGTGAGCTGCTCCATTGCGAGAAGCGTGCCTTTGCGCCGCCGATAGCCGATGGTGTTCGCTACTTCCGCGCGGCTGTCCGGCCCCGTGAGCGCGACCGTGTAGATTGGGTCGAAGCCGATGAGGGCGCCGATGTAGGGAATCGCCCAAGGCGCGCAGGTCTCGATGAACTGGTCATCGTAAAGCTGCCATGCATTGTTCCGTACCAGGTCGAGTTGGCTCTCCAGCACCGCGAAGAAGGCTTGAAGCTGTCCACCCTGCTGCGCGTCGCGGGTGCGAAAGACTGCCGGCAGCAGGTTGTAGAGCCCGCCGGCGGCGTTGCCCGGGGTGAGGCTCGGCGTGCTCATGACCACACTCCTACATTGCCTTGCGAGGCCGGATCGAGCAGCAGAACTTCCGCGCCCGTCGGCGGATTGGCGGTGGGTTGCGGGCCGGAGGCGCAAAGAATCGGAGCTACCCCGGCGGGATCGCCGCTGCGATTGACCGAGGTGAGGTTCACGGCAATCACTCCATCCACTTGCTGGGCAAGCTGGATGATCTGACTCGCGGCGACCCCCTGGCCCGGCAGCATGTTTCCAAAAGCGTAGGCCGAGGAAAGATTCTGCCAGACCTGCGCGATCACCAGCGACGAAACATAGGTGGGCGAGTCGACCATCACCTGCATGCTGACCTCGAACAGCACCGGCGTGTACGACACGATCTGCACCGGAACATAGGGCAGGCCGAAATCTCCCAGCGCCGTTTGCAAATTCATCACCATCGCATCGTTTGCGTTGAGAACCGTGCCGCCTTCTCCTGCGACGGTGAGAAAGATGCCGCGAGTTACGCCAAACCAGGCCCAGGAAGCGACCGCCATGGCGATCCCGGCAAAATTAAGTGCGAAGTTCTGATAGTCCTCGAGAGAAACCACGCGGCCCAATGTGAGGGTAGGCAGCGGGGCTGAGAGGCGCGCCAAGCCGGAAGTCGCCGGATCAGCGCCGCCCGTCGCCGCGCTTGGATTCGTGACCGACTGAAGGCCCTGGGGGCGATCGAGCGGTTGCGAGAGCTGGCCGGCTGCGACCATGCCGGCGATGCCAAGCCCTTTGCGGTACTGCGCCCAGATGTTCGATTGCCCGGTCGGAGTGAGAGAGCCCTGCTGCCCGTTCCCGAATTGCACAAAGGGCCCCGCGCCGGGGCTCGGCAGGGTGATGTAAACGCGGTCCGATGGACCGGAGTTGAGAAGGTTGTCCACCTCGCTCCAAAGCAGGTTGTTCACGCGCACCTGCAAGGTCGATTGCACTCCGTTTCCTGTGGCCGCGGAGAGATACGTGAGCGGCGACTGCTTGAGCTGAAATTCAAGCGACGCATGGGTCGCGTTGCCGGAGCCGAGAATCTCCTGCATCGTCTCGCCGTGCGTTGCCTGAACCGCATTGGCATTGACGGTGACGGTCGCCGCGTCATAGATGCGAGTCAGCGCCGCATTCAACGACAGTGCGGTCGTTGCGCCTTCTACTTCCGCATCGGAGATCACGGCCGCTTCGCCGGTTGTGGGGTCGGAGGAGGCCGATGGCTGCAGTTGAAAGCCGGTTGTTGGCGTTGAAAGAATGCCGGCTTGGCCGGTGACGGTGAGCACGCTCCACAACAGGTTGCCGGTTGTTGGATCCGTCGGCGGCGGAAATGCGTCCACCAAAAACGGCTGATTGGCGCTCACGTTGAGCATGCCCGTCGCGCCCATTGGAGTAAACCCTCCGGAGGGCGAAGCCAGATTGGAAGTTGCGACGATGCGCAGACGCTTGCCGCTGATCGCGACAGGGGCGTTGACGGCCAGAGGTTGCAGGCCCTGCAGCGAGAAGCTCGTGCCGGAGACAGGCGCCAGCATCGCCGTTGCCAGTGGGTACGTGGCGCTCTGCGCCCATGTGGTGATCGGGAGATTCGCGCCCGTCAGCGGTTGTGACTGCACATATGCGGTCGTGACGCGCGTCTCCTGCACAAACTCGTAGAGCACCTCGGTGAGGGTAAGCGATGTGTCTCCCGTGAGAACCGTGCCGCTCGCCAAAGTAACCTGCGTGCTTTTGATCGAGAGTGCGTACAGGTTGGGATTCGATTCCGCGGCGCTTTGAATCTGGAAGAAGGATGTGTACTGAGGGCCGGTGAGCACCATCCATTGCGACTGGCTCGCGGGGGCGTTTGCGCCGCTGGCCGCGGGATTGAGCCCGGCATAGGAGTTGTCCAGATTGACGGTCTCGTTCTCCCCGTAAACCCAACTCCAGTCCGCCGAGGCCGATTGCGTCCCGGGAGCGCCCGGGATGTTGCTGATCGTCGTCGACGGAAACATGCCCGGCCACGGAGCGGACGCGCCATAAAGCGCAGCCTTCGTGCGAAAAATGTAGATGCAGATTGCGGATCCGCTCAGCGAAGAGGGGAGTGGAGTGTTCCAGGCCACGAGTGTGTTGCCGCCCACAGGATTGATCGTCACGGACGTGACATAGACGAATCCCGCTGGACCGCTCTGCGACGGCACGCCGCCGGGGGCGCTGAGGAACAGCATCGCATCGCCGGCGTGGATGTTGTTCGCCGTGCCCGCAATCCATGTCGACGTATCGCTCCCATAAAGCTGCCAAGGCGTGTAGATGACCGCGGGGATGGAATTGCCCGCGATGGTGGCGGTCAGATCGGAAGAAGTTTCAAAAACCTGTGGCGTCTGGTTTGGGCCAGGGATGCTCTGCACGCGCGTTCCTGCTGGAATCGGCACTCTGGCGGGGGAGCCCGGCGCCGAGCCCAGCGTAAATGCCAGCACCGTCGATGCGCTGACCCCCGGAGAGGGCGTGTATCCCACCAGACGGGCGAGTTCGAAGACGCTGCGATCTTCAACCGCGGTCTCCAGATAAGCCTCGTTGGCCAGCCGTTCGGTGTAAAACGTGAGGATGTCCAGAACCTCGGACCAGGCGTCGATGACCGCAATCGAGAAGTCGGTGGAGTCGTGCGTACGCAAGCCGGCCAGCGCCGGATATTCCGACGAGGAAAGCGCGCTGACCATGCTCTCGTAAAAGCTGGCGTAGGTGCCGGCGCGATACTGAATCGCGGTGAGCCCGGGACGATTGGCCACCGCGGCGGGTGTCGATTGCGTGACCCCCGCGCAGCAGCCGCAGAGCGTGGCTCCCGTTTCCTGGCATGAGCAGGTCATTTGCCACCATCCATCGTTAAGACCAGCAGCCCGCGATCGGCGTGGTTGGGATCGTTGTCGCAGCGCGGAATTTCAAGGCTTCCCATGGCCAACTGGTTAGGCGCGGCTGTATTCGGGGGCGTGGGCGAGTCCATGCGCTCGAAGATGGTAAGCGTGACGGAGACGACTCCGGTCACAGCCTGCACCGCCGCGAGGATCGGGCTGGCATAAACCGTTTCCCCAAACTCGAAGTTGGCCGCATTCAATATTCCAAGCTGGCCTGTGCAGGGGTCGCCGGTAACCAGGAGCGCCCATACTGCGGCGTAGACATCTCCCTGGAAGTAGCTCGCGCCGACGCAGATCGTAAGTCCGATTTCGATGCCGACCAATTGTGCGGCTTCGGCAACCACATCGGTTCCCATCATGCGCAGTGTGTTCAGGCTGGTGGTCACGGAGCTCCGCAGTGCGGGCGGAAGAGCCGGGCCCAGAGACGTGGGCTCGATCGAGACAAAGGCCGTATACCACGAGCCCGTCCAGCGGATGGTGCCCTTGGCTTCCGCAACGCCCGGCAGCCCGCTCGCCATCGTGGAGTAATCGTCTTGCGTGACGCAGCGGAGCTGGCTCTCGAAGCTGAAGGGCGCCACCTGGCGAATGTGGTCCATGTTTTCGGGATCGGTTCCTCCCGATGCGGCGATTGGATTGCGCACCCCGCTGATGCCAAGTGCGTTGAAGAGCACGTGCGCGAGCGCCTCGCGGCCTACGTTGCCGGAGGAGCCGAGCCCGGTACGATACGTGGCCGTGAAGGCTACCCCCGTGGCGGGAGCGCTGCCATAGGTGTTGTCACCGAAGCGCAGGTGAGCGCTGCCGTCGAATTCAATCTCGGGCACGAATCCGGTAAATTCGCTGCCTTCGTCGAGCAGGTCTTCAATCGGTGTCCAGGTGGCCCCATCATTGCTCGCGAGAGTGATTTGTGCGGCTGCCGTTGTCACGTTGGGCGAGAGAAATGCAGTGGCCGCCGCCGTGACGCTGTAGGGTACGGCGAAGGTGAGAGGCTGCTTGGCGAGCACCGGCCGGAATCGTGGCACGTCCGCGGCCAGGCCCGAGACCGGGCTGCAGTTGCAGCCCGCGCCCGCGACCGGCGCAGGCGGGGCAGCAGGCACGACGCCCAGGGATTCATTCGTGGTCCATGTGCCTTGATCCGCGGGAAGAACGTTTCCACGCGCGACCGAAACGCCTGCCAGGGGCCGCGATCCATGCTCCGCATCGGTCACGGACGAGATGCATAAAGGAAAGAGCAGCGCGTCCGCGCTCTGCCATGCAATGTTGGTCAGGTTTGTTCCCGTTACCGGATCCTGCAAAAGCATTCCGCTTTGATTGACGGTTGTGGCCGCGGTGAGGCGGACGGCGCAGCGGTGAGTCGGATCGGCGTCGGCCGGGTCGCCGCTCAGCGGCCCTACGACTTCTTCAAAAACCAGCACGTCGCCCGCCGCGAGGCTGGGAAAGATTCCCTTCAGAGTCGCCTGCGTCGTACCGGCGGCGAGGCAGCATTGGCCGTCTCCCCAGGTATAGAAGTCCATCTGGTTTTGCTCGGGATGGAGCACCAGATTGGCGAGACTCTCAAAGACCGGCCCGGAGCTGGCCTCGAGAATATCGGCGGAGTAGCTATCGGAGCTGATCGAGGGGGCAAGCCCGGGGACGAGAGGGAAAATCTGTGTGCCGGCAGGAACGGTGACGCCGTCTATCGTCGCCGTCAGGCAGACCCAGGCCCGCGCATTCGCGCCTTCCTGAACCTGGTAGTCGACAAGCCGCGCGTGGCGCCGGAGCGAAATGCGGCTGCGGGCCGTGCCGATGTAGGCCTCGGTGTTGACCGCATCTTGCAGATAGCTGATGCGATCGGCTGCATAGGCCAGCGTTTCGAGAATCGTAATCCCGGGGTCGGCGACGTGGGTCTCGCTCCACGCCGGCAGAAGCGCAGCCATGCGATCGAGGAGCGCCTGGCGGAAGCCGTCGTAGTCGCGCGCCAGGTAGTGGATATCGGGTGGCGTCGCCGGCGACGCCGGGCAGCAGGTCGTCGTCTCGCAATCGGCTGGAGAAGGGCAGCTGGCCTTGAAAGAAAACGTCACCGTCGCGAGCTGCGGATCGATCCCTGCGGGCGGGTCCGAATTGGTGGGCGATGCAACCAGTGTGAGCGTGTAGGGAGAGAAATCGCCGCTCGCGGCAAGCTGTGCCGTCAGAGTGAGCGGATCGGAGGCCGTTGCGCCCGTGATTCCCAGCACCTGCGGCGTCGTGTCTCCCGCAATCGCGATGTTTTGCGGGGCGAGCGAGAGCGTCCGCGCGTCTTTCAGAAACGTGATGGCGAGTTGTGTGCCGCAGCCCGCCGATCCCAGCACCTCGAGATAGTCGATGCCATTGAGCCCCGGGGTCTGGAGCACCAGGTCGCGCCGCTGCTTGTCCTGGCAGAAGGCGATCATTGCGTCGGCCCTCCGTACAGGAATTGCTGCGACTGCTGTTGCTGATTGAAGATCAGCGTGTAGACGACCGTGACCTGGAGCGTCGAGTCCTGCGTGGTCACGGTGACCGACTGGACGCGGATCAAGTCCGAAAGCCATTGCTGCAGTCCTGCTTGAATAGCCTGCCGCTGCGCTGCGGCAAGAATGTCGCTGTTCGGCGCAAAGACCAGTTGGGCGGTGCCGCTGCCGAAGGTCGGCCGGTTGACTCGCTCTCCCGGCGAAGTGAATAGCATCAGCTCCACCATGTCCTCCACGTGGCGAGCGATGGATGCGGCCTGGGCCGTGTGCCCGGTCGAGTCGAAGCCGTAAGGAAAGGCCAGATTTACCGTACTCATAGCTGCCTCATGACTGCCATCTCGTCAGTCCTCATGTCGCGGTCACGCGGGTTTGCATGCTGACCGGGAGGAGCGTTGCTCCGCCTGGAACGGTAATGGCCGCGCCCGTCTGCACCACGAGCGGCTGGCCAAGCGATGTCACCCGCGTCGTGCCCAACACCCATTGCCCGGTGACACAGGGAGGAATCGGAGGGGGAACGCCCGGGCAGCCGGCGACCATCCAAGGGTCGCTGATCGTCGCGGTGGGCATGCCCATGACCGTCACGGATGCGTTGGGAACCGTCGGCAAAGCCTGTCCGCCGTGCAGGCACATGACCACCGCTCCTTGATGGAGCAAAAATCCCGGCATGACTAAATCACCTCCAAGGCGCCTTCGTTGATCGTTACGGCGGGCCCGTTCATCAGAATCGTTGCCCCCTGCCCATTGCTGATGGTGATCCCCGTATCCGTGACCGAGATCATGGCTCCGGTCGAGGATTTGAGCAGAATTCCCCCGGTCGGTCCCGGCGTGTCGCTGATCATCAGCGTGTTCTGACCGACGGTTTGAATCACCACCGCCTGCAGGCCGGGCGGGGTTGCGAGCGCGAGAGCGGGTGTCTCCGCGGCGGTGCCGAAGTAGCAGCCCGTCCAAATGGGATAATCCGGATCGCCCTGCTCGAATTCCACCCAGACTCCGGCGCCGATTACCGGCACGGCAAAGAACCCGTGCTGGATGCCGGCGAAGGGCAGGCACGGCATCGCCCAGGTCGACGGCAGAATATTCGACACATCGGGCACCTGCACCATGAGCCGCCCGATGTTCAGCGGATCCACGTTGTTGAGGACCGTGCCCCGATGTTTGCCGTAATACTTTGCCACTGCTTTCTTCTCCTGAAAAACCTCTGCCTTAAAAGGGCAGCGAAGGCACCACCGGGGTGTTGGCGATGAGCGCGTTGCGCTTGAGCACAAAGCTCTCCTTGTACTCGCCGGGCTTGATGCGATGCGTCGCCTTGTCCACGTAATGCATTCCATCCCATGGAAGCCCGGCGCCGCGCACACCTACCAGGCTGCGTGCCCGCAGGGGCTGGCCATAGCGCATCACGTCGAGTGTGCCTTCGCCGGTCATTACGTCTGCGGTTTCCACGCTGCGGGCAAAGCCCCGCATCAGCGCCTGCGCCGGATTCATCTTCGCCGTCCCGGTGATGAGCTCCATCTTTTGCGGTACCGGCACATACGATCCGAGCGGAGGATTGAATGGCGTAACCGGAGGAATCGGGATCGGAATGTTGACCTTGGTTGTCGGATCCTGAATGAACACAATAGGAGTTACCGATGTTTTCGGCTCAAAGCGAAAGTTGAGGCTCTCAACGTTGGTCCAGGTGTCCAGATTCACGTTCAACGCCGTTTGCGGCAGGCCGAGCCGGACCTGCGGGCCCCAATAGGCTTGGCTCATGCCCGGCAGCGGTCCGGGCACAAGGTAGAAGACGTATCCCACCTCATCCGCCAGATGCTTGATGTAGTAGAGGTCTGTTTTCTTGTGGGTGCGGATCTGCTGCGCCGGAATTTGTATGTCCGGGACGGGCGAGGGAATCACCTCCGGCACAATGCCGAACATCGCATACTTGGCGAGGATGGCCGCGACCCGCACCTCCGCCGGCATCGCCGGATACGGCAGGCCGCTGAAGTCGATCAGGTCCATCATCGCGGTCAGATCCTCGCCCTTCACCACGAGCTTCGAAGAGCCGGTCATGGCGTCCGGGTGGACCTCGGTGTGCAGCACCACGCCATCCACCAGAACCTGCGGGATGCCGGGGAAGGTGACCAGGAGCACCACCCGCAGCAAGGGAAGCGGCGACCCGCCCGCAATCAGGAAAAAAGTTTCAAGAATCCCCCGGTCCGAGAGCGTAAAGGTCAGCTCGAAGCCGCTCCGGCCAGTCGCGCTTTCGGTGACCTCGACCGACACCAGCGCGTCGACCAGCGGCTTGGGCGCCGGCAGCGGCTCCATCGGGCCCAGCAACAACGTGAGATAGAGTGGGCTAACCATTGCGCGCTCCCGCCGGAATCCCCGAGACCAGTGGGATCAAGATCTGTTCGCCGGGCTCGCTGGTCACCCGGTCCGGGTCGAAAGCGCTGTTGGCGTCGGCCAGCATCCAAAACAAAATCGGATCGCCGAGGTAGCGCGCGGCCAGATTGTCGAGCCGGTCCCCGGCCGCAACACTGTAGTTCTGCGTCTGGGTCCAGAGGGTGGTCTGCGGAATGATGCGGCGGGAGAGGTAAGCGACCACCGTGCCGTCTGGCAGCGTCATCTGCTCGACGCCGCTGCCGTAGTAGCGGCTGCTGGGATTGTTCGGCGCCCCTGTTCCGATTGCCGATTGCACAAGTGCTGCCAGTCCGTTATCCATCGCCTGTTCTCCTCACGACTGCTGTGCGAGCGATTCCTTGCTCATCTGGTAAGACATGTAGAGCGATCCGGCCGGCGTCAGGAAGCCCACATCGTTGACGTTCAGCACGCGCATCGTCAGCGAGACTTTGGCGCGAATCGGATTGAGCTTGGGATCGAAGGCTTCTTCCGTGATCTCGATGCCCGTCAGGCGCACCGGCGTCACACGATTGGCTCCCCAGATGAAGACGGTGAGATTGGAAGACATGGGGAGAATCTCGATCGTTCCTACGAGCGAGAGAACTTCATTGGCGATCAGGATCCCGCTCGACGGATAGACCAGGAGCTCGAGCACGGCCAGTTGGGGCGAGATCCCGAGGTTCATGGTGGTCGGGTCGGAGGCCGCAAGCTGATCGGTGGCGTCGATTTCGACATCGCAAGTGATGGTCTCGATCGGCGGACCTTTCAGCCGCAGCACCTCGGTGCGATCCGGTTGATCGCCCACGCTCTGCGGCTGCAGGCTTCGCCGGATAGTTTCGGGGTTGTACTGGAGCTGGATGGTATTGAGCGGAATGCCGGTGTTTGGCTCCAGCACCAGGATGGCTCCCTTTTGCAGCAGCGGTGAGACGTTAGGCACGGCGGTTTCCTCCCTTGCCAATCAGTTGCGAGCGTATTGCCGAGGCGACCTGCGCCGCGGCCTGGGCAGCGTCGGCGGGGGAGCGCATGCGCCCGGCGTCAATCGATCGAAGCTTGCGTGCCCCCTGCGCGAAAACATGAGGATCGAGATCGTGCGCCAGAGAAGCGAGCTCCGCTTCGAGAGCGCGAACGAACTGGTGCTTGGCCGATCCCGGAAGTCCGTCGACGATGAGGCGGCCGATCTCGAGATGCAGAACATTGCGGCTCATTCCCACCCCCTCGACTCGGCTGCGGTAAGAGGCTTCTCCAACTTGGCGTATTCAGTACGCGCCGCTGAGAGCACATGCCGCATGCCGATAGGCTGCTTCTCATCCGCGGCCAGGAACGCGGCAAGCAATGCGATGTTGCGGATGATGCCGCCGGTGACGTTCAGCTGCGCCAGGCGCGGAAAGTCGAGTCCATGGGTGGGCGCCTGGGCCGGGAAGACTTTGCGCCAGATGCGCTCCCGGCTTTCGGCTTCGGGAAAGGGGAACTGCACCGCAAAGCGCAATCTGCGCTGAAAGGCCGTGTCCATCGACTTCTGCATGTTGGTCGTGAGGATTGCGATGCCGCGATAGGACTCCATTTTCTGCAGCAGATACGCGACCTCCAGATTCGCGTAGCGGTCGCGGCTGTCGCGAACTTCGCTGCGCTTGCCAAACAGGGCATCCGCTTCATCAAAGAGCAGAATCGCGCCGCTGCGCTCGGCGGTATCGAAAATGCGGCGCAAATGCTTCTCCGTCTCTCCGATGTATTTGCTGACCACCGTCGCAAGGTCGATCTGATAAAGATCGCGATCGAGCTCGCGCGCCAAAATGCCTGCCGCCATCGTCTTGCCTGTTCCGCTGTGCCCGGAGAAGAGCGCGGAGAGGCCGTGACCCAGGGTGTAGCGGCCGGCGAAACCCCATTCGCCGAAGACCACGGAGGAGTGGCGGGCGTGAGCGACGATCTGGCGCAGAATGCCCATCTGCCCGTCTGGAAGAATCAGATCCTCCCACGACGCCAACAAGTCGGACCGCCGCGCAAGATCGTCGAGGGAGCGGCGGGAGGCGTCGCGGCATAGCTGCCATGCGACCTGGGCTAGGTTGTTGTTCTCCGGCGTGGCCTCAGCGCCCAAGCGATCCAAGCCGCCCAAGCCGTCTAAGCCGCCCAGGCGATCTAAGCCGCCCAAGCGATCATGGATGGCCTCTGCTGTCTGAGAGATTTCCGCGCCATTCATTTCAAAGGCACGCGCCATTGCATCGAGCGAGCCGTTCATGGCCGCCGCGACGGGGCCCAGCCGGTTCTGCCAGAGAGCTTTTCTCTCTGCCACGGTCATCGAAGGCAGCAGGATGCGAACGCCGCTCAGCCGCTCGGCCGGAGTGCCGGCCTCCACGTCCACGGCGACCGGAGCATCCACACGCGCCAGCCACGCAGCCAGCCGCTGCGGATCGTCCACTCTTGCCGTCTGGACGAGCAATGCCAATGGCGAAAGCGCCGCTTCCCGCATGAGGCGCCGCGCCAGCCGTTCGCGTTCTTCGGTCGTATCGGGCAGATCCGCTGCATCGAGACTCCATGGCCGCATCCCCGCTTCCCGGCAAAGCATGCGGAAGAAGGCGATGCGATCCGCCGGACTGGCTCCCACCAGGAGCACCCGATCGTTCCTGCGCGTCCATCGCCGCGCCGCGGCCTGTGCAGCCAGGCGCATTTCATCGGTGGCCTCCGCCGGTAGCAGCTCCTCTTCCGGCAGCGGATGCATTCTGAGGTCCAGCCGCTCGTCGCTTGCAGGAACGTCGAGAAGGTACTGAAGAATCCGCTCATCCAGCGTGAGGGAAGCGTGCATCAGCGGCCCCGCGCCAACTTCAATCAGCTCCCAGTACCGCAGAGGACGCTGGCGGCTGAGCACACTCCAGTGGGGGGAGGGAAGAATGCGTGCCGCCATTCCGAAGCTAGGCGATGGAAGAGGCGCGCCGGCCGCTTGCGCCGCTAAACCCGCACAAGCCGCCGGAAATCTTTCATCGATGGCAAAGCCCGCGCACAACAGCAAAATGTCCGCTTCGAAGTCGCTCAGGCCAAAAGTCGCGCTCAGCTTCTCGATCGTCTCCCACCTTCCTTCGCCATTGCCGCCGTCTTGCTCCATCCGGCCGGCTTCCGCTCGGGAAGAGGCGAAGGAATCGGGTTCGCCGGAAAAATCAGTGATCCCAAGCATCGTTTCCGGCAGCCGATCCTCCAGATAGCCGAGAATCCGGTCGAGCTCCGTCCACAGCGAGATCGCTTCCATATGCCGTACCGGATTCATGCGCTCACCTCGATTTGCGGCAGCCACTGGCCATAGGTTGGGCTCCCGCTGGTCGTGTCCAGGGCCAGGCGGCTTTGCGCGCCATCCACCTCGACCCGTAGAGGAAAAGTCCCTACTGCAACCGTGGAAGGCACAGGTACGGTGATCTCAGCAGAGCTGGCCGGCCCTGCCAACGGGCGATCCGGTACCGGGATGGCCTGGTCGCCGATGTAGACCACGGCCTTCTGCATCACTCCCACCTGAGGTGAAACTGTCAACGTGAGAGCAGAGCCCTGGGTGGCGGTGATGGGCGGAGTCGCCGCCGGCTGAATCGTGGGAACTAGCTGGAAGGGCACAGGACTGGACGAAAAGCCGGGATGCGGCGTGGGCGACGACGGATAGGTCACGCTGCGAAGAGCTCGCACACTGTGGGTGCCGGCGAAAAGAGAGGTCGGCACGACGACGCGGAGTACCGAGCCTTGCACTGTGGCTGGAGCCAGGCCCGCGCCGCCGTCGAAGGAAACTTGCGTGGCAGCCGGGGTATCGCCCAGGAAGTTGCTCCCGTTGAGCGTCAGCGTGCCGCCGCTTGTCACCATCGTCGGCGAGACGGTATCGATCACGGGAGTGATGAGCGGCAGGGCAAGAACCGACCGGCGCTGTACCGGCAGATTCGAGGTATAGCTCTGCGTATCCTGAATAACCACCACGGAGATTTGGTAGGAGGTCGTGGGTCGATAGCTGGTCTGGAAAGCGGTCCAAAGGCGATAGATCTCTTCGGTGGTCAAGGCCTCGGGCGTGATGCGAATGTGCTCGACCTGATTGCTGAGCGTGCTGGCGGAGACGAGCTGCTGCTCGGTGGGAACGGGATTCACGGTGAGCAAATCGGCAAGCGCTTGCTGAATCGTGGTGCGCGGAACCACCGGCGTATCGTGGAAGACCTTCATCGCCCAAGCCAGCAGAATTTCGGCGTCGAACGGCTGGCTGCCGTAGGCGGTGACCAGATAGTGCAGGTTGATTGCGAGCGGCGGGTTGGTGAGACGGTTGCCGCCGGCTCCGGAGGAGGGAAGATCGAGATTGCGCAGCGCTGAATTGATGCTCGCGTAATAAAGGAACAGGTTGATCTGCGCGGCCTCGCTCGACCCGGTGGCGATGAGATCGGGTGCGATGTTCGTGATGCCGGCCGCCGCGCCCAGAATCCCCGAGGGCCCGCCGCTTGAAAGCGCCGTGGTTAGCAGCGATTTCAAAACCGCGCTCACGCCCGCTACCGCGAGATAGTCGCTCATGACGAGGCTCCGGGCTTGCGGTTGAGAAACTCCTCCAGCGTCACCCCTGGACGGAAGGGCTGCGCTTTCGCTTGACCCTGGGGAGCGCTCGGCGCGCGAAGCTCGATACTGCCGATCGCGATGTGGATCTCCGTTCGTTGTTCGGTTTCGACAGCCTGCTGCGGCTGTGATTCCGGCTTTGGCTCGGCCCGCTCCGGCCTCGGCGATCGATTGCCCGATGGCGCAGGCATCCGGGCTGTGTCGCGCAGACCTGGCGCCGCCTTCTGCGCCTGCGCTTCAACCGCAACAAGTTTCAGCGGCGGCCTCTCTTCCGGGTTCGATTCCGGGCCAAGGCTCGGCGCGGAGGCGTGCGGCAATGCAGCCGCCGTCAACTCCCTTGAAGCTCTCGCTGGGCCTTCTTGCGAAGCCGCTCCGGAAATCAACCCGGATGGGTTTTCCTCTCCTAAGATTTGTGAGCCCGGCAATGGCGGAGGTACGCCGGCCTGCTCCCCAACAGGATTTGCGATCGGCAGCCGGGCGGGCGGCCGCTCCGCGGAAGCAGGAGTGTGGGATATCGGCGGAGCGGCTGCCTTGCGTGGTTGGAGCGCGGCCTCAGCCACGTCTTCGAGCTGTTGCGGATGCAACGCCCGCCGCGTCTGCTGGGAATTGACGAGCGGCTCAATCCCTTGCAGCTCCCCACGGCTGCGCTGCAACATCCGTCCTAAGACCGTGCTCATGCCTGCAACATCTCCAAGTAAGCGGTTCGTCTTGCCGAAGTCATGGAGAGAATCGACTGCTCGCTCCATCCGTGAGCCCGTGCAATCGTGTGAACTTCCGCGAGCAGCCGGCGCGCTGCCACGTTGACCTCGCGCCACAAGTAGCGTTCGATATCCAGATCGAGAACTTCAGCAGCGCCGCAGCAGTTGCATTCAAATGTGCAGCGAATTTCAGCCGATGCGTTGAGGCGTTCGAAGCGAGCAAGCCAGCCGGGCTGCGGCGAATCGAATTCCTCCGCATCCGATCGAGTGACAGTGCGGGTCAAGAGAGTGGCCTGCGCCGCTGCATCATCGCCGGCCTCGAGCGCGGCGATGAGATCCGCGGTGGTCGCCGGCCGCATCCGCCAGGTGTGAGCCTCTTCTGCCCATGCCTCTTCCCCTGGAATTTGCAACTGCTCTTCGAGTTGCCGTGTGCTTATCGAGAATTCGAGCTGGGAGCCGCATCTTCGGCAGATGGTGAATCCATCGAGATGGTCCTGGAAGCTGATCCGGTGCAGCTCGAAGAGCAAAACATTGCGCCGGGCCAGAGGTTGCGCTGCGAGCGAGGAAAGGGTTTCTCCGGGAAGAGCGGTTTCGAGGAGCCGCAGAGCGCGCCACGGCTCCGCGTTCTCGCGGCCTCGCTCCCATGCGGTAAGAAGTCTCTCTCCGGTAAGTGCGTGCATTGCCATACGCCTTTTCCCTTCGCTTTCAGGACAGCACCGCCCCTGGGCAGCAGGAAGAAGAGCCGCGCGGCTATGCTGCGCGTGCAGGGGATGGTCGGACGAATTGCTGTTGATGTGCCTCGCTGTTGGCAGCGCCGTCCGCGTGTGCGGGCGGCCCCGGCCGTTATGCGTGGGTTGAGGTGAAGCTTGGCTCCGTCGGCTCCGTCACGGAGACATCCCGCTCCCAGCCCTCGTTTTCCAGAATGAGGTGCTGGATGGCGACCGCGTTGGCGTCGAGATCGGGCAGCGCCTGAAATTCCGAGACCCACGCGCGATAGATCTTGTAGCTGATCGCGAGTTGGCCGGCTTCGTTGTAAAAATCGAGAATGAGGTCTTTGCGAAAATCGGCGAGCGATACCTCGGCGCCCAGCGAGGCTCCAATCTGCCACACCTTGGCGGCCCAGGCCTCGAAGGCCAGGTCATGGGTGACGCCCCGCTCCAGAGTGATCGGTCCGAATTCCGTTCGCCCTGGAGACTTGCGGCTGGTGCTGGGGTCGCCGCCCTCGCGGTGCTTGACAACCTCCGTAGTGCGCTTTAGCGCCGAGCACTTGCTCACTCCGGCCACATACTGGCCGTCCCATTTCAGACGGAACTTGAAATTCTTGTACGGATCGAAACGTTGCGCGTTGACGACGAATTCTGTCATGGCTCCTCCCTTGTGGCCTTCCGTGGGATTGCGGGTTCGACTTACGACCCGGCTTGACCGGTGAGCTGCTCGATCTGGATAACGACGAACTCTGCCGGTTTCAGGGGGGCAAAACCTACCAGGATGTTGACGATGCCCTGGTCGATGTCGTCCTGAGTGGTGGTTTCGCTGTCGCACTTGACGAAGTAGGCCTGATTGGAAGTCACTCCCTGGAAATAGCCCTTCTTGAAGAGCGAATCCATAAAGGAGCCGACGTTCAGGCGGATGGCGGCCCAGAGCGGCTCATCGTTGGGCTCGAAGACCACCCATTTCGTCCCGCGGTACAGGCTCTCTTCGAGAAAGAGGGCCGTGCGCCGCACGGGAACGTACTTCCATTGGTTGGTCATGGCATCGGCGCCCACCAGAGTGCGCGATCCCCAGAGAACAGCGCCGTACAGCGGAAAGGTGCGGAAGCAGTTGAGGCCCAGGGGATTCAGGCTTCCGTTCTCCTGGTCGTTCAACTGGTAGGTCATGTTCTGCACGCCGTTCAAAGTAGCGCCGATGCCCGCCGGAGCCTTCCATACGCCGCGCGTGGAATCGGTGTTGGCGAAGACGCCGGCCACGACTCCGGAGGGCGCGAAGGTCCGCAGTTGCCCGTTGTTCAGGGCGTCGGCCAGCCGCAAGCGAGGCCAGAAGGCCGCGCCGTTGGGATCGACGACGCCGATCGTGTTGCTCTTCCAATCGACTGCGCCGGCGACGGTGATCACGTTCGGCGGCGGATCGAGCAGCAGCATCGCGCGCCGCTGATCGCACAAGGCGATGGCGGCGGAGTAGATCTCGACCGGGTTGATATTCGGGTCGGCGGCATTCGGATCGCTGGGGTTGGCTCTCGCCGCCTCCGGAATGCTCAACAGGTTGAAGAGATCGACTTTGAGCAAGGCATAGATTCCGCTGAATGCGAGCGGATCCCCAATGAGGTCGCCGCTTTGCGGCAGTCCCGAGGGAGCGGTTGCCGCGGTCGAAACAAGGCCGAGGGTGGAGGTGTTCGTTCCCGTCCCGAGAGCGTAGTGGGCTGCATTGCTATAGGTGGGCGTCTTCAAGCCCAGCGCGGTGGCGGCATCGTTGCCCGATGCGGGAGAGCCGAAGGTGACCACGGTATCGGTCTGGTTGGGCAAAAGCGCGTTCACGCGAATTCCCGTGCCGGTGCCGTTTGGCGCAGCCGCACAACTCACGGTCGCCCCCGGCTGGTTGACCATCAGCCAGTTGTTGAGCGCCTGTTGTACCTGTGCGGCCAATCCGGAAACGGTTTGCGCAATGGTTGTGCCGTTTCCGATGATTTTGATGGTGGGTGCGGTGGACGGACCGCCAGGCCAGGAAAATGTGAGGCTGCAATCAGCGTTCGCGGTAGCCGTGCCGCCGCCGAGCGCCGAGTCCACGCTACTCGCGCCCGTGATCGTCAGGGGTGTGCCCAAAATTCCGGTCGCCTGAAGAGCGACCGCGGGCGAGGGAAGATTTGAAGTCACACTGACAAGCTGAGAGCCATTGTCGGGGTCGTTGACGACGGCCGTTACGAAGTTCTGCTTGGTCGAGTCCAGGGTGACGGAAGGGAAATATTCCGAGGTGTTGTCCGCGAGATCGGTCACGGTGATGTTGAAGGCCAGCGGATCTCCCGTCGCAGTCGAGAGGTCGAGTCCCTGAATGTCGATGTCGATCAGCAGTTCGCCGTTGGCCCACTGCCCGCTGCTCAAGGCAGTAAAGGTCAATTCACCGGAGCCTATCGCGACCTTCGCGGCCGGCACGGTTCCAGGCGTCGATGGGTAGTGCATGGGCGATCGCACCACGTAGGCTTGGGAGCCGCCATTCTGAAAAAACTGTTGCACCGCGTAGCTGAGTTCGCTGTTCGAAGCCAGGCCGCCGTAGAGCCGCTCGAAATCGGAGAAGCTGTAGAGGGCCTGTGCGCGATTGTCGATGCCTCGCGCGGTGTAGCCCACAAAGGCCGCGATGGAGGTAGCGACACCGGTAATCGCATGGACCGGGCTGGGGAGTTCCTGGATATAGACACCCGGATAGGTGTACGAGGTAGACATGGTGCGGCCTCCGTCTCTGGGGGATGCTCTTAGCCAAGTTGAATGCGTTTGCAATACAACCGGAGAAGCGAGACAAAGGACAGTGAAGAGCTAACGATGACGGTTCAGGTCGGCTGGGTGGAAACCGACTCAACTGCTGAGCGCAATCGAACCGCAAGCTTAGCGGCGCGTCTGTGGATAGTCAAGAAAAAATCTGACGATGTGGATATTGCGCAAGCGGCGCGGCAGGCAAGAGGTTACCTGATGGCGAAGTAGTCGACAGGGGCTCTCGCAGACCGCAGGCCCGAAACCGCACCAGCACGCAGAGAAGCGGGATGAAAGAAAATCCGGCAGATGAATGCCGCGCTAAGAAAAGGTAAAAGTCCATTGATTGCACACAAAAAGTTGCGACGGGTACTTTTCACCTCCACGTCCATCGGAGACGAATGGTGAGGCTTTTCCTGTCATTACAACAGCAATCGAAGAATGTACGCAGACGGTGAAGCGTGAAAAATGGGAAAATAACTGCTGCGGCACAATAGACGAAGTGGCCCCGTAGCTCAGGTGGATAGAGCAGCAGTTTCCTAAACTGCGTGTCGGAAGTTCGAATCTTCCCGGGGTCACCATTCCGAAGACACAATTAGCACTTTCCTAAAACTGCTGCGGCAGAATAGAAGAAGTGGCCCGTAGCTCAGGTGGCCCGCCCGCAAGGGCGGTGGAAGAGAAGCCCAGCAGTTTCCCCGCAACTGCGTGTCGGAAGTTCGAATCTTCCCGGGGTCGCCATTCCTTAGAGTCCTCGACATGCCGAGACCCAAACTCTCTTTACAATTGAAGAACGATGAACGAAAGAATCGATGCACATCACCATTTCTGGCGGTACAACCCCACTGAGTATGCATGGCTCGAGGGCCGGTACGCCCCTCTGGCCCGAGACTTTGTGCCCGCTGATCTGGAGCCGGAGCTCCGCGCTGCCGGGGTCGATGGAACAGTCCTGGTGCAGGTCCGGCAGAGCCTTGCCGAGACGGAAGAGATGTTGGCCGATGCTCGCCGGCATTCGTGGATACGGGGCGTCCTCGGTTGGGCCCCGCTCACCGAACCGGGCTTTGAAGCCGGGCTCGAGCGGCTTTGCTCCGATCGGAAGCTCAAAGGCCTGCGGCATATCGTCCAGGACGAGCCGGACGACAACTACCTCTTGCGCGCCGATTTCAATCGGGGCATTTCCGCTCTCAAAAATACGGGATTGGTCTACGACGTTTTGATCTACGAGCGGCACCTGCCCCAGGCCATCGAATTTGTCGATCGGCATCCGGAGCAGGTTTTCGTGCTCGATCATGTTGCCAAGCCCCGGATTGCCGACGCTGTTGTCGAGCCGTGGACGAAGTCGATCCGCGAGTTGGCGCGCCGCGAAAACATCTACTGCAAAGTCTCGGGCATGGTCACCGAGGCAGATTGGGATACGTGGACAGAAGAGAAGCTGAGGATCTACTGGGAGGTTGTGCTGGAGGCCTTCGGTCCGCGCCGTCTGATGGCCGGCTCCGATTGGCCCGTCTGCCTCGTCGCAGCCAGCTATGCGCGTTGGTTCGAAATAGTAAGAAGCTGGACGGCAGCCCTTTCAGCCTCCGAGCAGGATCGCGTCCTGGGCGGAACGGCGAGCGAGGCCTACCGGCTGGAGAAGACCGCCCAATGAGGGAAACCCCGGCGCAATCTTGCAAAGCTGCTTTGAAATTGTTGATCCTTTTCACCGCGCTCACAATCGCTGCCGCTCTGCCGGCCCGGGCGGCCATTGTCGAGGGCACGGTCACCGACACCCTGGGCGAGCCAGTCACGAATGCCAACGTGGCATTAATCAAGGGCGGCCAGATCGTCGCCCATGCAACGAGCCAATCCGACGGCGTCTATCGGATGACGACCGGCTCCAACGGGCGATTCTACGTCCTTGTTTCTGCCGCGAGTTTCAAGCAGGTAAGCAGCCGTGGATTTTTCGCTGGTGCGGTCGATGTCCACAATGAAAATGTGGTCCTCGAGCCGGCTGTCGTCCATCAAGAGGTGGTCGTTTCCGCCACGGGCACTCCGACGCCGCAGGCCCAGCTTGCCTCTTCGGTAAGCGTCCTCCGCGATCCCGATTATCGCAACTTCATTTCGTTCCCCGACCCATTGCGCGAGATACCGGGAGTTTTCGTCGTACAGCAGGGTCAATACGGCGGCCTCACCTCGCTCTTCGTCCGGGGCGGCAACTCCGACTCGAACCAAATCAATCTCGACGGAGTTCCGATCGAAGATATCGGCGGAGTCTTCGACTTCGGCAACGTTGCCACCATGGGCGTCGGCGAAATGGAGTTGTATCGCGGCCCGAACAGCGTGCTCTATGGCTCCGATGCTGCCTCCTCCGTTGTCAACCTCACGACGCCCCAGGGCAGCACGTCCTTCCCCTCGCTCTTCTATGAGGGCGACTATGGAAACTTCACCAGCTTCCGCAATCAGCTCCAGCTTGGCGGCACGCACAACCGGCTTGACTACTATGGCGGCTTCTCGGGTTTCCAAAGCGCCAATGATCTGCCGATGGATGAGTACCACGACTACACATCGAGCGCGAACCTTGGCTACGCGCTCACTTCCTCTACCCAGGTGCGCGGCACCGCCCGCTACAGCGTCTCAGCCACGGGGACTCCGGGGCCGATCGATTTCTATGGAATTGCCAACGCGGGAAAGCAGTCCGACCAGGACCTGTACGTCGGCGCGGCAATCGACAACCAGACCACTCCGTCTTGGCACAACCTCGTGCGGTATGCCCTCACCCGCAAACGGGAAGAAGATCAGAACTTCTATCCCGCCGGCATTCCAATTCCGACCACCGTCGACGGCTACACCAGCACCAATTACTACGGCTATGCCACAACCATTCAGGGAGCGAACGGGTATTCCGTGAACGGGCAGGCGGTGCTCAACTTTCCCGGCGTTTTTCCCAATACTCTGGAGCTGGTTTCGAACCGCGATCAACTCTATTTCCAGAGCGATTATCGCTTTAATTCCCACATCACCGCCTTGATCGGGTTCCGGTTTGAGGATGAGCGCGGTACTGAGAAGCTGCCGGCCTATGCCATCGATGAAAATCTGGAGCGCGCGAACTACGACTACACGGCGCAGATTCAAGGCGACTTCAGAAACCGTGTCTATTACACTCTCGGCGGCGGCGTGGAGAAAAACGGGCTTTACGGCACCGTGGGAACCCCACATATTGGAGTCGCTTACTATCCGGTCCGTCCCGGCCACGGCATCCTGCACGGCACAAAACTCAAGTTCACCTTTGCCAACGGCTACCAGGAGCCGTCGCTCGACGATCAGTTTGGTTCGCTCTATACCTTCCTCGTGAGCCAGCCGGGCGGCATCCAGGCCATCCAGCAGCTCCACGTCTCGCCCATTGGCGCGGAAGATTCGCGCAGCTATGAAGCCGGCGGCGAGCAGAGCTTCCTGAACCAGCGCGGTGTCCTGCGGGTGAGCTATTTCCACAATCAATATAGGAACCAGATCGAGTCGGTTCCGGCCACGGAAGTACCGTTCTTGCTGCCGAACCTCAGCGCAAGCGCGCAGCAAAGCCTCGAAAGCTATTTAATCGATGGTCCGGGAATCGATCTCAACTCGCAGTCGTTCCGCGCGCAGGGAATCGAGAGCGAGATCGAGTACACGCTGCTGCACAACCTGTTTCTGCGCGGCGGCTACACCTATCTCGATGCAGTCGTGCAGCGCTCCTTTACCTCCGACGCCCTCGCGCCCTCCTACAACACAGGCCCTCCGGGCGGCCCCGTTCCGGGCTTCTCTGGAGTTCCCATTGGCTCTTTCGATCCGCTGCGCGGCGCGCGGCCCTTCCGCCGGCCACCGCACACAGGATTTGTGAGCGTCAGCTACACGGCCAAGCAATGGTCGGCGCAGTTTGTCGGAGCCTTCGCCAGCCGCAGTGACGATTCGACATTTCTGACCGGCGAAGATCTCTGGGGCGGCAACTCGCTGCTCTTGCCCAACCGCAACCTCGACTATGGGTATTCCAAGCTGGACGCGGGAGCAAGCTATCAATTTACAACCTGGCTTGGGGTCTACGCACAGCTCGACAACCTGACGAACAACCAGCACATCGGCCCCATCGGGTATCCCGCGCTGCCGTTTACCATTCGCGCCGGAATGCGCCTGGCCCTGGGTCACGAACACACGAGCAAATAATCGCGCGCCCTTAGAAAGCCGGATATGTTTGCGGATTTTGTTCCAGCGCGAGTTGGAGGAGAGATGCCTCCAAGGCCCTGCTACGATAGAAAAAATCGTCGTCTCAATAAGGGATGAGATGAACCCGATCCGCCCCCCCAGAGGCGTTTTTAGGGCGCATCGATAGGCTGCGAAAATCCGGTTCTGCACATACCGCTGAAGATACCAACCGCGACGCAAAACAAGGAATCTCTCGATGAATTTGGTCTCCACGGCGGCGCAAGATACCGAAACTCTCGAACCTACAACTGGACCGCAGGGCGGAGGTGCGCAGTTCTGGGTGGCATTTGCCGTCCTGACCGTGACCTACGCCGTCGCTGCTTTCCTGGAGGGCCATAAATTCGTTTGGTTCGATGAGCTGTGCACGTTTTACATTGCCCGTGCTCCGTCGCTCACGACGCTCTGGCACTGGACGTTGAAATACGACAACAATCCCCCAACGGTTTATCTGCTCGCCCGTCTCTCGATGAAGATCTTTGGTCCTGGCGCCTTGGGGCTGCGGCTGCCTTCCATCCTCGAGTTTTATGCCGGCAGCATGGGAATGCTGCTGTACTTGCGGCGGAAGGTAGGCACTCCGATCGCTGTTTTTGGCGTCGCGATGCTCTGGGCGAGCGGGACTTTCTACTACGCGATAGAAGCGAGAGTCTATGCTCTCGTCTTCATGAGCTTTTCATTTCTGCTTTTGTCATGGGACACGGCGACAAGAAGCCAATCCCGCAAACTGGCGCTCTTTGGAGTTGCCGCTTCGAATGCCGTGCTCTTGTCTGCGCATGTCTTCGCTCCACTTTGCCTATATCCGTTTTTGGCCGCGGAGGTCGTGCGTTATCTCCGGCGGCGCAAGCCGGACTACCCGCTCTACGCCGCCCTCGTGCTTCCCATGGCGATAATGGCCCTTTATATCCCGCTCATCCTCGTTTATCGCGGGTTGATGTTTTGGCCGACGTATCGCGCTTCGCTGCATCGGGCCGGAGACTTCTATTTCGTGGCATGGGACTGGGTGGCGCGGCCGCTCTGCGTAATCCTATTGCTGGCGATCGTTTGGCCTCGGTTGCGTCCAGATCGAAACAAAGGGTCGCAGTTTGTCCCGGAAGATTGGGCGGTCTTTCTATGTATCATGATCAATCCGTTGCTGTTGAATCTTGTGTTGATGACGCGGCACGCCAGTTTCTTCGACCGATACACGATCAGTACGTATGGAGTGATCTATGGAGGACTCGCCGTCCTTATCGGCCTTCGCCTGCAATTTCGTCCAGCGATGGCATATGCGGCTGCCTTGATTATGCTTTTTGTGCTGGTGCGCTACGCTCATCGCAATTGGGTGGCGAGACCGCGCAGCGACGATCAAGTAGGGCTGGCAACCCTCCGGCCCGATCTGCCGATCGTGGCTGGCGACGGTATGACATTTATCGAAATGAGTTATCACGAGCCGCTTGATGTATTGCGCCGGCTCTACTACATCAAGAATCGCGCCGCGGCAATTCAATATGAGCACTCGAACTATTTCTATGATTTCGAGGCGCCCGACGACATGCAGCGGGCGGGATTTCCAATCAGCGGAACCGTCGAGCCATATTCGGAGTTTGTTGCCTCGCATCCTCGGTTTTTGATTTATGCGGATCCCTGGGAGTGGCTGCCGCGCAAGCTGCAGGACGACGGGGCGACGTTCACGCTCCTTCGTGATTTTGCTGGGGAAAATTTCAGCGAGCCCGGGACGATTTCCTTTCCGAACCCGGCGGTGTCGACCGGGACGCCCTATCTGGAGACGCATATCTTTCTCGTGACCATGCCGCCGAAAAAATAGACCGGCTGAATGCCCGATCAAGTCAGCCGTCTCGTACGTCAGAGAATTCAGTCTCTAGGGATTGCGGCGCCGAGCCTGGCGGGGCTGTTTTCCGTCACCGCTTTGGCCATTCTGCGCCCGAGATGGGCACTTTCGGCGATACTCCTGTCTTCGGGATAGTAGAAGGAAGTATCGGCCACCTGCAGACCGGCGATCGGGGTCTGGATGGACGGCAGCTTGGCGGCAAAGCCAACGTCGCAGACCGGCTGCGCATAACGCAGGCGGCCGATGCTTGCATCGAGCAGGTCTCCGGGAACCAGCGCCGGATTCAACCGCTGCAGACAGGCAAAAGCGTGATTGGTGAATTGCTCGTCGGTCCAGGAAAATTTAGGATTGTCTCGCGGCATGTAATAGGGGACGTAAACGATCGAAGGGCCGAGCGGCCGAAGATTGCTGAATTCGATGACGCCCGGTATCTCATGCTCCGGATCGGAGATGTTCACCCAAAAATGCGGGCTCACCGGCCGCCGCAGTTTGAGAATTGCGCAGCAGATGCCGACGCTCTTGAGCGAGTCGTAGCGTTCTTTCCATTCCACGGGAAGTCCGGGAATCATCGTCGTGACATAAGGCATCGGCACCGTCGAGAGAACATGGTCGGCGGGGAATTGTCCGACTGTAGTGTTCACGCCGACGATCTGGCCGTCTTGGCTGACTACCTCGCGCACTCCGGCCTTCAAATGTACTTTGCCTCCGGCCGATACGATGGCATTCACCAATGCAACGACGAGGGTCTCCGACCCGCCTTCGATATAACCCAGCTCTTCCTGCATGATGCTTTTGCGCGACTCTGCGGTGCGCCGGATGCGCCCCCAGAGCCATGCCGCGGAGATACTCCCGGCGAGCTCGTAAAACTTCAGATCGAGCAGCGGCCGCCAAAACAATTCATAGCCCTTTTTGCCGCACCAGGCCGCGGTCCATTCCGAAGCCGACCGATTGTCGAGCGAGGACCAGGAACGTCGGCGTATGCAGGATAAGGCGAAAAGGCCATAGCGAATTTTGGCCAGGAGCGAAACTTGAGGAAGCCGCAGAAGTGCAAAAGGATCTCCCCAGGAGTGGACCTTCCCGTTCAAGTAAAACCCCATCGAGGTCGGCACCCAGCGCAGCTTGTCCGCGATGCCTAGCTCCGCCAGCAATTCGAACGTCGGCCGGTCTCCGCGGCAGACGAAATGGTAGAACCGCTCGAGCGAGAGGCCGCCGAAGTCGAAGTGCGCCGCCGTGCCGCCGGCCACGGGACCTGCTTCGAAGACGTCGACCTGATGGCCATCCTTAGCTGCCTGATAGGCGGCGGCTAGACCCATTGGACCGGCGCCAATCACTGCGATGCGGGACATGAACGTTCTATACCTTTTGTAATGGGTGTTTTGACGGCAGATCGCGGTCCGCAAGCGCCTTGGCGGGTCGAGTTTCTTCAATATAGCAGAGCGGCTGCAGCCGCCGGAGTTAGCCGCGCTGGGCTAAAAAGCGCACGAGATACGGCGGCAACGCCCGCTCTTTGCCGATCTCACAAGTTCCTAAGCAAAAGCAAATGCAGCGAAGAGCGCATCTCGCACCAGAAACGGTAAACTCATCTTGAATATGACGAAGCCCCTCAATCGGTATAGCTCAGAGATCACCCAGCCTAAATCCCAGGGAGCATCGCAAGCGATGCTCTATGCCACCGGTATGCGCGAGCAGGACATGGCGAAGCCGCAGGTCGGCATTGCCAGCGTCTGGCTGGAAGGCAATCCATGCAACATGCACCTTCTTAGCCTTGGTGAAAAGGTCAAAGAAGGGGTTTCCAGTGCCGGAATGGTTGGCCTGCGCTTCAACACCATCGGTGTGAGCGATGGCATCTCCATGGGCACCGAGGGCATGAGCTTCTCGCTGCAGTCGCGCGACCTGATTGCCGACTCGATCGAAACCGTCATGAGAGCGCAATGGTACGATGCGGCCGTTTGCATTCCCGGCTGCGACAAAAATATGCCCGGCTGCATGATCGCCAACGGGCGGCTGAACCGGCCGAGCATCGTCGTCTACGGGGGCACCATTCGTGCCGGACATCAGGATGGGCAGAAGCTGGACATCGTCTCAGCCTTCCAGAGCTACGGCCAGTTTCTCTCGCATTCAATTACCGAAGAGCAGCGGCAGGCGATCGTCCGCAACTCCTGTCCCGGCGCCGGAGCCTGCGGAGGCATGTATACCGCGAACACCATGGCCTCGGCCATCGAGGTGATGGGAATGAGCTTGCCTTACAGCTCGTCCACTCCGGCCGAGGATCCCCTCAAGCGCGAAGAGTGTCTGCTTGCCGGCGCTGCCATCCGGAACCTGCTGGAACTTGATATCAAGCCCCGCGACATCATGACCCGCGAGGCCTTCGAGAACGCGATGGTTGTGGTCTGCGCCCTCGGAGGATCGACCAACGCCGTGCTCCATCTGATTGCAATGGCGCGGGCTGTCGACGTGCCGATCACCCTCGACGATTTCCAGCGGATCAGCGACAAGACTCCGCTGCTCGCCGATTTCAAGCCCAGCGGCGCCTTTGTCATGGAAGATCTCCAGGGGGTTGGAGGCCTGCCGGCGGTTTGCAAAATGCTCCTCGAAGAAGGTCTGCTGCACGGCGGCTGCATGACCGTTACCGGCAAGACCCTGCGGGAAAATCTCCAACACCTTCCCGGATTGAAGGCTGGGCAGCCGATTGTTCATCCCATCTCGAATCCCATCAAGGCCACCAGCCACTTGCAGATCCTCAAGGGAAGCCTTGCGCCCGAGGGAGCGGTAGCCAAGATCACGGGCAAAGAGGGGCTGCGATTCTCCGGTCCTGCAAATGTCTTCGACAGTGAAGAGGAGATGCTCAGGGCCCTCGAAGAGGGAAAAATCAAGAAAGGCGATGTCATCATCATCCGGTACGAAGGACCGAAAGGCGGTCCCGGCATGCCGGAGATGCTGACGCCCACCTCCGCCATCATGGGCGCCGGGCTGGGAAAAGACGTCGCCCTCATCACAGACGGCCGGTTTTCCGGAGGCTCCCACGGCTTCATCGTTTGCCACGTGACGCCAGAGGCCCAGGAGGGCGGTCCCATTGCTCTCATTCGCAATGGCGATCTCATCACCGTCGACGCCGAAAAGAATACGATCGACGTCGATCTCTCCGCAGGGGAGCTGAAGAGCCGTCATAGCCAGTGGAAGATGCCGCCTTACAAAGCGGAACGCGGTACATTGGCCAAATACATTCGTCTAGTCAAAAGCGCGAGCTTCGGCTGCGTTACCGACGAGTAGCGCGCCGCTCGAGGCGGAGATAGCTGAAAGCGTTGCGGAG
>DATAWF010000176.1:0-7009 GCA_036267335.1 Acidobacteriaceae bacterium
CGTGCCGATCTACCAGGCCCTGGAAAAAGTCGGCGGCGTGGCCGAGGACCTGACCTGGGACATTTACCGCGACACCCTGATCGAACAGTGCGAGCAGGGGGTGGACTATTTCACCGTCCATGCGGGCGTGCGCCTGGCACATATTCCGCTTTCGGCGGAGCGCGTCACCGGCATTGTTTCGCGTGGTGGCTCGATATTGGCGAAATGGTGCCTGGCGCATCATCAGGAGAATTTCCTCTACACGCACTTTGAGGACATTTGCGAAATCCTCAAACAATATGACGTCTCCTTTTCACTGGGCGACGGCTTGCGCCCCGGCTCGACCGCCGACGCCAATGACGCCGCCCAGTTCGCCGAGCTGGACACCTTGGGCGAGTTGAACAAGATCGCACAGAAGCATGATGTGCAGGTGATGATCGAGGGCCCCGGCCATGTGCCGATGCACAAGATCAAGGAGAATATGGACCGCCAGCTTGCCGCCTGCGATGAAGCGCCGTTTTACACGCTGGGGCCGCTGACCACCGATGTCGCGCCGGGTTACGACCACATCACCTCGGCGATTGGCGCGGCGATGATCGGCTGGTTCGGCACGGCGATGCTTTGCTATGTCACGCCCAAGGAGCATCTCGGGCTGCCCAATGAAAAGGATGTCAAGGATGGCATCATCGCCTACAAGATCGCGGCTCACGCCGCCGATCTGGCCCGGCACCGTCCCGGCGCGCAAGATCGCGACGACGCCATCAGCTACGCTCGCTACACCTTCGATTGGGAAAAGCAGTTTGCGCTTTCGCTCGATCCGGAAACAGCCCGCGCAATGCACGACGAGACTCTTCCCGACGACTACTACAAAGAAGCTGCTTTCTGCTCGATGTGCGGTCCGAAGTTCTGCTCCATGAACTGGTCGAGCAAGGTGGATGCCTTCAATAAAGAAGTCCACGGCCTCGAGAAGAAAGATCTTACCGGGCTGGTGGAGTTGCAGGCCAAAGCGCTGGCCGAAAAAAACTAGGGCCTGTTCACAAGCCCTGGGCCGAAGGTGGCTCTCAGGCGCCGCGTTCCCCGCGGCGCTTTTTATTTCACCGCTTCCAGCGTGGCGGCAGCGCGCTCGAGCGCTGCGGTCAGCACCCCGAGTTGCTGTTGCGCCAGCGTGGCATCGTGGTTGTCCATGGCCTCCGCCACTCCCGGCAACGGGACCGCCGCATATCCCGTGTACTCCCCTGGCGCGTAGATGGTGTGCTTGTACCATCCTCTGTCCGGGAGCCCCTGGGGGGAAAGGAAATCGCTTTCGACCGCGCGCAACGCGCTGTTCACCGCTGTCAGGTCCCCTTGAGGCGCGAGCTGCCGCTGATAGATCAACGTGGCTGCCGCGGTAAAGCGGTCAGCGGCCAGAAAGGCGCTGGTGAAGTCGATGGTCGCTAAAGTTCCCCCGTCGTTTTTTGCCCGGGTACGGAGCTCTTCGAGATACGAAAGGATCTGCTTGCCATAGTCGGCATAGTTCAAGGGCAGCACATCCGCATCGGCCATGTGGAGCGCTTCCAAGCCGAACACCCGGGCCATCTCTTGCTCATAGACAAAGTTCGGGTCGGCATTCATGGTGAACCATTTGTAGTCGTCAAAAGCCGAGTGGTAGACGCCGTACGGACCGACAGAGCCGATGTCTGTCGAGGGTACGCCGAAGTGTTGCAGAAAGGGAGTGTAGTCGGAGCCGCTGCCCAACGCCCCAATTGGAACCTCCCCCTCCCGGTGCGCCACAGTCCTGGTGTCGACAAGAGGAAGCCCGGTGGCTTGCGCCAGGCTTGAATCGCGCTTCCATTCGTCCAAAACACTGCCGCCGCCAGGGCTGGGGACCTCGCCGACAATCTGGCGGAGGAACTGATTGAGCGAGGGAACGGCAGCGGCCTGAAAGCGCGGGCCGGAGACGGCGATGTCGGTGTTGAAATACGCAACCGCGCTCTCTAAAAGATGGGCATGATCCTCCGCCCACTCTGTCGATCCAATCAGTCCTTGTTCTTCACCATCCCAACTTAAGAAAATCATCGTGCGCTTCGGTTTCCAGCCATGAGAGAGAAGCGTCCCGACTCCGCGCACCGCTTCCAGCAGAGCCACGGTGCCGCTGCCGGGATCGACGGCGCCAAAAACCCAGGCATCCCGATGATTGCCGGTCAAGACCACGGCATTCGGGTCCTGGCTGCCCTTGATCGTACCTACGACATCCCAAAGAGGGCGCTCCGCATAATCCATTTGTAACTTCATGTGTACTTTGACGCCGCCGCTTCCGCCGAGATGATAGGTGAAAGGCAGCGATCCCTGCCAGGTTCTCGGCGCCTCAGGCCCTCCCAGATTCCCCAGAATAGGAGAGGCATCGTGATAAGAGAGCGGCATGGAAGGAATGGTGGGTAAAATTACCGATTTTGACGGCGGGATACGGCTCGATGAAGGCAGCGTGGGCGTGGAGGCAATACCCGGCGTCGTTGCGTCGCCGGGATACTTAAAGAGAAATTGCACCGCCCCGCGCTGCACGCCGGTTGCAGGCCGCCAAGGGCCGTTCGGGTACGCATCTCCCTGGAAATAGCCGTCGTCCTGAGGATCGGAAAAAATCACAACTCCCGCCGCTCCGCGCTTCTCGGCGTCGTAGATTTTTACCCCGCGATAGTTTCGCCCATAGCGGACCAGCACCAGCTTGCCGCGCACATCGACATGCATGGCCTGCAACAGTTCAAAATCCTCCGGTCGTCCGTAGTTGGCGTAAACCACGTCGGCGGTTACGTCTCCCGAGGGAGAGGAGCCATTGAAAGCAGGCAGGATGCGCGGATCTTTTTGATACGGGTCGCCGTTGACACGTTCGGGGCTGGGGCCGGTCATCAACACCGTCCCGTCTGCCTTGACCGCCTGGATGAAAACACTCTTGGGAAAATTGATCCATCCGCGATATTCAACAATGCTGGTGTCGAGTCCAGCCTCGCGAAACTTTTTCTCGACGTAAAGCGCTGTCTCGTAATCCTCATGCGACCCGGCGATGTGGGGAGCCGCGGTGAGCGTCTTCAGATCCTGTTGGGCCTCTTTAGGGTCGGGCACGGCAAGGAATTCGCGATCGATTCCGGCCTGCACGGAAAAATCCCGGTAGCCGAAGACCGCCGAAGGTGTGGAAGAGGATTTTTGCGGCGACGCAAGCCCCCTCTGGGGAAGCAGAAGGAGCACAGAGCAGAGAGCAGCGGCTTTTAGGAGAGGAACGGGGCGAGAGGGCAAGAAGGGTAATCTCCATCCGTGGCGTCTGCCCCGCGCAACAGAAAGATTTTTTCGGGAATTTCCATGCCCGAAACCGGCAAACGCGGCAGAACCGGAGCTTGGTATTTACTTTAGATGAGACTTCGCCGGGATGCCGCCGGAGCATTGCGCTTTAGGTGTATACAAAAAAGCTGCTCTGAACGCGGCCGTTCCATCGAAGAATGGCCGCTCTTGGCTGATCTCACCAGTTCATAGTAAAAGCGAAAATGCTCTAAGCGACGAGTTGGGTGCAATGCGAGCAGCGCTTGGCCGCTACCGGGATGTCGCTCAGGCACTCCGGGCAAGCCTTGGTTGCAGCAGGAGGCGTCGGCTTGGGGTAAAACCTTGAGAGCAGAGCATTGACCGGCAGCACAACGAAGAAATAGATCGCCGCGGCAATCAGGAGGAAAGAGATAAGAGCGTTGGCAAAGTCCCCATACAAAAATTTGGCGCCGTTCACCTCAAAGAAAAATCCTGAGAAGTCGGGCTTCTTCACTGCCGCAGCGATAATCGGAGTGATCAAGTCCTTGACCAGCGCGCTGACCACCGTGCCGAAGGCGGCGCCGATCACCACACCAACCGCGAGGTCGACCACATTGCCGCGAAGGATAAAGTCCCGGAATCCCTTAAGCATCTCGTACTCCTTGGGGAAAAATGAAGGGTTCGCTTTTGGTCTGAAGATCGTACTCTAACCGTTGGCGGTGCTGTCAACAGGTTATTTCCTTTTCATGCTGCGAGGAGTGCTGGAGTGGACAAAGTATTCGAAAGTGCCGGCGAGGCTGTGCGTGACATTGAAGCAGGCGCATCTCTCATGCTCGGCGGCTTCGGGCTCTGCGGTATCCCGGAGAATCTGATTGCCGCCCTGGTACGCCGGGGGGTCAAGGATCTGCATACGATCAGCAACAACATGGGCATCGATGGATTCGGCATGGGGCTGATGCTGGAAGCGGGAATGATCGCCTCCCATGTCGGCAGCTACGTGGGCGAGAACAAGCTGCTCGAAGAGAAGGTGATTCGCGGCGAGCTCAAACTCACTCTCACCCCTCAGGGAACCTTGGCCGAGCGCATCCGCGCGGGGGGCGCCGGCATTCCCGCGTTTTATACGCCGACCGGTCTCGGAACCGAGGCCGCCATGGGCAAGGAGACGCGCCTCTTCGACGGACGCGAATACGTTCTCGAACGGTGGCTGAAGGCGGACTTCGCGCTGGTGCGGGCCTGGAAGGGCGACCGCTTCGGCAATCTGATCTATCGCAAGACAGCGCGTAATTTCAATCCCATGATGGCCGCCGCGGGACGCATCACCGTTGCCGAGGTCGAGCATCTGGTCGAGCCGGGAGAGCTGGACCCGGATGCGATCGTTACCCCCGGGATCTATGTGCAGCGGGTCGTCGTGGGCGCGCACTATGAACGGCGAATCGAGCGAAGAACCGTTCGGAAACGCGGCCTGGAAAGTTAGAGCGGCCAGGGCCTGTGAACAGGCCCTGGCCTTATCGCAGTCCGCGGCCGTAAGGATAGACCAGCAGAAAAAGAATCATGATGAAGGCCAACAGGTCGGAGTAAAGAAGGACCAGGACGGCGCCGCTATGAAAATTCCAGTGGCGCCGCAAGCAGCGCAGGGTCTCGATCGATCCCCAGGCCGTCGCAAGCAGCGGCAGAAACAGCAGCGGCGATGGCCGGTCGTCGGGGAAGCCGGAGAGCAGAAAAGCTGCCGTCAGCGAAACCAGGACGAGCGCGGTGCCGCGCAGCAGCGAGCGTTTCCGGAGATTGAAGACGGCGAAATCCATAGAGGGTGGAGGCAAGCGGCGATGCATTCTAATGTACCGAAAACACCGGAGAACGTAGCCGGGGGCAAGCTCTGGGACCAGCGCACTGACGATCTGCGGCGCAGAATCGTCGCGCGGGCGGCGCGCGAGTTGCGTGACGGGTTTTACGTCAACCTTGGCATCGGACTGCCCACCCTGGTGGCCAGCCATGTGCCGAGAGGAATGCATGTCGTCCTTCAGTCGGAAAATGGGATGCTCGGCGTCGGAGCGTATCCATTGGAGGGGGAAGAAGATGCCGACCTGATCAATGCCGGCAAGGAGACCGTCAGCGAATTGCCCGGAGCCTCGTTTTTTTCCAGTGCCGATTCCTTCGCGATGGTCCGCGGCGGCCACATCGATCTGAGCATCCTGGGAGCGATGCAGGTCAGCGAGCGCGGGGACCTGGCCAACTGGATGATTCCCGGAAAAATGGTAAAAGGCATGGGCGGAGCCATGGACCTTGTGGCCGGGGCGCGCCGGGTCATTGTTGCCATGGAACACACCGCGAAAGACGGCAGCCCCAAGATCTTGGAACACTGCACGCTTCCATTGACCGGTGTCGGAGTGGTGAATGCAATCGCGACCGAGATGGGATGGATCCGCGTGACCGCGGCCGGCCTGTTGCTCGAAGAGATCGCTCCAGGCCTGACAGTAGAGGGCGTGCAGCGCGCAACCGCCGCCAAGCTCATCGTCAGCCCTGATCTAAAAGAGATGAAATAGCTCCTCGACGAGGAACTGGAGTAGCTCTTCTCGCAGGATGCGCAACGCCGCCGTAGTGGAGAGATCTGCTTTTGCTAGGAGCTAAAAGCTAGAAGCTAGTTTGCTAGCCGCGCCACCGGCAAAAGCTCCGGCTCTACGCGAGCGTAAACGAATAGGGCGGACGATACACGCCGCGCTCCGTGATGATTGCCGTGACATATTTGGCTGGCGTCACGTCGAACGCCGGATTTTCAATGCCCACGCCGTTGGGCGTGAGTTGCTTGCCCCCGTGGTGCGTGACTTCGACTGGTGAGCGCTGCTCGATAGGAATTGCGTCGCCGGTTGCAGTTGCCGGATCGATGGTCGACCATGGGCAGGCAACATAAAACGGCAGGCCGTGCTCCTTCGCCAGGATCGCCGCGCCGTAGGTGCCGATCTTGTTGGCGACGTCGCCGTTGGCCGCCACACGGTCGGCGCCTACGATGACGGCCTGGATCTTTCCCTGCCGCATCAGGCTTGCAGCCATGTTGTCGCAGAGCACGGTGGTTGCAATGCCGTCGTGCATCAGCTCCCAAGCGGTCAGGCGCGCTCCCTGAAGAAAAGGCCGGGTTTCGTCGGCATACACATGCAATGCGTGGCCGCGCTCGACCGCCGCCCGGATAACCCCGAGAGCCGTGCCGTACCCACACGTAGCAAGGGCTCCGGCGTTGCAGTGCGTCAGAACGCCGCCGCTTTGCGGCAGAAGCGATGCGCCGTGGCGTCCCATGGCGCGGCACGCGGCAATATCTTCCTCATACATGGCTTGCGCTTCTTCAATGAGTCCGGCCCGGACCGAATCTGGAGTGGCGCCTGGCTTGCCCGCCAGCGCGAAATAGCGGTTACGCATGCGCTCGATCGCCCAGAAGAGATTGACCGCCGTGGGGCGGGTCGCGGCCAGGGTCCGGCTCATCGTGTCCAGGTCCGACGTCAGCTCCGCCAGAGTCGTGGCCGGGCTGCCTTGGATGCCCAAAGCCACGCCCATGGCGGCGGAGACTCCGATGGCCGGCGCACCGCGCACGATCATCGTGGTGATGACATTGGCGACCTGTTCATACGTCGACGCGAGAACGTAGGTCTCTTCAAGTGGCAGGCGGGTCTGATCGAGAAAGCGAACGCCCGCGGGGGTCCATTCCAAAGTAGGGATCATCGCTGGATTTCAGTGTAACGGGAACGGGCTGCATTGGGGTATGGAAGGCAGGGGAGCGATA
>DATAWF010000177.1:0-6661 GCA_036267335.1 Acidobacteriaceae bacterium
CAACCCGAGCATTATCCGGATTTATACAAAGATATTTTTCATAAGGTTCGAATCAATTACTATCCTCCGCGCGGCGACAACAAAGAGGGCTGGGACAACATCGACATCTTCGGCTGGCTGGGCTATCCCATGCAGGTCAAGGTCGATTTCCTATGCCGCGACTCCATTCTCGCGGCTCCCGTAGCTCTCGATCTCGTGCTCTTCATGGACCTCGCATCGCGCACGCCGGAGCTCAATGGCCTGGGGATTCAGGAGTGGCTGAGCTTTTACTTCAAGTCGCCGATGACCGCCGAGGGCCTCTATCCCGAGCACGATTTCTTCATTCAACTGATGAAGCTCAAGAACACCTTGCGCCATATCAGGGGCGAAGATCTCATCACCCACCTCGGGCTCGAGTACTACGACTAGAAAAGACGGCCCGCTCCAGCCGAACTGAGCTTGCGTGGGCCGCGTTCTAACTCGCCGGCTGGCTAACTTGCTGACTCGCTGGCTTGCTGCCTTTCCCCTTCCGGCTCTTCGCTGGCGCGGGTTTCGCTTCTGGCGCCGGTTTCGCCTCCGGCGTGGGCGCCGGAGGATGGGAGGTGGCTTTGGCGGGAAGCGCCACTGGAGCGGGAATACTTTCGACGGAATCTTTGCCCTCGGCCAGGCGCATGAAGAAATCCTGCGCGCTGAATGGCTTGTCGTTTCCCGGGCGCATGCGAATATAGTCGCCGCTTGCCGTTTCCATCCGCGCTTTCATGTTGTCACCCAGGTATGCGCCGAGTATCTCGTTTTTGATCCGCGAGCGATTCTGCGGATCCCAAACCGGGAAGACAACTTCGCAGCGCTCGAAGAGATTTCTCGGCATCCAATCCGCGCTTCCGCAATAAATCTCCTCGTCTCCGCCGTTGGCGAAATAGAAGATCCGGCTGTGCTCGAGAAAGCGCCCGATGATCGAGCGTACCCGGATGCTTTCGCTGACTCCGGGGAGTCCCGGCCGCAGCGAGGAGATTCCGCGCACGATAAGGTCGATCTCCACCCCGGCCTTCGAGGCTTCGTAGAGTGCTTCCATCACGCTCAGCTCGAGGAGCGAATTCATTTTTGCGATGATGTGCGCGGGCCGGCCCGCGGCGGCATGCTCCCGCTCCCGATGGATCATGCGGATGAAGCTCTCCGCCAGCGTGAGCGGAGAAACCAGCAGCGGAGCGTAGTCGTCCGACTCCGAGCGCGCAGTCAGGTAGTTAAAAACACTGTGCATCGCCGACGTAATCTTAGGGTCGGCCGTCAGCAGGCTGATGTCGGTGTAGAACCGCGCCGTCTCCAGGTTGTAGTTCCCGGTGCCCAGGTGAGCGTAGCTGCGGGTAACTCCGTCCGGATCGCGGCGGACCAGCAGGGCCAGCTTGCAATGGGTTTTGAGGCCGACAATGCCATGGAAGACCTGCACCCCTGCATCCTCGAGATTGCGCGCCCAGCGGATATTCGAGGCCTCGTCGAAGCGTGCCATCAGCTCGACCACCACTGTGACCTCTTTGCTCTGCGCGGCTTCCGTCAATGCGAGAAACATTGCCGAGTCGGAGCTGGTCCGATAAAGTGTCTGCTTCATCGACACCACGCGCGGATCGCTGGCGCCGAGCTGTACAAAATTCACCACCGCGTCGTAGGAATCGAAGGGGTGATGCAGCAGGATGTCGTGGTGGCGCAGCTCGTCGAAAAGATCCTCGGAGCGGCGATTCAGCCGGAGTTCTTTTCCGACAAAAGGTTTGTATTTTAGATCGGGCCGCGGCGTATCGCTGTAGAGGTTCATCAGCCGCGAGAGGTTTACCGGGCCGTCGGTATGAAAGACGAGAGGCTCGTCGAGCTCGAAGTTCAGGCTGAGCCGGTCGACGATTTCCGGATCGGCGTCGCGCTCGATTTCCAGCCGGACGGCATCGCCCTTGCGGCGGTTGTGCAGTTCGGATCGCACGCTATCGAGCAGGCTGCGCGTTTCTTCCTCTTGCAAGTAGAGATTGCTGTTGCGCGTGACGCGGAAGGCCGCTTTCGAGAGAATCTCGTAGCCGCGATACAGGCCGGCGGCGTTTTGCTCAATGAGGTTATGGAGAAAAATGTAATCGTTGGTGCCGCTGCTCGAAGGCAGACGCACCAGCCGGGGCAGCGCGCGGGGAACGGTTAGCACGCCGAGCACCGGCCCGGCAGTGCCCTTCCGCTTGCGGCGGAGCAGCAAAGCCAGACAAAGCGCTTTGTTCAAAACTCGCGGAAAGGGGTGCGCGGGATCGATGGTAATCGGCGTGAGCAGAGGATCGACTTCACGCTGAAAATAATTGAGCACATGCTCCCGCGCCGCATCGTCAATCTCGTTCCACTCGAGCACCCGCACCCCGCTTTTGTAAAGGGCGGGACGTAGATCCTCGTTCCAGCACCGGTACTGGTCCTGGACGAAGGCATGCATTGTCTCGATCACCTGATCGAGAGTCTGTTGCGGAGTCAGGCCCTCGAAGCCCGGCTCTTTGTAGCCGTCTTCAATGCGCTGCATGGTGCCGGCAACGCGAATCTCGACGAACTCGTCGAGATTGCTGGCGGTGATGGCCAAAAACTTCACCCGCTCGAGAAGCGGATTGTCCTTGTCCTGCGCTTCTTGCAGAACCCGGCGGTTAAAGCTCAACCAGGATTCGTCGCGGCCGATAAAAGGAGTTCGAGGGCGGTTCCGTGCTTGTGCCATAGAAGGTTCGGACGATCTGTCTTGCTCCTGGCGCCGCAGCCCAAAGTACCAGGCTCTCGTCGGCCACGACGGGAAAGCATCCGGTTCTTGATCATCCAAGCCGCTCCGGAGGGTTTCCATTGCAGTTTATATGGTCTATCTAAACCGAAAAAACCGGTGGATGCCATCAATGGACAATGAAATCGGCATCGCGGCAGGGGTTCGTCACAGCAAACATATTTGACGGGCCAGGGAATGCTGCGGGAGGATGGAGGGGGACCCGCATTTTGGGATCCGTCCGGGCGTTTAGCCGTCGGAACGGAAGGAGAGGCGAATGAGCGGTCCATGTCATGAAGGAGTCGTCGGTTCTGGAGCTTCGCGCGCCCAAGGCGCCGCCTTGGAGCTGTTTCAGGTTGCGGCCTTGATGCTCGGCGACGAGGAGCAGGCCGTTTCGCTGGTCGAACGGGCTTTTGCCGAGGTTCAAGCCGATCCTTGCGCCGATGCCGGCGCTGCTGGAGAACAGGCGAGACCGCGCCTGATTGCGACCGCGCTGGCGCGCTTGGCGTCGCAACACCCGGAGGCGTTTGCCGCTCCTCCTCAGGTCATGGAGGATTCGACCTGCATCGACACGGACGATCTGAGCGCCGCCGGACTCAGCGGCGATCACCTGGCCGCGCTGCTCAACGGTCCAGGCACGGAACCAGGGCCGGGAATGATGCGCGAGTGGGTTGAAAGCCTTACCCCCTCGTTTCGCGCGATCTTCGTTCTGCGGGCGGTAGCCGGCCAGACTGCGGATGAGACGCTGGCTTCATTGCGCCAAAGCGGTGCGCCCGGGGTCGCGGGCTGGCGCAGAGAACACATTAGCGTGGCCTACCGCCGGGCCCTTTGCATGCTGGCGAGCTTTCTGGTTACTGCGAACTCCATTTCCGAGCCCGTCTGATCCGTCGCGGTTGAGTCTCTCACCATGCCGTAGCCTGGCTCTTCCGGCCGTGCGCTTCGTGAGTCTCGGGCCTTCGGAAAATTGGGGATAGCTTCTTGTTTTTGAATTCTTTCGCCCTCTTTGTACATCCAAATTTCAACCGTCTGAAGTCCTTTCGAGGTGAACACAAAGATGAGAGCATGGGTCCGGAGATGCCGGCCTGCCGCGCTGCTGCTTGGCGCTCTCGTGTGTTCGTCCGGGGCCTGGGCCCAGAGCTCCACGAGCTCCTATCAGGGCAGCGTCGTCAAGGAGCCCGCGACCAACGGCGTGCGCCAGTTGTCGCTGGATCAGGCCATCCAGATGGGCTTGAAATACAACCTTGGGCTTGTGCTGGCCAACGAGAGCGTGCACCAGGCCGCGGGGCAGCGTCTGCAGTCCCTCCAGCCCCTTTTGCCGACCATCGATGCGACCGCGCGGGAAGCCGTGCAGCAGACCGATCTCCAGGCCGAAGGGCTGAAGATTCCGGGGTTCCCGGCCATCATCGGACCTTACGGCTTTACCGATATCCGGGGTTCAGTCCAGTGGGCCCTTCTGAATCTCTCTTCTCTGCAAAGTTATCTGGCGGCCCGCCATGAATTCGCTGGGTCGAGCCTCTCGGCCCAGGATTCCCGGGACATGGTGGTCTTGACCGTCGGCAACGCCTACCTGCTATGCATTGCCGATGCGGCCCGCGTGCAGTCGACCGATTCCGAGCTCAAGACGGCAAAGGTTTCCCTCGACCAGGCCAACCAGAACCATGATGCCGGCACCGCGCCGCTGCTCGACGTTTTGCGCGCGCGAGTCGACTACCAGACGGAGCAGCAGAGCCTGATCGCCGCTCAAAATCAGTATCAAAAAGATCAGATCGCGCTTGCCCGCGCCATCGGACTGCCGCTCGAGCAAAAGTTCGAGCTTACCGACCAGGCGCCATTTGCCCCCCTCGACAACCTGGACGTGGATGCCGCTGTCAAGCGCGCGTTGGATGCCCGGTTCGATCTCAAGGCTCTGGAAGAGCAGGTCAAGGCGGCGCAGGCAGGCAAATCTTCGGCGACCGCAGAAAGGTATCCGACAGTCGCCTTTTCCGGGGATTACGGAGATATCGGGCCGACTCTGGGCCAGTCCCACGGAACCTTCGATGTCAGTGGAACAGCCACGGTCCCGGTCTTCGACGAGGCGAAGCTGCGCGGCGACAAAACGGTCGCGCAATCGCAGTTGGATCAGCAGCGCGCGCAGTTGAGCGATTTAGAAGGACAGATCGCCGCCGATGTGCGCGATAACATTCTCGACATCCAGTCGGCGGCAAAGCAGGTTCAGGTGGCGCAGAGCAACCAGGCCTTGGCCAAAGAGGTTTTGAGCGAAGCGCAGCAGCGGTATGCCGCTGGAGTCTCTGACAATCTCGCCGTCTCTCAGGCGCAAACGGCGATGGCGCAGGCCGACCAGCAATACATTGCGAGCCTCTATCAGCACAACGTTGCCAAGCTCGCTCTCGCCCGGGCCCTGGGTGTCGCGCAGACGGATTACAAGGATTACGTGGGAGGAAAGCAACCGTGACGGAAAACAATCCGGAATCAGGCCGTTCTGCCGCCGTGAGCGAAGAACGGCCGGCTGAAGAGAACGACCATCGCGATCCGGAGCGTCCTGAGGTCGGCCCTCGCAAGAAAAGCCGGCGCCGGTTCATCATTATCGGCGTCGCCGCCGTCCTGATTGTTGGAGCTGCTCTTTTCTGGTGGCATTCGACCTACTACGAGGACACCGACGATGCCCAGGTGGATGGTCACCTGGTGCAGATCAGCACGCGTATCGCCGGTCAGGTGATCAAGATCAACGTCGAGCAGAACCAGTATGTCAGCGCCGGCACGGTATTGGCCCAGATCGATCCTCGGGATTTTCAGGTGGCCGAGCAGCAGGCGGAAGCCAATCTGGCGAGCGCTGAAGCCAACTATGAAGCGACCCGGGTGAATATCCCGGTGATCGATATCAACACCAATTCCAACCTGGAGACAGCGACTTCTGTTGTCAGCACTTCCGATGCCGGGGTGCAGCAGGCGCAGCGGCAACTGGAGGCGGCCCAGGCCGGCGTCTCGCAGGCGGAGGCCAACAACGTCAAGGCCCAATCGGATCTCAAACGCTACACGCCTCTGGTCGAAAACGATGTGATCTCCAAGCAGCAGTATGACGCCGCGGTCGCCTCCGCCGACGCCAACAAGGCTGCGGTTCTTGAAGCCCAGGCCAATGAAATCGCGGCGGAAGACGCGGTTCGCATCGCGAAAGATCGGGTCGCCCAGTCCCAGGCCGCTCTCAAATATGCCCAGACAGCGCCCGATCAAGTGAAAATTCAGAAGGCGAAAGCCGACCAGGCGGCGGCTCAGGTGCAGCAGGCGCGCGCCCAGTTGGAACAGGCGCGGTTGAATCTCAGCTACACCAGCATCGTGGCTCCGATGAACGGGATCGTTACCAAAAAGACATTGGAGCTCTCGCAGAACGTGAGCGTGGGCCAGGTCGTGATGACGCTTGTCTCCTTGGACGACATCTGGGTCACTGCGAACTTCAAAGAGACACAGCTCCGGCACATGCGTCCGGGGCAGAAGGTCAAGATCCACGTCGATGCCTATGATCGCGACTACGACGGAACGGTGACCCAAATCGGCGGAGCGACCGGTTCGGTGTTGAGCCTCTTTCCCCCGGAGAATGCCACTGGGAACTACGTCAAGGTCGTCCAGCGCGTGCCGGTCCGTATCGATTTGTCCAATCACGACGAAGACAGGGATCACTTGCTTCTTCCCGGTCTCTCCGTCGAGCCCACGGTGCGGGTTAAGGATTAGGAGTTGTCAGTTCTCAGGCTATGGTCTCTTCGTTGCGGCTGCGCTGCTGCCGGTCGAGATGACGCAACTGTGGCCCGTCTGAATCTTCGTAAGAAGCCCTGACAACTGGTGACTGACGACCGACAACTGAAAACTGACAACTCCCCTCAATCTCCAATTCCAAGAACGACAAAGCTGCCCGGCACCGGTGTGGGCCGAAAGCGTAAT